>MGNS01000156.1:16817-24173 GCA_001795165.1 Chloroflexi bacterium RBG_16_57_11
CGGTGTGATCATTTTCGATAGGAATGCCTGGGTTAAGTTACAAGCCAATCGATCTTTTGGCTATCATGTGTCGGTCCTGGCGGTTGATCCGTTAGGGCGCATCTGGGTCGGAACTGACGAGAATAAAGGACTTTTTGTATATGATGGAACCGGTTGGACGGAATATCCGATTAGCCTGATTCCATACCTCAAGAATAAGCAGGATTCCAAGAAGGGCATGCGGCAGGGAGTGTGGATTCGGGACATTGCTTTCGATTCGGCCGGGCGCGCCTGGATAGCAACAAACGAAGGGCTGATCTCGCTAAGTACGCTTGCGGCTGACGAAGGGAGCCGACCGGATTGGCGCCTCGAAATCCAGACAGATCGTCCTAACACCCCTTACGTCTTACGCATCGAAACGGACGGCGCCGGCCGTGTGTACGCAACATCGCTATACCGCCAAGGAATCATCATCCGGGATGCAGGGCAATGGAAGAATATTGGAAAAATTCAGAACACCTTTGGATTGGCGGAAGATCTACCGGATGGGCAATCGCTCGCTATACACCCGGATGGGAGTATCTGGATCAGCGCCCACGAATATGCAGTCGGACAACAGCGCCTGTTCATTTTGAATTATAATCAATTGTCGCTCTATGGTTCTCAGGCTTTTGAGGTCGGAGCCAGCGATCGCCTGCCGGTCCTCGCCTTCCTGACATTGGCATTGCTCCTCCTGTTATTAGTGGCAGCTCTACTTACCCGGCCGGCAGGAAGCGAACCACAGTCAGGGCAAATATCAAGTAGCAGATGGAAGCTAGGCTGGGTCCTGGCTAATGGTTTAGCCTGGCTGACGGCCGCCGGCGTCATGCTACTCCCCCTGTACTGGTTGGGTACACTCTCGACGACAACGTTTTCTCTTGCCAAGTCGTTCATACTTTGGATGCCCGTGGTTGGCATTGTCCTGTCCGCCATCTGGGCAGCCGGCCAGTGGATTGGCTTAGCAGCCGTGCTACAACAAGCCGGTCGCTGGTCGGCCTATGCATTCTTTGGGACCTTGGGTGGATTTTTGGGGTTTTACGTCTGTGGGGCAATCATACTGACTATTTTACCCGCAGCAATCGAGTCCATTGAAAACAATGCAATTATTGTACCATCGATGACTTTATTGTGTTTTCCACCGATAGTGGGGGTGTTGTATTTTGCTACATTGTGGTTAGCTGGATACTTGACCGGGCGGTTGCAAACGCGTTTGCTGGCAACAATCGCTCCGTCACTCGAGAAATGGGCCAAACGCAATGCAAAGATTATGGCCCTGAGTGGTCTTTTGGGGCCGCTGGGTGGGATCGTTTACGCTTTATTATCGGGCGAAATTCTCCAGCCCAATCTGTTTGGCGAGGAGATAAAGGATTAGAGTACCAAGACCGCATCAGAGAAGCGCTATTGTGCAACCGTCCGAAATCATTCCAAGCCTGCCTGGCGTGCTTTAACGATCGCCTGGGCACGGTCGGCGACCTGGAGCTTGCTAAAAATGTTGGAGACGTAGTTGCGCACAGTCTTTGGACTGTAGGAGAGCTGGCGGGCGATGGTGTCATTATTGGCGCCTTGGGACATCAGCCTGAGCACGTTGCGCTCGCTGTCGGTCAGCTCGGGGAAGATCTCGGTTGGCAAGGCCGGGCGGGCGGCAAAGAAGCTCATCAGGCGCTCGGCGATGGCCGGGCTGAAGATGGCCTCGCCACGGCCCACGGCCAGGATGGCCCTGCTGACATCGGAGTCGCTCATGTCCTTCAAAACGTATCCGCGGGCGCCGGCGCGCAGGGCGGCAAAGACCGAGTCATCATCCTGAAACATGGTTACCACTAGGATGCGGATATGCGGGCTGGTCTGGACGATCTGGCGGATGGCGGCCAGCCCGCCACCGCCGGGCATGTTCAGATCCATCAGGAATACGTCTGGCTGAAGCTGCTCGGCCAGGCGGATGGCTTCTTCGCCGGTGGTGGCTTCGCCTGCCAGCTCAACCTCGGGCATCGAAGCCAGCAGCGCCCGCAGGCCTTTGCGGAAGACGGGGTGATCATCGGCGATTAGAACGGTGAGGGTGTCCATTTTTTCTATTCGTTGAATGATCCGAAAGTGTAGGTAGTCAGCGGTCAGGAACAGCGTCCCCATAAAGTTATACCTTCAGAGGCAACACGGCGGTGACGCACACACCACCCCCATCGCAAGGATGGATGGTCAAGCTGCCGCCCAGCTCGGCGGCGCGCTCGCGCATCGACGCCAGGCCGACGCCGGATGTGTAGGCCTCTGGCAGACCTTTGCCATCATCGGCAACGTTGAGAGTCAGGCGAGCGTTGCCCACATCAATGTAAATCATACATTCAGTGGCATGGGCATGCTTGACCACGTTATGGAGCACTTCGGTGAGAATGCGATAGGCCGCCACCTCCACCGCAGCAGGCAGCTCAGGCATAGGCTCTGGAGCGGCGACTTCAAAGCAGAACTGCGGGTCGGGGATTTTAAATGCCCTGATCGCCC
Source organism: Chloroflexi bacterium RBG_16_57_11 (assembly GCA_001795165.1). Taxonomy (GTDB): domain Bacteria; phylum Chloroflexota; class Anaerolineae; order Anaerolineales; family UBA4823; genus RBG-16-57-11. Next base: position 19,326 of record MGNS01000156.1, read on the forward strand.
CTACCAGGCCCAGCTCATCCAGCAATGGGGGGCGCAAGTCATAAACCAACTGTCGTACCTCGGCAGTGGCGCTACGAATATCTTCACCCAGCTCATTCAGCAAGGCTTCGGCCTGGTCGGGATCCTGGCGGATCAGGTTGCGGGCTGCGCCGAGCTGGAGCTGCAAGGATGACAGGGTAGGAGCCAGTCCATCGTGCAGGTCGTTGCGGATGCGGCGGCGCTCGGCTTCACGGGCAATCACGAGGCGCTCGCGCGCCCGCTGCAGGTCGTCAGTCAATTGGGCGGCGTAGAGTGCAATGCCGACCTGACGCGCCAGGTCGTGCAGCACGGCCAGGTCGGAAGGCGAGAGCGGCTCATCCGCGCGCCGGGCAGCCACATGCAGCTCGCCTACGGTTGTATCGTAATAGGTCAAGGGCAGGCGCTGGATGGCAGCGCCCTTGGGCGGGTTGCCATACGCAGTCACGCGTGTGGACTCGGCACGGCTGGCGTCCAAAAGCTGAGCCTCGATCTCAACATAGGGCAGCTTGAGCGTATGGGCGATGGTCTCTGCTATGGCAGGCAGGATGGCATGCGGGGAGGGGGTGGACTTAAGGCGCTGGCTGAGCTGGGCCAAAGCAGGATAGGGATTCTCGTGCTGTCCGTAAACGAGATCGCGCACACCCCGGCGGACCCAGCGATATACCGGCAGTGCCGTTAACGCGATCAAGATGAAGGCGATCAGGTTGATCCACCACGGCGGATTGATATTTGGACCTGGGCCACGAAACGCCGGTGGCGTGCCGATGGCGACCACCAGGACATACACCAGCACAACATAACTAATGACCAACAGTCCAGTCAGCAACAGGGACAGAAGCGCGTCCGCATCCAGCTTGCGTGTCATAGGGGCATTATCCCACAAAGTAGACCCACAGGTTTTACGAACCCGTGGATAACCAAAGATCTGTTATGTCAGATCATACGGTTAAGCAGTGGCCAGCTTGCGGTCAGGCCACAGGCACAGTACAATGATGACAATACTGATTGCCACGCTGACACTGGCACTAACAAATAATTGGGTTGTTGGAGCGAAGAGAATGCCAGGCGCAGCGCTCAGCCCGCCAAGCAGATTGACGATGATGGTCAAAATGACACCCCATCGCATCTGCTTCCAGCACCCATAAGCAGCAACGATGCCGACAACGCCAAGGATAACCGCGAGCACTAAGACGAAATAGGGTGGGGAATCACCTCCCTGATCAACAGCCATAGCACCTTGAGCGATCATGGGCAGCGCAAAAATGACGCTATATGTGCTGGACAAAAACGAAAGTACAGCAGCGGTCTTGAGAGCGGTCGAACGAGATAAGCGGTTCATGGATTTGGTCTCCTTGTCTTGAACAGTTAATGTTGAAGACATTATATATAAGTATTATCCATTAATCACGAGGCAGGTGTCACAGGTCAATAGGAAAGATGTCCCAAGGTTTGGGACAACAATCCTTTTCTTAAACTAAAGCCGGCATTGATTTTCACGTGTTTTCGTGATACACTATTATACGTGGAGGTTATATGGAAACACAAAATATCACTTTGTCACTGCCTAAGGACATCCTGCTGAGAGCAAAGCTGCTGGCGGTGCAACGGAACACATCCGTGTCCAGCCTGTTAACCCAGGCTCTGAGGCGCATGGTAGAGCAGGAAGAGCAGTTTACATACGCCCAGCGGCGGCACCTGCAAGCGCTTGAGCGCGGATATGACCTTGGCACAGGCGGCGTTATCAAGGTATCAAGGGACAGACTACATGAGCGACGCTGACTCGCTACAATTCGTGGATACGAATGTGCTGATTTACGCCCACGACCGATCCGCCGGCCCCAAGCATGAACGATCAAAACAGCTGCTCAGGGAGTTATGGGAAAACCGGAAGGGCTGTCTCAGCATTCAGGTGCTGCAGGAATTCTATGTGAAGGTCACGCAAAAAGTTCCGGAGCCGCTTGCCCCTGAAATAGCAGCAGAGCTCATCGCTGACCTGTCAACCTGGCAGGTGCATCAACCCGGCGCCAATGATGTGTTAGAGGCGATAGCTATTCAAAGTCGGCAACAACTTGCCTTCTGGGATGCGATGATCATTGCCAGCGCGATGTCGTTGGGCTGCGAAATCCTGTGGTCTGAAGATCTAAACCCTGGGCAAAGTTACCCGACGGTTATGGTCAGGAATCCATTCGCATGAGAGTTTGCTTAACAGTCATTGGGGCATGGAAACATTCTTCGTAATCACCGTGCCTGGGCTGGAGGGGCTTATCGCGCTGGAGCTACGATACCTGGGGGTTTTAGGGGCGGAACAAGATGAGCGATCACCGGTGGAGAGCGGCGGCGTAGCTTTCAACGGCGGGCTGGACGAGCTGAACCGTGCTAACCTGCACCTACGCACGGCCAGCCGGGTGATCGTGAGGCTGGGCGATTTTTACGCGGCAGCCTTTTCAGAGCTGCGCAAGAAAGCCGGGCGGCTGGCCTGGGAGCGCTACCTGAGGCCGGGACAGCCTGTGCGGCTGCACGTGACCTGTCATAAATCCCGCCTTTACCATTCCGACGCGGTGGCGGAGCGGGTGGCGGGGGCGATCGGCGACCGGCTGGGGCGACCCACACCGATACTAAAGCCAGTCGAAAGCGAAGATGACCGGCCGCCACAGCTGGTGATTGTGCGGCTGCTGAACGACCATTGTACGGTCAGCGTGGATACATCGGGGGCGCTGCTGCACCGGCGCGGCTACCGCCTGGCGACGGCCAAAGCGCCCCTGCGTGAGACCCTGGCAGCGGGGATGCTGCTGGCATCTGGTTGGGATGTCCAATCGCCACTGATCGATCCTTTTTGCGGATCGGGTACGATTGCGATCGAGGCTGCGTTGATGCGAGGCGGATTTCCGCCGGGAATAAAGCGTCGCTTTACGTTTATGGATTGGCCAGGTTACGAGCCGCAAAGATGGGAGGCACTGCTGGCTGAGGTACAACCCAACGCCGATACTGACCTGCCGCCGATCCAGGCCTCCGACCGGGACGCCGGGGCGATCGAGATAGCGCGGGCAAACGCAGAGCGGGCGGGGGTTACGGATTGTATCGAGTTCGCCTGCCAGGCGATTTCGGCGATCCAGCCCACGGAGGGACCAGGCTGGGTGGTGACCAACCCGCCCTACGGGCTGCGGGTGAGCGAGGGCAAAGACCTGCGTAACTTGTATGCCCAGCTGGGCAACGTGCTGCGGCGGAGCTACTTGGGCTGGCAGGCGGCGATCCTGTGCAGCGATAAAAGCCTGCTGGCGCAGACCGGGTTAAAGCTGGATATGTCGTTTGAGACTGTGAATGGCGGGGTGAAAGTCTGGTTGGGGAGAGGAAAAGTGGAAAAATATTGAGACGTTCAGGTCAGGTCCATAAATCTTCCAGATGCTGGCGTCCGGCTTCCATCGCCTGGCGCTCGAGGAAGCGTTTCATCTTGGTCCAGGAGGTGCGATCCAGCATGCGGGGCATGGGAATTGTTTCGGCATCCTCGAAATATGCCAAAGCACGGGTAGCGCTGACAGCGAAGGTTGTCACCCTGGAATACTTGACCGATGCGATTTGAAACAAGGTCGTTAACGGCACTCTTTGAAGGATAAAATAAACATCAACCAGGTCTTTTCGTGTGCCTCGGTCAATGATGGCGGCTAATTTCATAGCACCTATTTCTTCGACGGTGGCAAGAGGGATTCTATCCAATTGAATCGGCGTTTGGACCAATGGATATGCTTGCAGCCGGAAGAAACTGATCCCAACATCGCGCCAACTTGCCACGAAGGTTGTGTCTTTATCATAGGTTATGATCAGAGATGGATCTTCAAAGGCTTCACGGAGAAGCGCACGCTCATCTGGTCCGACAGAATCCGAGGCCTGAGAGAAGAAATCCAGGTCAACCGAAAAACGATGGCCAAGGTGGAGCGCCAATCCGGTACCCCCGGCGAGATAGAAGCGATCGATAAAGGTTAACTCGCTCACACGTTGAAGCGCATCTCGTGTCTCGAGCGTTAGCGCCTCCCAGTGCGGATCGGCAAGCGTTAGAATTTCCACAATTCACCTTTGGTCGTAGGGAAAGGAGATTTTCTCCATTGGTGAACTCTAAGCAGCTTGCGCCAATAATAAAATGTTACCGGTCGTAACATTCTCTCTCCACGTTGACGTAAGAAAGAGCGAATTCGTTTTATCTGATAGGTTTGAAAAAGCCAGCGCAGCTCATCCCATGTGCCGAATTCAAGCGTGCGTTGGATGATCAAGTCTGCATCGTGTATGATATTTAAGCTTGCCGGGTCATATTCCTGGAAGTAAGGGTGAAGACCTGCTGGAATTTCAGTGACCATGCTAAACAAGTTCCAATCTTTCTAAAACAGATTAGGCGAACCAGAGGGGGCATAATCCTGATGACCGGATTATATCAGTGTTGTTTCCAGCCTAAAAAAGATCGAGAACAGGATTTATTCGAATTTATATCATCAGGGCAATACTTCCAGGGGATTGACGTTCGAGCCCAACTGCTTATCGAAGATATTCAGGTGGGTGTGGTAGCCGCAGTCCCGGCCGGCGCACAGCCGGCCCAATGCGTCCAGGGTGTAGCCGTGATTGCTTTCGGTGCCAACCGGCTGCCCGATCGTGACCTGCTGGCCGACCTGTACACTGTAATCGCCGTGCAACATCAGGATCTGATAATGCGAGTTTTCCAGGATCAAGGTTGGATTACCGTACTGGTCGATGAAGAGCTCGGTGATTTCGCCATTGATCGGGGAGATAATGGTCGTGCCTTTTCCTGCTGAGAGGTCGATCGCCATGTGGCCGTAGGACATGCCG
>MGNS01000156.1:24215-34837 GCA_001795165.1 Chloroflexi bacterium RBG_16_57_11
GTCAACAGCTTGAAGAGCTGCGGTATCAACCTGGGTTTCCCCACCCTGTAGATCTGAATTGTCACCGTTTTCCGAGGCGTCGGCGGATACAGCCTGCGGCTGGTTGAATAGCTGCGAAACGCCCGAGAACCAGCCCCGGTCGCTCAGCACATTGAAGACGATAAAGATGAGAAAAGCAACACCGACAATGGTCAGCCCATCCACACGCCCGCGGTACACAACCAATCTCCAAAATAGAATATATGTTCTATTATATCACAGATAATGCAACCTGAAACTTCAATTTGGTGACGGATTTAATCCTGAGGCCGTGTATAGGCCATATCGAGCAGCTCCATCACATGGAAGACCGGCAGCAGTTTGCCCTGTGTCTGCAGATGGTTACGGATTTGAACCATACAGCCGATGTTGCACATAGCAATCGCTTCTGCACCGCTCTGGATGATATTCAATGCCTTGCGCTGGCCCAGCTCGGCAGCGATCTCGGGCTGCTCCAGATTATAAGTCCCCGCCGAGCCGCAGCAAGTCGCGCTATCCTGGATCTCAACCAGGGTCAGGTTTGGGATGGCAGCCAGCAGGCTGCGCGGCTGGGCGGTGATGCCCTGAGCGTGAGCCAGATGGCAGGCGTCATGATAGGCGACTTTGAGCGGCTGGGGCAACGACGGTGGTGGTAACATGCCCAAGCCGGCCAGGAACTGGCTGACATCCTGGACTTTGTGCGCAAATTGGACTGCTTTCTTTGCCTCAGGCCGACCTTTGAACAACAGCTCATAATCCTTCATACCCGATCCACACCCGGCGGCGTTGGTAAGTATTGCGTCCACATCGGTCGTGATGACGGACAGGTTTTGGCGAGCCAAAGCCCGCGCCTTGGAATGATCGCCGGTGTGCAATAGCAGGGCGCCACAGCAACCCTGCTCCGCTGGAACGATGACCTCAACGCCATTCGTAGACAGAACCCGCAAGGTAGCTCTATTGATCTCGGGGGCAAGCACCTCCTGCACACAGCCAACCAGCAGAGCAACCCGCGCTCGAAGCGGTCCCTCGGCGGGTGTCACAGCAGGTAAAGGCTCGTAATCCGGCAGGCGCTTTGGGAGCATACCCAACATGGTTTGGATTTCATCGGGCAGCAGGCCGCTGAACGGCCTGGCAAGCTTACCGGCTGTGATCGCGGAGCGGAAGCGCCGGGTGTAGGGCAACGTTTGAGTAAGCAGGCTGTGTTGCACTTTTTGCATCGCATGTCGTTCGACCCGGCCGCGAGCGTAAGCGCGGAAAGGCGTCACCAGCTCCCCATAACGCACCCCGGAGGGGCAGGCTGTGACACAGGCCAGACAGCCCAGGCAGCGGTCGATGTAAGGGATCGCCTCCCCCAGGGGAATATCGCCTTCCAGGACGGATTTCATCAACACAATGCGGCCACGCGGCGAGTCCATTTCCTCACCCAACACCTGGTAGGTGGGGCAAACCGCCAGGCAGAAGCCACAGTGAATGCAAGACTCTATCGCCTGCGCCATCGAATTGGCTTGCGGACCGAGGCTCTTCTCAAGATTGGAGACCGGGATGGTGTGCTGCATGTCAGACCTCCATAAAATGGCGCGCCGGATCAAGCGCATCTTTGACACGCAGATAGAACGGCCGGCCTGTAAATTCACCCAGGCGTGGCCAGCCTGGAGGCCCAAAGAAGGCCGTGCCGTTCAGATGTAGCAAATAAAACCACTCGTTGAGCTCTTTAAGCGGTGCATCTGCAGACAGCCAGGCCATCTGCCCGCCGCAGGAATAGCGCCGCAACACCGGTTTTCCGGCCAGGAAAACCTCCAGCCTGGGGATGCGCTCGGGGGTTAAAGCGGCCTTGACAAGTGAACCGTCGGGCAGCGCCCATTCCAGCTCGCGAGCAGCGTTCCACAGGCCGGTTTCTTCCAAGCCTTCGACCACCTCCCCGCGAATGGTGAAGAGGTTGCGCAAGCGTTCCAGGCGGGAGGGTATGGCGGCCTGCAACCCACCCAGGCGAATGTATAAAACATAACCTTGGTCCCGAGGCAGGATATCCACAGCTTCCACATCCAGACGAGCATCGGAGGCCTTTTGCATGGCTTGCAGGACGCCGGCCAGGTCATCCAGCTCAAGACGCAGGGTGACGAAAGTTTCAGGCCTGGGCAACACTTTGAAAGATAGCTCGACCAGCACGCCAAAGCAGCCCAGGCTGCCCACCATCAGCTTGGGCAGGTCGAAACCGGCGGCGTTTTTCACTACTTTACCGCCGCCGCGCACCAGGTTGCCTTTGCTATCAATGTAACGAACGCCAATCAAGAAATCGCGCAGACCACCATAGTGAAAGCGGCCCGGACCGCTTGAGTTCGCGGCGACCGTCCCTCCCAGGGTAGCGCCGCGGCCAGCCAGGAGGGGATCGAAAGGCAAATACTGGCCATGCTCAGCCAGGATCTGCGACACCTGGGCAACCGGCGTGCCTGCCAGGGCAGTGAAGGTGAACTCACCAGGCTCATATTCCAGCATCCCGCTCAACCGGGTCATATCGATGATATCCACGCCATTCAGCGGAGTGGAAAGGGCAGGTTTTGTGCCGCCGCCGCGCGGCAAGAGGCGCACGGCCTGGCGTATGATAAGGCGCGCTTCATCGATCGTCTTCGGCTGTGCAATCGTCATGGGACCTCCGGAAAAGCAAGCGGTAGAGCGGCTGGCTATTGAATCCGCTCTGCCCTTATGGTTTATTCTCGGGAGATGATGCCCGCTTTTTCCAGCGGGTGTGGGCCGGAAAAACGAAGCGCAGGAGAGGTGCCATCGGGGAACATCTTGCCCCGGTTAGAGATCTCCCTGGGGTCGATTGCCAGGCGCAGGCGTTGCATGGCGTCGATATCGTCTTCGTTGAACATCTCTAGCAAATAAGCGCGTTTCTCGACACCCACGCCATGCTCGCCAGTGATCGAGCCACCATATTCGACGCACATCCGCAGGATTTTTCCTGCCAGCTCTTCAGCGCGCTCGTACGCGCCGGCTTCCCGACCATCGTACAAGATCAGGGGATGAAGGTTGCCATCGCCAGCATGGAAAACATTGGCAACGCGCAGGCCATATTCCTGGCTGAGCCTGCCAATCTCGGCCATCACCTTGCCCAGGCGGCTGCGGGGCACAACGCCATCCTGTACCAGGAAATCTGGGCTGAGGCGGCCCACCGCAGAAAAGGCGCTCTTGCGCCCTTTCCAGATGCGCTGGCGGTCGGCCTCGTCTTGAGCAATGCGGATGGCATCCGGGCGCGTTGATTCCAAGACTTCCATCAGCACCTTGAATTCCTCATCCACCTGGTCGCGGTCGCCTTCCAGCTCCACGATCAGGACGGCTTCGGCGCCGGGTGGGTAGTTGGCCTGGACGGCAGCCTCCGCCGCCTGGATCGCCAATCGATCCATAAACTCCAGCGCACCGGGGAGCAAACCCGAAGCGACGACCTTGGTGACCGCATCGCCCGCCGCTTCCAGGCTGCTATAGGCTGCCAGGATGGTTTGATATACCTCCGGCCTGGGCATCAGGCGCAGGGTGATCTCCAGGGCAATCCCAAACAGGCCTTCTGAGCCGACAAACAGACCGGTTAGATTGAGATCACTGTCTTCCAGGCTTTCCCCACCCAGGGTGACAACCTCGCCATCCGGCAGGACCGCTTTAATGCTCAGAATATGGTTACTGGTCATACCGTACTTCAGGCAATGGGCGCCACCGGCGTTAAAGGCCAGATTCCCTCCAATGGTACAGATCAGCTGGCTGGATGGGTCGGGGGCGTAATACAGGCCGTACGGTACAGCCGCTTTGGTGACGTCCAAGTTGACTGCGCCTGGCTCGACGACAGCCAGGCGCTCACCCGGATCAACCCGCAGGATGCGATTCAGGCGATTGAGAGCGATGACGATGCCATCCTTGATCGGCAGCGAGCCGCCAGACAGGCTGGTTCCGCTGCCACGGGCGACAAAGGGGACCTGGTGGTGATCGCACAGGCGCACCGTTTCGATCACTTCCTCCTGTGTTTCAGGGATCACGACCGCCAGCGGGCGTACCTGATACGCAGTCAGGGCGTCCGACTCATAGGGAATCAGCTGCGCCGGTTTGGTGAGGAACCGTCCTGCGGAGTATATTTTCGACAAAGCGGTGAGGAAGACCTGGTTCTCCATCATGATCACTCGCTTGAGATCATTCTCTTGAGTTCTCCCTCTTAAACGTTTTCCAGGGTTTCGCTGACCAGCTCCAGATCTTCTGGCAGGTCCATATCCAATGCAAGTGAGGGTAGCTCGCAAACCTCCAGGCGAGCGCCGGCGTTTCGAGCCCGCTCGCAGTGACGCTGGAACGAGCCGTGGCCGAATTCGTATTCGATCAGGCCAGTCGGGCAAACCAATAACGCATTGGTGCCATCGCCACGGCGATCTGGAGCAACGACAACAACGGGTGGACTGGCGGCACGCTCCAGCATTAGACGTACATCCTCTGGCGTGATCAGCGGGAGGTCGGCGGGGATGATCAGCACGCCGTGTATGCCGTAGTTTTTCGCCACCACAGTCGCCCGGGTGAGGGCAACGTTCAGGTGCGGTGAGCCATTCTCCTGCACCGTGCGTGCGCCATATTCTCGCGCCAGGGCCAGGGCGGCCTGGTCGCGGCTTACCACTAAAACATGTTCAATTTCTGGGATCGCCGTCAATGTGTCCAGCGTATGGGCAAGCATGCGACGATTTAGATCCATGCGCTCATCAGACGTGAGCACCTCGGCCAAGCGTGATTTTCCATAACGAAGGGGTTTTACTGGGACAATTGCCCATAAAGTCATCGAAACATCTCCCTTTCTTAAAGTTGAACCGGCATAGAATTATGGAACCGACGATGTGGTCCTACGCTTGGGCGAAATCTCTCCTCGACAGATCAATGGATTATTTGAATTCCGAAATCGATCACCTCCTTTGACAGGCGAGCTCGATCCAGCGGCGTTTTCATAATGACATCGGTGACAAAAGTCTGCACCCCCAATGGTTGGATTTCCGATACCAGCTCGGAGTCCATCTGGTCGATGACAAAGCCGCTTAGCAAACCGGTATAATGGTGGGCGACCGCGGCAGCGCTGGGTGGAATGCCCAGCTCGGTGAACATCTTGCCCGCCGGCCCTTTGACCGTCTGCCCGCCAATGATTGGTGAAACCGCCACTACTGGGCGGGAAGCCACTGCAGAGCGGATACCAGGGATGGACAAGATCGGGTCGAGGCTTACCCATGGGTTGGACGGGCAGAACACAACCAAATCGGCTTGATGGATCGCCTCCAGCACTCCCGGGGCAGGGGAGGCCTGATCAGCCCCCTGGAAGCAGAAGCCTGTGACCACTGGCTGGCACTGGCGGCGGACGAAATACTCCTGAAAGGGCATTTCACCTTGAATAGTATACACCCAAGTGGGCGTAAAGTCATCGGTCATCGGCAGGATTCGTGGCCGAATGCCCAGAACCTGACAAAAGTGTTGAACGATCCGGCTCAAAGGCTGACCGGAGAGGCGGCGACGGGTGCGCTCGAGGTGCAAACCCAGATCCTGATCGCCCAGGTGAAACCAGGTCGGTCCGCCTAACAGGCTGACCGCTTCGAGAACGGTCCAGGTTTCGTCCCTTCGACCCCAACCGGTGACTGGATTGACCAGACCCGCCAGGGTGTAACATACTGTATCGATGTCGGGGCAAATAAATAAGCCAAAATGCTCAAAATCGTCGCCGGTGTTGACGATAATGGTCAGGTCTTCTGGAGGCAGGACCTTGGCCAGCCCATCTGCTAAACGCGCTCCACCCACCCCACCCGCCAGGGCGACGACTTTGATCGGCTGAAAATCAGGCTGGTTCATCAGACTCCTAGAAATACAGCGCCACCTCATTAAAAGGTCGGCGCGGTCGTTGGGTGGGAATCTTATCAGGATATCCGAGCAAGATCAACGCCTGTGGCTGCCAGGTCTCCGGCAGGCTCAATGCCTGGCGGGCAGCCGCCTGGGCAAACAGCGGGGCGCACATCCATACACTCCCAAGACCTTCTGACCAGGCTGCCAGGAGCAAGTACCCTCCAGCTAATGCCACGCTCTGCATGCCCATCCAATGCTCGTACTGTTGACGGTCTGCATCCGGGTAGGTATCGCCCACCGTTAGATACTGACAGAGCAAGACCGCCAGCGGAGCTTGCTGGATGCGCTGGCGCGAACGCGATACCTGTTTTTCAACCTCCTCAGAGGCCAGACCACCTTCCAACAAATCCCGGCGAAAGGCTTCGCCTAAAGCCTGCGCCAATCGATCGCGAGATTCCAGGCTGGTGAGCACCGCAAAGCGCCAGGGCTGGGCGTTATGGGCCGAAGGCGCCCAGGTTGCCGTCTCTAACACTCGTCGAACGATATCATCGGGGATTGGTTTTTGTTGAAAGTGGCGCACTGAACGCCGGCTGTATAACCAATCGATACCCGAGCCACGTCGAACCAGACAGGCGCGCATAGAAGCGCCATTCATAAAATCCAGGGCGATCTGCTTTTCTGTCTCGGTGCAACCGAGTAGAAGTATGATCTCAGCGTCGCGTTTGTACAGGTCCACGGTCAGGGCGACGGCATCCAGCGCGCCTCCAGCTTGCGAGCCGATGAAAAGATCGATCCCACCCCCATCGACTGTTGTTGTGCCTCGCAGGTAGCCGTAATCCAAAGGATAGATCAAATCTGGGAGGCGCGGGTGAGCCGATCCTTTGGGCCGGTCGATCTCGACCTGGCTGTCAGACAACAGAGTATCCAGAAAATTCCAAAATTCCTGATCCATCGGGTTATCGGAACAAATCCTGGTCGCGTTGGCGAATCAGCTCACCCAAAGAAGCCTCTCGCAAGGGGTAGGGAAAACCGCGCGCATGTACAACCGGGGTCCCTTCAGCAGCCTGACCCATCACCAGCGAGGCTGCGGCAGCAAGCTCATCGGCGACACCCACCTGCGTGATCTGAAGCCGGAAATCAAACAAGTCGGCCCAGCCGCGCATATCCACCAGACCCGGTAAGCCGGAAATGCCGATTGCTACACCAACCGTGCCCATACGCCAGGCGCGCCCGTGTGAATCGATAATCAGTACCCCCAAATGCCTCCCACTGGCAGCTTCCAGGCGCTGGCGCAAAGCTGCCGCAGAGGCATCCGGGTTTTCCGGAAGCAAAAGGACCCAGTCTTCTGGCCTACCCTTGTCTCCGTGTACGTTCGAGTGGTCTACCCCTGCGCTGGCGCAAATAAATCCCAGGCGATGCTCAACCACGATCACACCCGGGCGAGTGCGTAAAACCTGGCGGCTTTCACCCAGGATGACTTCCACAAGGCGGGGGTCCTTGGCTGTCTGTTCCGCCAGGTCTAGCGCACGCGGAGAGGGTGTCACTTTTGTCAGATCCACCAGGCAACCCTCGGCTTTCGAAACGATTTTCTGCGCCAGAATGATGATATCACCGTCTAGCAGGGCCAGCTGAGCCCGATCGAAGGCCTGGAGGATGAGCGGAGCCAGGTCATCCCCCGGGGAAATAAGCGGTATACCGGTCAGGGGCGTCAGCGTAAGCGCCATACTGGATTACCTGGGGATACCTGTGATGCCGATGCTGGCGGTCTTGACGCCATAGTGTGCATTCAGGCTGATCAGGATCGAGGTCAGGCCTTCAACCACCACTGCGTTGTCCAACCCACCGGCGTAATACCCTCGCATGCCGCCCGCTTCGGCCAAGCGGATCACTTCATCCGCGGCCTGCAGGTCATCCGCGCAGACCAGCACGTCCGTATCCAGCGACTGGCCCAGGTTCTTCTTCAGGGCGTGTGAAGGCACGTTCTGGAAAGCAGCCACCACACGCACCCCCGGACCGAGGATCTGCTGGGCAAGGCGAGCAGCAGCAGGCGGAGACGGGGGACGAGGATCACGAAAATCCACCCGGGCGGTTGCATCCACCAGAATTTTTCCCTGCAGGTCGTCGACCAGGCTCTCCAGGGTGGCCTGGTGTGCCGACTGGACCACGGTGAGCACGCTCAGGTCCGCCTGGCGCGCTGCCTGGCTGTTTTCCAGACCGCGAATCATTGTGGTCCCCAGCCTGAGGTTCAACTCGGCGGCCGTTGCTTCGGCTTTTTCGACCTGGCGCGATCCGATGATGATCTGAACGCCGGCGCTGGCCCAGCGCAAGGCCAGACCGGGGCCTTCTTTACCCGTGCCACCCAAAATTGCGATGGTTGGAACAGAATATGACAACATGACTGCTCCTGAACAACAGGATTATTTTGATATTAACCCGCAATTCTTTCCCGCTCAATCGAAAATGGTGGGCAGATCGGGACACCCATGAACCCGAAAAGCATCCTCGATGTGACGCATATAGGTGCGGTTGACCGAAAGGTGGACGGGGATCTCATCCGGGCCAAAGAAGGCCACTTCGCTGGTCTCAGCGCTGGGGCGAGGCTCACCATCTATTAAATCGCACAGGAAGACCAGCTTGAAAGCATGGAACAACTCCAACGGGCCGACCCGGTTGGCGTCGTAGACGCCAATCACCCGGCGGGCCTTGACGTGGAAACCGGCTTCTTCCCAGGCTTCGCGCTCGGCAGCCTCGGAAGGAACGTCGCCCACATCGGCCCAGCCGCCGGGCATGGTCCAGCCGCCATCCTGGCGCTCTCGCACCAACAGTAGCTTGCTATCCTGAAAGATGGCGGCACGCACATCGATCCGCGGCGTGGCGTAACCGATCTGAGCGTGGAAGGCGTCCAGCAGAGGTGCGACCTCCAGCTCAGCACATTCATTGATGATCTCGGCAGCGATTTCTATCAGGCGCTGATAGCGCTGGCGCTGGTAATCGTTCTCGGCATAGTGATAACCGGTCTGCGAGAGGGCCTGGATCTGGCGAGCCCATTCCAGCCAGCGGGGCACAGAAGGGCTGGTCATACTCTGGCAGCCAGCTCCCGGACGATCTGCTCTTGATCTACCGGCAAGCAATCGAAGCGAACACCTACGGCGTTATAGATGGCATTGGTAATTGCCGGAGTGCTGGGTATGCTGACAATCTCACCCACACCTTTTGCGCCATACGGTCCATCGGCAGTGGGGTGCTCGACGGTAAATGAGATGATTTCTGGAGTCTGAGTAATAGATGGGACACGATAGCGCGCCAGGCGGTCGGAATAAACGCGTCCTTCCTCAAGAATGAAATTCTCCGTCAGGGCGTTGCCCAGGCCCATGATAACACCGCCTTCTACCTGGCCCTGCAAACCGAGAGGATTGATGGCTTTGCCAACATCGTTGGCAACGAGGATGCGGAGCACGCGCACCTCGCCGGTGTAGGTGTTTACTTCCACTTCGGCAGCCTGAGCCGCAAAAGAGAAGGCAAAGTGCATGTCGCCGCCCTGTCCTAATGGTTTGGTCACCGGGGCCCAATACTCGTATAAAGCGCGTGGCTCACGGCCTTCCGAGCGCATCAGGCCGACCACCTCACCCAACGGTACGGAATGACCATTGACGTGCGCCAAGCCTTCAATAAATCGCACAGAGTCGGGCGGCTGGTCGTATTTCTCCGCCAGAGAGGAGGCGATAGCCTGGCGCAGTGTGCGAGCGGCGTGCAAAGCGGCGTTGCCTGTGACGTAGGTCTGGCGGGAGGCGGTAGTTGGACCACCATCCGGCGTCAGGTCGGTGTCCATCACAAGGACTCGCACACGACGCGGGGAAAGGTTGAACTCCTGCGACACGATCATCTGGAGCACGGTCACCAGCCCCTGACCCAGCTCAGCAGAAGATGTGCGAACCTCCAGTATGCCATCCTCGTAGAGCTCTACTTCGGCGCCGGCCTTATCGGGCGCGCCTCCGCCCAGACCGGTGTTCTTGTACCCTACGGCGAAACCCCAGGCACGGCGCAGATGCAGCGCACCTGGGACAGGGCGAGACTCAAAAGGCCACTCTCCGCTTAACCGGCGCATTTCTGCGTCGACTTTATCGATGCACTCCAGCAAGCCGACGCTTTCGCGCAATTGTTGCCCGGTGTTGGTGATGCTACCCACACGCATCGCATTCAACCGGCGCAGCTTGACCGGATCCATATCCAGCGTGCGGGCCAGATCATCCATCATACTCTCGATGGCGAAGGCCGACTGGGTGACGCCAAAACCCCGGAATGCCCCGGAGGGCGGGTTGTTTGTGTACATGGCATAGCAATCAGCCCGGGCATGCGGTACTTCATACGGACCGGATGAGTGCGTGGTGGCGCGGGTCATCACCTTATCGCCCAACGAGGCGTAAGCACCAGTGTCGCCGTACAGCTCGGTCTCTACGGCAGTCAGACATCCATCGCGACGTGCGCCAAGCCTGAGGCGGATTTGGGTGGCATGTCGCTTGGGGTGCACCAACAGGCTTTCATGTCGGTCGAAGAGTAGCTTCACCGGACGGCCGGTCGCCTGAGCCAGTAAGGCAGCATGGATCTGGCCGGCGATATCCTCTTTGCCGCCAAAGCCGCCGCCTATCAATTGCCCCAAGATGCGAACGCGCTCCTCGGGCCAGCCCAGGGCGCGCGCCACCTGCTGGCGATCCTGGTAGGGAATCTGGGAGCCGACGTAGATTTCCATCCGTCCGTCAGGCGTC
>MGNS01000156.1:34856-41117 GCA_001795165.1 Chloroflexi bacterium RBG_16_57_11
CCGGCTCCAGGAAGGCATGGTCGGTGGTCGCAGTGTGATAGGTGTGCTCCAGGATCACATCGGCGTCGGCGAAACCCTGCTCAAGCTCGCCCTTGCGAACTTTGATGTGCTTGAGCAAATTTCCATTCGGATGCAGCGCGGCGACCTCCGGCTGGCGCGCCTGGACCGGGTCGCTGATCACCGGCTGCGGATCGTATTCCACCTCGATCAAGTCGAGAGCCTGTGCGGCGATTTCCGCAGTCTCTGCGGCGACAATCGCCACCGCGTCGCCCACATAGCGCACTCGCTCATCGACCCCAACCAATACCGGCCAATCGAAGATAACAATGCCATGCCAATGGTCCCCTGGGATCTCATCGGCGGTGATCACGGCTGCCACGCCAGGCAATTGTCGGGCTTTGGAGACATCGATCCAGCGCAGGAATGCGTGAGGGACGCCGGCGCGCTTAACGCGCGCATACAACATGCCCTCAAAGCTTAGATCGTCGGTAAATTTGGCACCTCCGGTGACCTTTTCCACGGCGTCGGGCCGGACCTGTAGCTTGCCAATCACCGGTCCGATCGGGGTGGTCTCAATGAATTCAGGCGGGGCGACTGGCACCTCCAGGCGAGCGGCCTCGCCGGCTGCCTGGATGGCGCGGATGATCGTCGGATAACCAGCGCAACGGCACAAAGTATCCTTGAGAGCGTGACGGATCTGGGCTTCAGTGGGGTTCGGGTCCCTTTGCAACAAGGCAAAAGCGGTCATGATCTGACCGGGAATGCAGAAGCCGCACTGTACCGCCCCGTAGAGCACAAACGACTGTTGCAGCGGGTGGAGGCGTGCGAAACCCTCATCCTCAATTTGCGTAACCGCAGCGCCGTGTGCCAGGCCTTCGATCGTAAGGATTTCACTACCCGCAGCTTTTGCGGAAGGATAGGTGCAAGCCAGCACCGGCTCGCCATCCACCAGCACGGTGCAGGAGCCGCACTCCGATTCGTTACAGCCTATCTTGGTGCCAGTCAGGCCAAGGCGCTGTCGCAACAGGTCGGAAAGCATCTCGCCGGGCAATGGCTCCAACGAAACCTGATTACCGTTAACAGTAAGTTCCATAGTTTCACCTATAAATTATTGAGCTAAGCACGCGACCAGGCGGTTGAAAGCGTCTCCTCGAGTAATACCGCGGCCATCTTATGACGATACTGTGCGGTAGCGCGATGCGGGCTGGTGCGGAAACGCGCTTCGGATAGCAGCGCTTCGATCCCATGCTGCAGGGTCGGAGCATCCATGCGCCCTCCCTTGAGAGCTGCTTCGGCAGATCGAGCCCGTTGTGGGATGGGACCTGCCGGGCCGATCGAGATGCGAATATCCGCGATGCGATCCTCCGACCGCATCACCCAGACAGCCAGGTTTATGATAGCAATGGCAACGCCTTGCGGGCGCATGACACGGCGAAAAGCCGATGCCTGGCCCGGCTGAAGTAATGGGAGATGAAAGCCGACCAGGACTTCACCGCGCGGATCCAAAGCTGAGCGTCCCGGGCCGGCAAACAGCTGCTGCATGGGCACCTGGCGGCGACCTGCCAGGCTGGCGATCTCGGCCTGGGCGTCCAGGGCGAGCAGGGCAATCGTGCCATCGGCAGCAGGTAGTGCATGGGCAACGTTACCTCCCAGAGTGGCCGTATTGCGCACCTGCGGACCGCCAATTAAGCTGGCAGCTTCGAAAAGCGCCTCCGCATGCCTCAGGACAAGCGGCGAGGCAATCACCTGGCTCAGCGGCACCCCGGCGCCGATGAACAATCGATCCTGGCGAACCTCCAGGAGGCGCATTTCATGCACCCTGGTCACGTCCACCAGGGATTCGACCGGAGGATGACGCCCCTGTTGCAGATCCAGCAGCAGATCCGTGCCGCCAGAAACGATGCGAACTTCGCCGGAAGCAGCTGCCAGAACTTTCAAAGCATCTGCAACGTCTTGGGCAAGGTGGTAATTTTTCCAGTATGGCATAGCGATTCTCGAGGAGTTATTTTAACATGGAAATCTCATTTCACTATAGCTTACCTGGACCAGAAGTATTGTAAAATGGCATCTAATCAGGGAAAAAATTCGAATGAAAAAAACAATTTTCTGCATCTACCGATTTCTGGTCGACCAATCCTTCTATCCAATCACCCTCTCCACAATTTACGCCCTGACATTGTATTCCGGACGTGTGGTGGGTAGCGGTGCGTGGGTGATCTACGCCAATCTCGTGTGGAACCTGATCCTGGCCTGGATTCCGTATGGCTCCAGCATGCTGGCAGACGGCTTGAACCGTCTCTTCCCCCGCAAATGGTGGTGGTTGGTGCCACCAAGCGTGATCTGGCTGTTGTTTTTTCCCAACGCGCCCTATTTGCTGACCGATTTCTTCCACCTGGAACCGCGCTATGACTCTCCATTCTGGTACGATATGCTATTACTGATCGCCTTCTCGTTCACCGGGATTTTCCTGGCGGTCGCCTCCCTGCGCACGATGCAGCGATTGGTGAGCTCATATGCCGGCAAGTATGTTGGCTGGGCTTTCGCTATTTTTGCACTGATTCTGGGCGGCGTAGGGATCTACCTGGGTCGCTTCGAGCGCTGGAACAGCTGGGACATGCTCACCCAGCCGGAGCGCATCCTGGCAGACGTGCTGGTGCCGATGATCGACCCGCTCAACAGCCTGCGATTTTTCGGCTTCAGCAGCCTGTTCACCATCTTCTTACTGATTTGCTACCTGATGTTCGCCACGATGAGGCGACCAGACGAAAAGATCGTATCGAATGTTGGGGACTGAGAGCGAATTTGGTTAATGAAGGTATAATCCGGGTGGGTGATCCGATTACCGAGGTAAACGAAAATTTGGAGTCTAATTTGTATCATGGAAGAAAAACTACCCTCTTACGGTGGACAGGCAGTGATTGAAGGTGTGATGATGCGCGGCTCCCAGAGCATGGCGATCGCCATGCGCGCCCCGAGCCAGGAAATCGTGGTTCATTGTGAACCTCTTTCGGCGGTGTACCGCAGCAAAATCATGAAGACCCCGTTTGTGCGCGGTCTGATTGGGTTGTGGGATGCTGTGGGATTGGGGATGCACGCCCTGACCATCTCTGCCAATTTGCAGACCGGCGAAGATGAAAGGCTGGAGGGACCGGCGCTATATCTTTCACTTGGATTATCTCTTGCATTGGGGTTAGGCATATTCCTGTTGGCTCCGGCAGCCATCGCACAGCTTGGCGAACGTTTCCTGGCGATCAATTCGTGGTGGAGCAACTTGCTGGAAGGGCTGGTGCGCCTCGGGCTGCTGATCGCGTACATTTTCTTTATCGGCAGGATTCCGGATATCCGCCGGGTATTCGCTTACCATGGGGCGGAGCACAAGACGATCAACGCGTTCGAAGCGGGTGCCGTGCTGGAGCCAGAAATCGTGAAGCGCTTCCCCCTGGAGCACACCCGCTGCGGCACGGCGTTTTTGCTGACCCTGGTGCTTCTTTCGGTGGTGCTATTCAGCCTGCTTGGACCCCTGCCGATGGGCTGGCGACTGGCGAGCCGGATCTTGCTGTTGCCGGTCCTGGCAGGGCTGTCTTATGAATACATCCGTTGGACGGCCAACCACATCCAATCGCCACTCGTACGCTGGATGATCAAACCTAACCTGGCGCTGCAACGGCTGACGACCCGCGAACCCAGCCCGGAGATGCTGGAGGTTTCGATCGCCGCCTTCCAGGCGATGCGCACACAGGAGAAACAGCTTAGTTTACCTACCTAAAGTTCTATAAAAAGCCGGCAGACCCGGCTCCTTCGAATCTTCCCGGTCTGTTTTGATACATACCAGTGGAAATGAGCAGCATGGCACACATGGATTTGATCTCGCGTTTTATACGGTGGGGCGCCATAGGGCTCATTTTTTGCCTGGCAATTTCGGGCTGCGGGTTGGCTGATGCAAACCAGCAGCCATCACCTACGCCCGATATCGCAGTCATACCTACAGACACATTGTTTACACTGCCTGACCTTTCCATCCAGGCAGTTATGCTGGTCGCCGTCGAGCCGCCGGGGGGTGATTGCTCATTGCCTGAGGATTGGATCCGCCTGCAGGTAATAATTGCCAATCAAGGCGGTGCGGACTCGCCAGCGTTTGTGGTCCAGGCAGATGACATTCGACAGATTGTGTCTGAAGGGCTCGCCGCTGGGGACGAGATCAGCCTGGAACTGATGAGCCAGAACAGCACACCGTATATCCGGGTGGATGTCGCTTCGCAGGTGATCGAGAGCAACGAGCAGAATAACCTTTTCATAGGTTTGCTCTCAACGCCTGAGGTGCCACCGATCTGCCTGAAGACCCCAACCCCGGTAGTCGCTTTTCAAACCGCCGACCTCGTCATGGAAGGACATACCGCCAGCATCGTCAGCGTGGCGTTTTCACCCGATGGCAATTGGGTGGCTTCAGGGTCGGTGGATAATACCATGCGCCTGTGGCGGGTGGATCAGGGACAGTTATTGCGCACGATGCAGGGACATCCTTTTCCTGTCCTCAGCCTGGAATTCACACCCAATGGCGCAAACCTGATCACCGGCTCGATGGATGGGCAAATCCGGATCTGGCAGGTATCCAATGGCAGCCTGTCGAGGACTGTGAATGCGCACGCCGGGTGGGTGAACGGCCTGGATGTATCCAGCGACGGAAGAATGATCGTCACTGGCTCGAACGATTTCACCGTGAGTTTGTGGCGGCTGCCCAACGGCAACCCGATTGAGACGATCGATGAAGGCATGTCGGCAGTGACCAGCGTAGTCTTCTCACCGGATTTGAGCACCCTGGCTTTTGGTGAGGCGAATGGGACGGTGCGCATCCGCCGTGTGAGCGGGGAGTGGCTGTTCAACCTGAAGAGCACCCTTATTGGAGTGACCAGCCTGGCGTATTCTCCAGACGGAAGCTTGCTGGCCATTGTTTTCGAAGATGGGCCGATCCGTATCTGGCAAACCAGTGACGGGAACCTGGCCCAGGTGTGGAAAAGCCATCCGCTGGCGACAACCGAGCTGGCATTTTCACCCGATGGCAGATGGCTGGTCACATCATCAAAGGATGGAACTCTAAGGCTTTGGCAGTATTCAGACCAGGCCTTTCAAAGCGTCCCGACCGTGATTTATTCCGGACACGTGGGAGCGGTGCGCTGCGTGGATTTTTCACCACGCGGGGATCAGATAATTTCCGGAGGTGACGATCATAGCCTGCGGTTGTGGTCTTTGCCCGAAGCGGATGCCCCATAGACCCCACCCCAGGCGACGAGAATCGAGGATTTCAATCGCCGGGATCAACAATCCCGGCTTCGGACAGGCACGCCCATTCGCCGATAAGCTGGACAACCAGCTCCCGATGGCGCGACCGGACATCAAAGTCCAAATAAATAATCTGCTGCCACATCCCCAGAGTAAGCTGCCCGTTGGTGAAGGGCACGACCAGCGAAGGCCCAAGCAGCGCAGAGCGGACATGGCTGTGGCCGTTGTAATCATTCCAGGCGGCGTGGTGGGCGTAAGGCCGGAGGACCGGTCCTGGGAAAACAGAAGACTTTAGAGGACTGCCGATACGTTATAATCCTTTGAAATGTCCAAAAGCTCACAGAAGCATCACATTCACTATATCGCCCGTGGTCAGGGCTGGCCTGTGATCTTCTTCCACGGCGTGGCAGCCTCACTATACGATTGGGGCTCCTTGCTCCCGGCGGTGGCGGAGGCGGGTTACCGCGGCTTTGCCCCTGACCTACCAGGGCACGGAGAAAGCGAAAAGCCGGAGGATCCGGATGCATACCGCGCCGAACACGTCGAACAGGCGCTTGAAATCTGGATGGACGGTTTGAAAGACCGCCCGCCATTTATCCTGATCGGACATTCATTTGGCGGATACCTGAGCCTGTCGTACGCGTTGCGCCACCCGGAGCGGGTGCGGGCGCTGGTGTTGATCGATCCGTATTATTCGCCTCGGCAAGCGTCACCGTTGCTGCGCTGGTTCCTGCCCAAACCCAGCCTCGGGATCCGGATGATGCAGGTCACCCCGCTGCCGTTGATCGACCGGGCGCTGGGCTGGGATCCAGTCGATGCTTCCCGGTTTTCACAGGAAGAGCGCTGGCAGGTGGCTGTGGATTACAAGCGCGCTTCGCCATACATCCTGAATTACCCGCGCACGATCGCCGACCTGACTCCCAGATTGGGGAAAATCCAGGCGCCTACCCTGGTCCTTTGGGGGACGCATGACCTGACTTTGAA
>MGNS01000157.1:0-5254 GCA_001795165.1 Chloroflexi bacterium RBG_16_57_11
AGGTTGCCCACCTCGCCAGGCTGGGTGCCCGGCTGCTGGATCTCGTTGGGCACCACCAGCGCAGCATAACCGCTCTGGATGCCCAGGGCACAAAGCAGAAGTACGGTTAATATTAAGATTGATTTTTTCATTGCGCGCCTCACCGTTATTTCAATACGTTTTGATTAAAAGATTCTCACCTGGATAAAATTTTAACATTAATGGACTATGAGTGTCAACAATTTTTGTCACCAATCTTAGGGACAATAGTCATATTTACCGATGATATTCCAGAATTACTAAGAGTATGGTTACAATGTAGCAATGGAATATATCATGCGTCCAATCGGGATCATTCATTCGCCGTTCAAGGACAAGGTGCAGATGCCGATCCAGGCAGCGCGCTCGCAGTCCTTGGGCCAGGTGCAAATCTATCACGAGTTCGTGGAAGGACTCCAGGACCTGGAAGGGTTTTCGCATATCCACCTGCTGTATGTTTTTCATGCTTCGACGTCTTATGCATTACTGGTACAACCCTTTCTGGATGATCAAACGCATGGCCTGTTCGCCACCCGCCATCCCTGCCGCCCCAACCCAATCGGGCTGTCGGTGGTAAGGTTGCTGGCGGTCAAAGGCAATACATTAGAAATTAAGGGGGTGGATGTGCTGGATGGCACACCGTTGCTGGATATCAAGCCTTACGTGCCAGACTTCGACGTGCGGCTCGATACGCGCAGCGGGTGGTATGACCAGCGGAGTAGACCATAGTATAAACGCGATCGGGGCTGTCCACCGGTTTATGGACAGCCCCAATTCCTTACAATAGGTTGTTAATCGCTTGCCCTCGCTGACCTGTTCTCCGCTGACCTGTTCTCCATAGAATTATTTAATAGTTTTTTCAAGGATGATTTCCGGGGCAGGTCAGAGCCGGGGTTACTCAGTGTTATCGCGGGTCACCACAGGAAGGAATATCAAAACGGACACCCGGTTGACGGTCACCTCATCTGGGGCAGACGTGACCATATTTCCACCAAAGAAACCGGCTCCAGTCGCAGTGTTCCTCACCGATCCGGCGATGATGTCGTCTATGACGATGGTATAGCTGGCGGTGCACGAGATGCTAGCTCCCGGAGCCAGGCTGGTGGTCCCCGGGCAAGTCACGGTGACCATGTCATCCACAACCGTAAACGGACCATCCAGGGTCACATTCCCGCTGTTTGTCAGCTCATAGCTGTAATCGATCACATCACCCATAATGAAGAAGGTATTTGGGGTGGGGGTCTTAACCAGCGTCAGACCTGATTCCTGGGTGGCATTGACCGTCTCGCTGTCCTGGTTCGAGTTCACGGGTGTAGCGTCGTCGTAGCCATGACCTTGAGCGGTGTTGGTCACCGAACCGGTGTCCAGGTCAGCCTGGGTGGTCGTGTAGCTAGCGGTGCAGGTGATGCTCGCCCCCGGAGCCAGGCTGACGGTCGCCGGGCAGGACTCATCGGTAGTTTTGTCGTCGGTCACGGTGAACAGCCCGCTCAAAGTCACACTCCCGCTGTTGGTCAGCAGGAAACTATAACCGATCACATCGCCGACCGAGTCGTAGGTTTGCGGTGTGGCGGTCTTAACCAACGTCAGAGCTTGTCCCTGGGAGGCAGTGACCGTCTCGCTATCCTGGTTCGAATCCACCGGCGCGACGTCGAAGGTGCCGTGACCCTGTGCAGTGTTGGTCACCGAGCCGGCATCCAGGTCCGCCTGGGTGATGGTGTAGCTGGCATCGCAGGTAATGCTTGCTCCCGGCGCCAGGCTGGCTGTCACCGGGCAGGATTCATCGGTGGCCTTGTCGTCGGTTACGGTAAATGGTCCGCTCAAGGTCACATTCCCGCTGTTGGACAGCTCGAAGCTGTAGCCGATCACATCGCCGACCGTGTCATAAGTCGTCGGTGTGGCGGTCTTGACCAGGGACAAAGCTGGGTTCTGGTTAGCAGTGACCGTCTCGCTGTCCTGGTTGGAGTCCACAGGAGTCGCATCAAAGAAGGCCTGGCCCTGACCGGTGTTCGTCACCGAGCCGGCATCCAGGTCAGCCTGGGAGATGGTATAGCTGGCGGTGCAGGTGATGCTCGCTGCCGGCGCCAGGCTGTCAGTCGCCGGGCAGGACTCGTCTTCGGCTTGATCGTCGGTTACCGTGAATGGCCCATCCAGGGTCACATTCCCGTTGTTAGTCAGCAGAAAGCTGTAACCAATCACATCGCCAACCGTGTCATAAGTCGTCGGTGTGGCAGTCTTGAACAGCGTCAGGTCCGGATTATCAGCAGGTGTGTACTCTACTGTTATTTGCATGTAATCCACCCGGGCGGATTTATCATTCGTAGCATTCTGGTTTATTACCGCGAGGACAACCCCAAATTCAGATGAATTAATGTCATCGACCGACCAGGTCTCACCCCACTTATCCGCTGGGCCGCCGTAAGTCACCATTGCATACCCTCCATGGGGCCAATCAGTGGTTGTGTCAGCTTTGTTATCGCCGACAATCGTTCCCCCCTTGACCAGTTTGACCTCATAGTCTCTTAATTCCGGGTTGGGATTTCCGACGGTCCGACGGTAAATCTCAACCGTTATCCCATTGATGATAGAGCCAGACGGAATAGCGAAGCCGAATTGGGTCCCGAGAAGGTAGTTCGTAATTCCTCCCCCGGATGTAACCGATGCAGTT
This sequence comes from Chloroflexi bacterium RBG_16_57_11, assembly GCA_001795165.1. Taxonomy (GTDB): domain Bacteria; phylum Chloroflexota; class Anaerolineae; order Anaerolineales; family UBA4823; genus RBG-16-57-11. The sequence continues at coordinate 2,684 of MGNS01000157.1, forward strand.
GCGTCGCTACCAACTATCGTAATATATCCAGGGTCTGACCATGCTACGGTGCCGATACCGGTCAAATTGACGCCGGCTCCGGGTAAATTCGGCCCCAGGCTGTGTGCAGATGCCGGGGAAACAAACAAGGTGACCAGCAATACGAGAATAATGATAATTGTTGCAATCTGCCAATGAATATTTTTCCTTGATATTGTTTTCATTCCATTCTCCTTGTTAACTCTCTAGATTGAATTTGTTCCTTTATCGCCACTCTTAGAACCGTCCAGCAATGTTGCTTGATACGAGATAGGATTCGTGCGGATCTGTACTTTGTCGGCTTCATAGAGAAATGCATAATATTTTGCCTGTTTTATAATTCCCCGTTTATTAATTGCTTCAAAAATTGCATTCAAGAACCTTAATGGCAACGATTATAACAAGTTAGGTTCAAAAGTAATTTTCAAATTTGAAAGCCTAAGGAAAATGAAAAGTCCCGACATTGAGGTCGGGACTTAATTTCTCAATAGGCGGGCAGCCGGTCTGCCTTTCCGCTAAACGGCCTTAGTCTTTGTGGCGACCTCTTCCAGCATCTTTGTGGTTAGAGACTTTGGTCGCTCTAACGGCTGGCCCAGGGCGCGCGCCCAGACGGCATTGGCGGAAACGCCCAAAGCCCGGCTGACGCCAAACAGCACGGTGTAGAAGCCATATACGCCGGTCCCGTCGCTGTCTTGGACGCCAAAGTGTTGCTGCAAGGCTCCACTAATAGCGTCAACGTTAGGCCATGGATCCTTGGCTTTTCCCTGTTCCAGGAGAACTTTAGGCACTACGTCGTAAACCATGGCCGCCAGCTTGAAGATCGGATCGTTGGGGAAGTGCTTCATGCCAAACTCGTGCTGGGCGGTGAAGCGTGGATCGGTCTTGCGCAGCACAGCGTGCCCGTAACCGGGAATGACATGTCCGGTCTTCAGCGTGTCCCAGGCGAACTGGCGTAGCTCCTCTGGCTCGGGTACCCGGCCATATTTATCAAACACGTCCAGCAACCAGCTCAGCGCCTCCTGGTTGGCCCGTCCATGCAACGGCCCAGCCAGGCCGTTCATACCGGCCGAGGTGGCGTAATAAATGTCAGAAAGCGTGGAGCCCACCAGGTGGGTGGCGTGGGCGCTGACATTGCCGCTCTCGTGGTCGGAGTGGATAATGAAGTACAACCTGCTCAGATCGGCGTATAACTCGTCTTCCACGCACATCATTGCAGCGAAATTACCGCTCCAATCCAGCTCGGGATTGGCTGGAGGGATATGACAATCCCCATACTTTAAATTGTATATAAAGGCGGCAATTGCTGGCAATTTTGCAGTCATGTCCAGACTGTCTTCCAGCATATAGGTCCACTGGTCATCCTTACGCATGCCTTCGTCGTACTTGCGGGTGAAGATCGACTCGCTCTGCATCGCCAGGATGGCTTGCGAGAAAAGGGTCATCGGCTGGGCTTGAGGCGGCATGGCACACAGCACATCATAGACATATTGCGGTACCGTGCTGCGCTTCTTCCACTCTTCTTCTACCTCTAGCGCTTCTTCCAGCGATGGCAATTCACCAACCAGCAACAGGTAATACAGACCGCCTGCCAGCGGCATCTCATCGCCGTGGAGTTTCGGCAGCTTTTCAAGCAGCTCGGGGATGGTGTAACCGCGTAGCCGGATGCCTTCATTGGGATCGACGGAGGAGATGTCCGTGACCAGGCTTTTGACATCGCGCATGCCACCGTACACTTGCTTGATGGTGACTTCGCCGACTTTGACGTCACCGCTCTCCGCAAGCAAATTTCTTACACGTTCGCGCCAGACCGGCATCTGGCTGGCCAGCTTGTCCTTGAGAATCATATTGCCTCCTTGAATTTGAGTTTTGCGATGTTTTCTGCCACCCCGGCAGCAGATTTCTGCAGGGCAGCCATTTCCGCTTCGCTCAGTTTATACTCGATCACCTTCTCGACGCCCGATCTGCCCAGCTGTACCGGCACTCCAAAGAACAGGTTTTTCAAGCCATACTGCCCATCCAGGAATGCGGCGCAAGGGACGATAAGATGCTTGTCTTTAAGGATCGCATCCACCATCTGAGCGACCGCCACGGCAGGGGCGTAGTAGGCGCTGCCGGTCTTGAGCAAGCTGACGATCTCACCGCCGCCCTTCCGTGTGCGATCGACGATGGCTTCCAGGCGGTCGGCAGGCAGCACATCCTCCAGCGGCATACCGGCAACATTGGAGGCGCGAGTGAGAGGCACCATTTCATCGCCATGACCGCCAAGCACATAGCAGTGGATGTTCTCAACGCTAACCCCCACCTCCATGGCGACAAAGGCGCGCATGCGAGCCGAATCCAGGATACCCGCCTGCCCGATCACCCTTTGTGGGGCGACACCTGCAACCTTCATCGTGAGGTAGGCCATCACATCCAGCGGGTTCGTCAAAACCACATAGATGGCGCTCGGAGAATGCAGAATGGTGTCTTCTACTGCTTTACGCACGATGTCTGCGTTAGCGTAGAGCAAGTCATCGCGGCTCATGCCCGGCTTGCGGGGTAGCCCGGCGGTAA
>MGNS01000157.1:5303-9069 GCA_001795165.1 Chloroflexi bacterium RBG_16_57_11
CACACGGACATCCTTGCCGATCACCGGCATCGCCTGTTGAAGATCCAGAGCCTTACCTTGTGGCATTCCCTCCACGATATCGACCAGCACGATATCGGCGATTTCCTTTTCTGCCAGCCAGTGAGCTGTGGTCGAGCCGGTCATCCCGGCTCCGATGATCGATACTTTGTTGCGCATTAGGTCTATCTCCTGGATAGGAATTGAAAAAAAGACCCTGACGGGAAGGCTCCCGTCAGGGTAAACGCTCAAGAATGTGCGGCTTCCAGCTCGTCCTTTACTTCCTCCTCAGCCACTTCATCCAGAAAGTGGTTGGCCTGTATCGCTGCGGCTGCACCCATCCCCGCTGAGGTGACCACCTGCCGGTAGTGAGGATCGGCGGCTTCACCAGCAGCGAAGACACCCGGCACACTTGTACGCATTAATTTGTCGGTGACCAGATAGCCACCTTCTTCCATCTCCAGCTTGCCATCAAAAATTTCCGTGTTGGGTGTATGGCCGATAAAAATAAACACGCCGTCAATTGGCAGCTGGCTCTCTTCACCGGTCTGGATGTTCCTGGCCTGGACAGATTTCACCGCCTCTGTCCCATTAATCTTGGTAAGCACCATGTTCCACAGGAAGTGGATCTTGGGATTCTCCATGGCTCGCTTCTGCAACACCGCCCCGGCACGCAACTCATCGCGACGATGCACGATGGTGACAGACCTGGCAAACCGGGTCAGGAACAATCCTTCCTCCACAGCGCTGTCGCCGCCTCCGACAACGAAGACATCTTTATCCTTGAAGAACCAGCCGTCGCAGGTAGCGCAGTACGACACACCCCGCCCGGTCAGCTCTTTCTCACCTGGGATATCCAGGTGGCGCGGCGTGGCGCCGGTGCTGATGATTAGCGTATCTGCCAGGTAAATTTTGTTGTAGGTCCTCACGCGGAATGGGCGATTGGATAAATCCACCTCGGTGGCTGTGTCATACTCCAGTGTGGCGCCGAAACGCTCAGCTTGTTTCTGGAACAGCTCAACCAGCTTGGTGCCTCCGACGCCCTCGGGGAAACCGGGGTAATTCTCAACAGCGTAGGTGAGCGAGACCTGCCCACCATGTTCCATGCCAGCCAACACCACCGGTTCCAATTCTGCCCGGGCAGCATACAGCGCAGCCGATAAACCCGCTGGACCTGTACCAAGGATTAATACCTTGACATGGGTTTCATCCTGGTTTGTAGCAGCAGTGGAGAAATTGGTCAGGTTAAAATTCATTGTTTTGTCTCTCTATCTCGAATTTTTTGCACCAAGAGTTTTAAACATTCGGTCTACTTCGATCAACGTATCGATACGCGCCTCGAGATCAGCAGAATGCCCTATTCTATCAGATGCAGGATAGAGCGAAAAGTTACATAACGCCGGTGTTTCATGGTATCGCTGGACCGGCGGCGATGACCGCCTGGGAAACCTGGCTCTCAAATTGCTTGAAGTTATCGATGAATTTATTCACCAGCAGGTTGGCCTGAGTGTCATACGCCCGGGGATCAGCCCAGGTGCTGCGTGGGTCGAGCACCTCATCGGGAACATCGGGCACATGCTCGGGGACGGAGATGCCGAACATCGGATCCCGGCGGGTGGGCGTGCCATCCAGCGTCCCGGTCAAAGCGGCGCGAATCATGGCGCGCGTGTACGGGATGCGAATTCGCGACCCAACGCCAAATGGCCCCCCGGTCCAGCCGGTGTTGATCAGCCAGACTCTGGATTTGTGTTTTTGGATCTTGTCACCCAACAGGTTGGCATACACGTGAGGGTAAAGCGGCAAGAACGGCGCCCCGAAACAGGTAGAAAAGGTGGTTTGAGGCTCTTTGACACCCTTTTCAGTGCCAGCCAGTTTTGAGGTGTAGCCAGATAGGAAGTAATACATCGCCTGTTCGGGCGTCAGGCGGGCGATGGGGGGCATCACCCCAAAAGCATCGGCGGTGAGGAAAAATATATTTGCCGGATGCCCACCACGCCCGCTTGGGACGATGTTATCCAGGAAACCAATCGGGTAGGCTGCCCGGGTGTTCTCGGTCAGGCTGTCGTCATCATAGTTGATGCGTCGAGAATATTGGTCAAGGGTGAGGTTTTCGAGCACTGTGCCGAAGCGACGGGTGGCTTTCCAGATCAGGGGCTCGTAATCCTGGCGCAGGTTGATTGTTTTGGCGTAGCAGCCGCCTTCGAAGTTGAATACACCGTCGTCTGCCCAGCCGTGCTCGTCATCGCCGATTAAGGCCCGCTCCGGATCGGATGACAGGGTGGTTTTGCCTGTGCCGGAAAGGCCGAAGAACAACGCTGTGTCACCGGCTTTGCCAACGTTGGCAGAACAATGCATGGATAATACACCTTTGAGAGGTAATAGATAGTTCAGGGTCGTAAAGATAGATTTCTTGATCTCCCCGGCGTAGCTGGTGCCGCCGATGAGGATGATCCGCCGTTCCAGATTTAGGACGATGAAAACCTCCGAGTTTGTGCCGTCGGTGTCTGGATCCGCGTGGAAGGATGGCGCCTGTAGGATCGTGAATTCCGGCACATGGTCGGGTAGCTCACTCACAGGCGGACGAATGAACAGATTACGAGCAAATAAATTATGCCAGGCGCTTTCGGTGATCACCCGAATGGGAAGCGTGTATTCCGGGTGGGCTCCGGCGGTGACATCTTGTACGAAGACATCCCGGTCCTGGAAGTAGGAGCACATCAACAGGTAAAGCCGGTCGAACTGCTCGGGCTTGAATTCTTTATTGACTTTACCCCACCAGATTTTGTCATGATCTTCCTGGCAGCAAACGATGAACTTATCGTTCGGCGAGCGCCCGGTATGGTGCCCGGTGCGAACCACCACGGCTCCCTCGTGAGCCAACACGCCTTCTCGCCGGGCAATGATGCGCTCTACCAGGGCGGGCGTGGTCAGGTTCCAGTAGCTCATATTGAGATTGCGCAGTCCGTGTTCTTTCAGGCCATATTGACTGGCAACGCCCATTATGTTTTGTGTCATCGGTCACCTCCGCATTTCGGAAAAATGTATATCCGGATGTCAGCCGGGTTAAGCCTGACGGGCATCCTATCTACGATCCTTTGCCAGGTGGTAAACCAGATCCGCGGCCGAGATTATGGATAAAGGCTGCTTTTTTCCTGCTTCTTCTCGTACCATGACGACTCGATGAATGCGATGATCGAGCAAAATTTCTCCTACATCGCGCAATGTGGCATGCATCGGCACTGTAACCACCTCATGATTCATAAACTCCTCGACCTGTCTTTCACCCCAATCCACATGCAGGAGGGCAGCCCGGATCACATCAATTCTCGAAAGAATACCTGCCAGATAACCGTCCTCGTCCGTCACCACCAGCGCGCTGACGTCTTCTTCCACCATGCGCTGGGTCGCCTCTGCAAGTGACGTGCGGCGCCCGCTAGCGAAAATACCATAGCGTTTGGCTTCCAATGCCGTTTGGTCAAGACTCATATCTGACCTCCTCCGTGTTACCCGGAAAAGAACCACTCAATACCCGTTCTGCCCCTGAAGGTCGATTATAATCTATGCTACACAGGTTCGACGAAAAGTCTGGCACCCTTCACAGATAAAATAAAAGACCCCTGAGCATCAACCAGCATGCCAGGGGTCTTTGACATCATTATCTACGTCTACGGTCGTCGCCTGAGCCGCGCCGGTCATCGCGGCGCCCGCTGCCCGGTCGACCACCGCCGGGTCGCCCACCACTACGTGGACGGTCGTGCTCGACTGCTTC
>MGNS01000157.1:9118-16424 GCA_001795165.1 Chloroflexi bacterium RBG_16_57_11
CGTGACAGGCGGATTTTTCCCTGCGAGTCGATGTCGGTCACCATGACTGTGATTTCGTCGCCCAGGCGGACAACGTCTTCAACCTTATTTACCCGCTGTGAATCGAGCTGCGAGATGTGTACCAGGCCATCAATGTTGGGCAGGATTTCAACGAACGCGCCGAAATCGGTGATACGCACCACCTTGCCGGTGTAGATGCGCCACAGGACGGCTGTCTCGGTGAGCGCCTCAACGCGCTCGCGCGCCATTCGGGCGCTCTCGCCATCGCTGGCGGCGATGTACACTGTGCCGTCGTCGTTGATATCGATCTTGGCGCCAGTATCCTCCTGAATGCTCCGGATAATCTTGCCCCCTGGGCCGATCACCGCGCCGATTTTCTCCACTGGGATTTGGAGCACAGTGATGCGTGGAGCATGGGATTTTAGCTCGGGACGCGGCACCGGGATGACCGCCATCATCTTATCCAGGATGGACAGCCGCGCCTGGCGAGCCTGTTCCAACGCCTGTGACATGATCTGGGAGGTGATCCCCTTGATCTTGATATCCATTTGCAAAGCCGTGATCCCCTTGGTGGTGCCGGCAACTTTGAAATCCATGTCACCCAGGTGATCTTCCATACCGATGATGTCGGTCAAGACGCTATAACGCTCACCTTCCTTGACCAGGCCCATGGCCACGCCTGCCACAGGCGCTTTGATCGGCACGCCGGTGTCCATTAGGGCTAAGGTAGAGCCACATACGGAGGCCATCGACGACGAGCCATTTGAAGAGAGCACTTCCGAGACCAGTCGCAGTGCATACGGGAACTGTGTTTCCGGCGGAATTACCGGCAAAAGTGCCCGCTCAGCCAGCGCGCCGTGGCCGACCTCGCGACGTGAGGAGCCACGTAACGGCTTGGCCTCTCCGGTGGAGAAGGGTGGGAAATTATAGTGATGCATGTAGCGCTTTGAATCCGCCGGGTTCAGAGTATCCAGCTCCTGGGCTTCGCTGGGTGTTCCCAGCGTTGCCAACGTGAGCACCTGGGTTTCACCCCGTGTGAAAAGGCCGGAGCCATGCGCCCGTGGACTGACATTTACATCACACCAGATGGTCCGGATTTCTGTCAGGCTGCGTCCGTCGGGACGGATATTCTGATCCAGGATCCGATTGCGAACGGTTTCTTTCAAGGCTTCCTCAAAAGCCAGCTCCACTTCCAATGCCAGAGCCTCATCCTCTCCGGCCAGCTCGGATTTCAGGCCGGCTTTCAGCTCGTCCAATGCGGCATAGCGGGCAGCTTTCTCATACGGCTGGTTAAAAATTTCTTTCAGCGATGCGTTGGCGCGCTCGATGACATTGTCTGTAATGGTTGTGTTGGCGACCGCTGCGATATATTCACGCTTGGGTTTGCCCACCTCGGCAGCCATGCGCTCCTGGACCTCGATCAACGGCAGCATCCCCTGGTGGCCGAATTCCAGCGCTTCCACCATCTTCGATTCTGAAATTTCATTCGCGCCGCACTCCACCATCAAGATGGCGTCGCGCGTACCGGCAATTCGCAGATCCAGCTCTGAAATAGCCTGCTCGGCGAAGGTGGGGTTGACGACGAACTTGCCATCGATCATTCCCACACGCACCGCGCCAACTGGTCCGGCAAACGGGATGTCCGAAACCATCAATGCGGCGGAAGCCGTATTGACCGCCAGGATGTCCAAGGGGTTTTCGCCATCCACAGAGAACGAATACAGGATCACCTGTATGTCGTTTCGCATATCTTTTGGGAATAGCGGGCGGAGCGGCCGATCGGTCAGCCGTGCCGTCAGGATGGCTTCTTCGCTTGGCCGGCCTTCGCGGCGGAAGAATGAGCCGGGGATCCGTCCACCGGCATACATGCGCTCTTCGTAATCTACCGTCAGAGGCAGAAAATCTACCCCAGGGCGGAGCTGGTTGCTCATTGTCGCCGCGCCGAACATCATCGTGTCACCAAGCTGCAGCGTTACTGCTCCACCAGCCTGGCCGGCGAGACGTCCCGTCTCAAAGATAAACTCTTTCCCATCGACGGTTACTTGAAATCGTCTTCCTTGTGGTTCCATGTGTAATTTTCTCCTGAATTCCCCCGCCCGGTCAGGGACTGAAAGCCGCTGGCAACCTGGATTCTTCAGCCATGGTCTGGGCAAACTCTTGTCCCCAACGCCTTTCAATTCCTAACCGGCTGCAGGGGTTAACTGTATACACTATTGGCGGGCAGCACCTGCCAATAGTACGCTTTCTTTAGTTTCTGACATTGATTGAAAATAAAGAGTAGATGGAATACCTGCGAGCCATCTACTCACGATACCTTCCCTATTTCCGGCGGATGTTCAGCCGTTCGGTGAGCGCCATGTAACGATTGAATTCGTTACGGCGGATATATGCTAACAGCCTGCGGCGTTGACCAACGAGCTTCAACAAGCCGCGCCTGGATGATTCATCATGCGTGTTCGTGCGCAGGTGATCCGTGAGCTGGGTGATACGGCTGGTCAGCAGGGCAATCTGCACTTCTGGCGAGCCGGTGTCACCCTGGTGCCGTTTAAATTCTTCAATTAACTTGTTCTTAGTCTCCTTATCAAGTGCCATGACATCTGCACTCCTTTCAGTCAGATTTCGACTCAAGCAGGTCTCCAGGTTAGCAGCCGGGAAAACCGACCGCGCACCGGTCGAGTCAGCGGATGGCATTATACCATAAGTTATGTTGGTTCTGTAAATTAATGAGCTGAGCGAGTGCGTGTTGGGGTTTTCCCTGGGAGTGTTTCAGCGTCGCGCATCGCCTGGCGCAGGCTGCTCCGCAATTCGAATGGGAACTTGGACAGGCTTTGGCGTATCAGCCACGGCGTGTCTGGTGAGTCCGGGAAAATTAAGGTTTGTCGCAGGAAGTAGGCTGTCTCCTGAGGAGTACGGCGAGCCAGCGCAGACAGTACATCCAGTAAATCCGGGCGCAGGGCCGCCGGTGCTGCCTGGCACAAAGGCTGGATCAGGCGGAAAAAGACCGGCAAATTTTCAAATGTGGGATCGTTGATCAACCGGACCAGGGCACGCAACCCGAGCTGCTGCTGGAACGTGTTCGTGCTTTCCATCCAGGATTCAATCAACCGTAGAAAGGCCTGGGGCTGTTCACGGTGCAGTCGCTCGATGCCATGGTGAAGCAGCGCTTCGATGAGAAATAACTCTACATCTGTTGTTATCCAACCTCTTAAACGATCCGTGATCTCCTCTGGCGGGTTGGGTGGAATTTGACCCAAAAGCATCGCTGCCAAAAGCCGGAACTCCAGATATGGCTCAGCCCATAAGGCATCACATAAATCAAGCCCACCCGCAGGGTTTTCCTGGATCAGAGGATCCAACTCTTTCGCCAGCATGCGTAGGACTGGGGAGCGCACGTTGTAAGCGATCAGCAGCGGGCCGGGTCTACCAGTCTTTCCCGGCCGGCGGGCGCGGTCGGAGTAATAATCCAGCAGGAAATGCAGGCTTCGTGTGTAAGCTGGCGGATCATCGAAATCCTCCGCCAGCAGAGCGACTTGTTGCCTCAAGCGGGCTGGCTGGATGGCTGGCACGATCTTTAGTATGCCCTGGCGAAATACACCTTGCGCCGGGCCGGCTCACCACAAACGATGCAACGCCCTTCGCCGCCCGGCTGGTCCAGCGGAATGCAGCGAGTGGTAGCTTTTGAAGCCTCCTTGACTTTGGCTTCACACTCCGCGCTTTCGCACCACCAGGATAAAGCCCAACCGGTCTGCACGACCTGTAACAGCTCGTCGTAGCTCTGGGGGTCGTGTGTATTCCCCTGGCGAAAAGCCAGGGCGCGCTCGAACATCGATTTGTGAATCTGCCCAAGGGTCTGCTCCACCTGGATCGAAAGACCCTGTTGGGGTACAAAGGATTTCCCTGCTTTTCCAGGCAGGTCACGACGAGCCAGGGCGACGCTGCCCTTTTCCACATCCTTCGGTCCGATCTCAATGCGCAGGGGAACGCCGCGCATCTCCCAATCGTTAAATTTGAAGCCCGGTGTGACCTCGCTGCGGTCATCCACCTTGATCCGAAAGCCGCGCAGCTCCTGGCGGAGGCGCTCCACAACCTCTAGCACTGCGGACTTCTCAGCATCATTTTTATGGATCGGCACGATCACCACCTGGATTGGCGCCAGCTTGGGCGGCAAGACCAATCCCTGGTCATCTCCATGTGTCATAATGATGGCTCCGACAAAGCGGGTGGAAAGCCCCCAGGAGGTAGTCCAGGCAAATTGTAGCTCGTTATTCCAATCCAGGAACTGGATATCGAAGGCGTGGGCGAAGTTTTGCCCCAGGAAATGCGATGTGCCGGATTGCAAGGCGCGCGTATCTCCCATCATCGCCTCGATGGTATAGGATCGTACCGCCCCAGCAAATTTTTCTTGATCGCTTTTCAGTCCCGGGATGACCGGCACAGCCGCTTCGTTGATGGCGAAGTCAGCATAAACGTTAAGCATGCGGATGGTTTCTTCTTCGGCTTCTTGAGATGTGGCGTGGGCGGTATGGCCTTCCTGCCAGTAGAACTCCAGCGTGCGCAGGAACAAGCGCGTACGCATTTCCCAGCGCACGACGTTGCCCCATTGGTTGATCAACACCGGCAGGTCGCGGTAGGACTTGATCCATTTGGAGTACATATGACCGATGATCGTCTCAGATGTAGGACGTATAATCAACGGCTCTTCCAGCGTTTCGCCGCCGCCGATGGTCACTACTGCAAGCTCCGGTGAGAAGCCTTCGACATGCTCCTTCTCCTTTTCTAAAAACGACTTTGGGATGAGCAGTGGGAAAGCCGCGTTGACATGTCCGGTCTCTTTGAAGCGCCGGTCCAAAGCTTGTTGAATGTTTTCCCACAGCGTCCACCCGTAGGGCCGAACCACCATGCAGCCACGCACCGGGGCGTAATCCGCCAGTTCAGCCTTGAGTACGAGCTGGTTGTACCATTCGGAGAAATTTTCACCACGTGAAGGGAGTTTGTCGTTGGTAGACATATGGTTCCTGAAGGAAATAATTGACAACCGAATGCCTATTTTACTGCTTGCATATGGATAAGGCAAGCAGTAATCTTTTTTACCTTCAAGCACCGATCGGAAAATCCGAATGTTAACCCAATCTTTACTTCCAACATATTGTGTAAAAATCCACACAGGTATAAAATTTAATCGGGGATTAATGTTCTATCCGATTTGTTTGTGTGGAGGCAACCATGAACGCTTCGAAAATACTGATCATTCTCGCTCACGCCTTTCTCGGATGGGCCTTATGCGCCGCCACGATAGGGATTGGTATGGCGGTCGCTTCCGTGAACACGGCGCTCATCATTCATGCCATTGCTGCTCCGATAATCTTCTTCGGCGTTTCGCTAGTCTACTTCAATAAATTCAATTTCACAACGCCGGTCCAAACAGCCTTGATTTTCATCGCTTTTGTGATTGCCATGGACTTCTTCCTGGTGGCGATGATCATTAACCGCAGCTTCGAGATGTTCGCCAGCTTGCTCGGTACCTGGATTCCGTTCACATTAATTTTCCTATCCACCTGGCTGACAGGCCTGTTTGTCAATCGGAAAATACCGGTTACCCAATAAAATTACAACCCATGCCTCGTAAAACCATCTACCAACGGATGAAGTCGCTCAACGCCCGGATGGCAGTAAACTACAGGCGCGGTATTGGTCCGCGGCGGGTGGTGCTCCTGCTAACAACCGTTGGGCGCAAATCCGACGGCCAAGCTCGAGGAGAGCTTAAAGCCAGCCTTTAGCCTGTCACTGGTGATCGGCTTGCTGATGGCATTTGCTTCGCTGGCAGGCCTGCTTTTTCCAGGCAGCGTTTATCCAAACGAGGTATTGCAGGATGCCTTTATCGCCAATGAAGCCGTCAACCTGTTCATTGGCTTGCCTGTCCTGCTTGGTTGCCTCTGGCTGACTCGAGACGGCCAACTGGTTGGAGTGCTCTTATGGCCAGGAGCGCTGTTATACGTCCTGTATAACTACATTGCATACCTCATCGGCATGCCTTTCGGTTGGATATCCTTCGTTTACCTGGCGCTCACTTTGGTCAGCGCTTACCTCCTGTTTGTCCTGCTGAGGTCCTTCGACAAAAATTCTGTACAGCAGCAATTCGCCGGTAATGCGCCAGCAAGATTATCGGAATCGGTTCTGGTAGGATTGGGCTCTTTGTTTATCCTGAGAGCCCTCGGGATGATCGTCCAGGCAAGCATCAATCAAATAACGCTCTCGATGTCTGAAATTGGCGTCCTGATCGCCGATGTGGTCCTCTCGGCGATCTGGATCGCCGGCGGTGTTTTGTTGCTGTTGCGGAAACCCCTGGGATATGCCAGCGGGTTGGGGTTGCTCTTTTCAGGCAGCATGTTGTTTGTCGCTCTTATAATTTTTCTTCTACTTGGCCCGGTACTGGCAGGTGTATCCTTTGCAATCACCGATGTGATTGTGGTGCTCATGATGGGGATGACCTGCGTCATCCCGTTCTATTTGTTCCTGCGTGGTGTTATAACGAAAGGAAAACAATAATGTCGATGTCGAATAAAATCCTGGTGACTTATGCCAGCCGGACCGGCGCTACGGCCGGGGTAGCGGAGGCGATTGCCAAGACTCTGGCCGAAAATGGCGCTGAGGTGGATGTCTATCCTATGCAAGAGGTCTTCAACCTCACGCCTTACCATGCGGTAATTGCCGGTAGCGCCGTCCAAAACAGGCAATGGCTACCCGAGGCGATGCAATTTATTCGCACCCACCAAACCGAGCTCAACCGAAAGCCGTTTGCCATGTTTCTGTGTGCATGACGCTGGCGATGCGGGATGGTGAGAAATATCGCCCGCAGATAGCGGAATGGCTGGCTCCCGTGCGTGCGCTGGTACATCCGGTGAGCGAGGCTCTTTTCGCTGGGATCCTGGATATTCGAAAAATCCCATCGTTTAGCGACCGACTGAAATTTCGCCTGAGCGTGGCCTCCGGAGTCTGGTCGGAGGGTGACCACAGGGATTGGAATGCGATACGCGATTGGGCCAATGGTCTTAAAGGGACAATCGTGTGAACCGCGCTACCAGAATCATCGTCGCGACCAGGGGAGTCTTGCTCGGGTTTTCTGGCATGAATCACGGTTTTTTTGAGATCTTGCAGGGGAACACCCCAACCGATGGACTGATCATCCAGGCGATCAGCGACGCGGCGCAATACTTCGAGCTGGACTGGCGGGCGGCCAGCGCAGCGGGGGCTAACGACGGGGGGCTGACCTTCTGGATCGACGGTGCTCAGCAAGCGGACCTGAGTG
>MGNS01000157.1:16485-16776 GCA_001795165.1 Chloroflexi bacterium RBG_16_57_11
CGGCACGAGCGGGACGCTGTACTTTGACGCCTTCGAGTCGCGGCGCAGTGCATACATCGGGGAGCTGCAAGGGAACGCCGGGAGGAGGTCTTTCCAGGCGGCGCAAGAACCAAGCTTCTTCCAGCGGGCGACGGCGTTCTTACGGGCCCTGTTCGGCCTGGAAGTGGAAACAGCCGCGGCGGCTGGTGGAGAGGAAAGCGCGGGCGCCGGGAAGCGCGGGCTGGCGATGAACCTGCCTTCCCTGCCAGAGATAGATCAACCGGCTCCCTTTGAGCTTACCGAGGGGGGGAC
>MGNS01000157.1:16887-17065 GCA_001795165.1 Chloroflexi bacterium RBG_16_57_11
GGAGATGCAGGCGGGGACGAATACTTATCAATACGACGACGCCAACCGGCTGGCCAACGTGGATGGGGTGAATTACACCTGGGATGACAACGGCAACCTACAAAGCGACGGGGTGTACACTTACACCTACAATACCGCCAACCGATTGATAATCGCCAGCAGCCAGCAAACCACGGCC
>MGNS01000157.1:17075-20271 GCA_001795165.1 Chloroflexi bacterium RBG_16_57_11
ATAATGGACTTGGAGACAGGTTGAGGCAGACGGTGGATGGTGTGACGACGGATTATGCAGTAGACCTGACGGGTGGGCTGGCCCAGGTCTTGCAGGATGGGCAAGACACTTACCTGTATGGCGTAGGGCGGATTGCGCAGCACGGCGCAGGCGGGGCGGAGTATTTCCTGGGGGATGTGTTGGGGAGTGTGAGGCAGTTGGCGGACCAAGACGGCGAGGTGTCGCTGGCGAAGGCTTACCAGCCATATGGGGAGGTGATGAGCGGCGTGGGGAGCGGGGTGAGCAGCTATGGGTTCACAGGGGAATGGACAGACGCTACCGAGTTAGTGTACCTTAGAGCTAGATACTACGCACCTTATCTTAACCAGTTTATCCAGCTTGATCCCATCCTACCCGATCCCTATAACCCAGCCGATTGGAATCGCTACACATACGGCAGAAACAACCCGGTTAATCTAACTGATCCAAGTGGAAAATTTCCTGAATGTGGTGGGTATGACCGAGCTGATCTCACTCAATGGCTGATAGATGAGATGAATGAGAACCGAAGAGGTTATATTTTCTCAATAATTTGGCTCGCCGCTCATTTTCCAGAAAATAATGATATCATTTTTCCCGGCTTGCCAGAATTCGATCTTCCATCCGATCTAGCATCTTACGGCGTAGCCTATGGGTTGTTCGCCGATGTTGTCAAGCCTCACGGATTGTGGGATTTCAAGAATAGGATTTTCAATATTATTGGCAGCAATGTCGAATTAACTGACCAGTGGTATCGTTATGATGTTCCAGGAAATCTTTACTTTGGGTTTATTGGGCTGGCAGCGGGGTTTGATGAATGGATTCTGCATTGCGGGGCAGATTATGCCACCAACGGTATACCTTGCAGCGGCTCTGATCCCATTGATGATTATGAAGCGGTAGAGGCGGGCTATGATATCTATCAGCTATCAAGATGGGGGCAGGTGGATGAAACCATGGTTCGTACAGCCCTGATGAAACACCCACTTATCGCTGTGGGGCAAATGACCGAGCCAAATTTAATATCCTATTTGCTTCCCTGGCCATATCCAGTGGGCACTTTCGATGATGGGAGTTCCGGATGGATTTTCAAACACCGATGAGCAAATACCAGCCGAGATTAAAAGGGCTTCATCTAAATACACTTGTTTGCGTAGTTCTCTTGTTAGCTGGTGCGGCTTGTGAGGGCTCCAAACCTTCCACCCCACCCCCCCCAGTTTCACGACTGCCGACTTGGTTATTGACCCGAGTCTATTAGCGCCAGCATGGGAAGCGGTCGGAGGGCTTGATACTCAACAACCCCACGTTTTGGGGATGCGCAATAACCTGGGTGGTACCCTTATCCACTTGGAAAATTCAGAAAGCAACCTTGATCATATTGTGGTGCTATTTCCAAATAGCCAAGATGCAGCTCGCGCATATGATGACCACGATTTTACTCGGGACACTCAAGGGAAATACGCCGGAACCTGGAAAACTCCAGCCGGTTTTGCCTACGATAGTCCAATCGCGGATCAATTTCGGGTTGTTTGTGTAGATATCAAAAACAAGGCTGAAATCGGGGACATCGGTGAGATTTGTGCTTTGGAAGCTCAATATGAAGAATTTGTCTCCATATTGATCTACCGCACCTCCAATCCGGCCAAGATAAGCGCAGATCTGGAACTATTGTCAAAGGTGATTGACTCCCAGATTGGGAAATTCCTTGGATATTGAGTTTCGCTTTTCTGATATCTCTTCTTGCTGATCAGGAGGTATCTATCAGTGTTGCGCGGGGCACTCTACCCCACCTTCTGAAAGGGCTGGGCCTCAGGCCGGTTGTTCGTTTGTCAGGTGGCCGCTTCCCTAACCAGAGGCTGGCAGGCCAACCGCTGGCGGGCTAACCATCTGGAAGGGGCAGCGGGTACACCCTGGAACAATACCTGATCTTCGCCGACGGTTTCGAGAGCGGCAATCTCTCAGCCTGGTCGTCAAGTGTCACCGATGGGGGCGACTTGAGCGTAACGACCGCGGCGGCGCTGGTGGGGACGTACGGCATGCAGGCTGTGATAAACGACAACCACGTCCTCTATGTAAAAGACGAGACGCCCAACGGCGAGAAACGCTACCGGGCACGCTTCTATTTCGACCCCAACTCGATCACGGTGGCAGGTGGCAATATCATCGGCGTTTTTGTGGGCTATTCCACGGCGGGCATGGTGATGCGCCTGGAGTTTCGTACTTCCGGTGGAGCTTACCAGGTGAAGGCGCGGGTGCGCCATGACAGCATGAGCTGGACAGACAGCAGTTGGTTCACGATCAGCGACGCGGCGCATTACTTCGAGCTGGACTGGCGGGCGGCCAGCGCAGCGGGGGCTAACGATGGGGGGCTGACCTTGTGGATCGATGGTACTCAGCAAGCGGACCTGAGCGGAGTGGATAACGATACGTACGCTGTTGACTACATCTGGCTGGGAGCGGAAAACGTGGTGACCGGCACGAGCGGCACGCTGTACTTCGACGCCTTCGAGTCACGGCGTAGTGCATACATCGGGCCGGCTACAGGGACGGAACCCACCCACACGCCAACCTCGACGCCAACACATACGGCTACGCCTACAGCCACGCTGACCCCTTCGGAGACCCCAACGGTTACAGCATCGCCCACCGAAACGCTCACGCCAACAGCGACCAACGCCCAGACCGACACCCCAACACCTACCTCCACCCACACGCCGACTCCAACGAATACTCCCTCCCCCGGCGATATAATTTTCGCCGACGGCTTCGAGAGCGGCGATCTCTCAGCCTGGTCGTCAAGCGTCACCGATGGGGGCGATCTGAGTGTAACGACCGCGGCGGCGCTGGTGGGGACGTACGGCATGCAGGCTGTGATCAACGACAACCACGTCCTCTATGTAAAAGACGAGACGCCCAACGGCGAGAAACGCTACCGGGCACGCTTTTATTTCGACCCCAACTCGATCACGGTGGCAAGCGGCAATATCATCGGCGTTTTTGTGGGCTATTCCACCACAGGCATGGTGGCGCGCCTGGAGTTTCGCACTTCCGGTGGCGCTTACCAGGTGCGGGCGCGGGTGCGCCGCGACAACATGAGCTGGACGGATAGCAGTTGGTTCACGATCAGCGATGCGGCGCAATACTTCGAGCTGGACTGGCGGGCGGCCAGCGCAGCGGG
>MGNS01000157.1:20462-20686 GCA_001795165.1 Chloroflexi bacterium RBG_16_57_11
GAACGCCGGTCAGGAATCTTTCCAGGTGGCGCAAGAGCCAGGGTTCTTCCAGCGGGCGGCGACGTTCTTGCGGGCGCTGTTCGGCCTGGAATTGGAAACAGCCGTGGCGGCTGGTGGAGAGGAGAGCACGGGCGCCGGGAAGCGTGGGCTGGCGATGCACCTACCTTCATTGCCAGGGATAGATCAACCGGCTCCCATGGAGTTGACCGAGGGGGAGACGATCA
>MGNS01000158.1:0-522 GCA_001795165.1 Chloroflexi bacterium RBG_16_57_11
CTTTTGCGATTTTGACAATGTTAAAGTTCGACAGACTTTATGCCTGAGCAGTTACAAAAAATCTATATATATCGCTCCCAAACTGCTTCCCCGAAGCCGGATGCCCCATCCCCGGGTACAGGATCAGCCGGGTGTTCGGGATGCCGAGGGCGGTATCACGGACAAGCTGTTCCGTGTAACACGGGTCTTTCGCGCCCGCAACAACCAGCGTGGGCGCCCGGATCTCGCCCAGGCGCTCTATAAAGTTATGAGCGTCCTCGGCCTCGATGGTCACGATCAGGTCCGAGGGATCCTTGGGAGGGCTTAAGGACATCAGGAACGCCCCAAGCGAGAGGAGCATCCGGCCCAATCCGGTGGGCGGCATCGCCAGGCTGAACAGCTCGGCGTAGGCCTGGCGCCATTTTCCCTGCCGCGCCAGGTGGGCGACGCTCATCTGAATTCGACGGGAGTCTTCGCATAGCGTATAGGCGCTGGAGTGGATCACCAGCTTACGCACCAGGTCGGGATGGTCGGCGGCGAAGT
>MGNS01000158.1:656-971 GCA_001795165.1 Chloroflexi bacterium RBG_16_57_11
GGTGTAATCAGGCTCCAGGGAGCGGTACATGCCGAGTGCGTAGCGGGCACCGATGCCGGTTACCGGCTTGTTCTCGAAAAACAGCCCCTGGAAGATCACAGCGATGCGGGGGCCGTGACCGGAGCGGTTGTACGGCAGGCCGTTTCGAAAGTAGCCTACGCTGGGTTGTTGCGTGTTCATGTTTCTTGGACATCAGGCTGGTGATATCTATCCTCCACCCGGGCTTTGATCCCTTTGAGCATCTTGCGCTCCATCACAAAGGTGATCGGCTCGAGGATGTGCCACAGGATTTGGTTGGCGGTGGTAGGCTCGTAT
>MGNS01000158.1:1006-2540 GCA_001795165.1 Chloroflexi bacterium RBG_16_57_11
GCCGGCTTGCTCTTCCAACACGAAGACCCAGGTGGCGCTCTGCACAGCCTGCCGGGTGACCGGATCCAGCGCGCACATCAGGATAGCGCGCCCCGGTTGGACTTCCAGCACCACCTGCCCGGGGAACTTTTTCACGGCCGGTCCGAAGAGCACGTGATCGCCCGGTTGGAGGTGTTGAAACTCGGGCAGCATGCGGTCGGCGCTGTGGATCTCACACCCGATCAGATTTTCCAGCCCGTCGTAGCTGTACAGCCCGCCCCGCCCCTGGCCCATCTGCACCAGCCAGGGCCAGATGGCTCCCGGAGGTGCGTGGATGGTGATGGCACGGGTGTATGAGATCCTTGGAGAGGGCACCAGTTCATCGCCCGGCAGCGCCATTTTTTGTTCCTCATCTGTGGCGCCCCAACGGTTGTACCAGCCTCGTGAGACCGGCGCGCTGAGCAGCGTCGCCGCGACATCAAAGACCCCAAGCAGGGTGCTGGTTTTGTAGTGTTTGGGTTTCATGGTCATCTTATGGCACTATCTGAAACTCCTGGGCTGATCGGTTGAATTTATCCTGCAGGATAAAACCCAGCAGCGTGGCTTATTCTAATTGAGAAGGGTAGGATACACCAGGGGGGTTATAATTGCCCGCGTGGAGCGCTATCCCGTCCCCTTCCGAGAGGTGCGCAACGAGACGCTGGTGGTCAATTCACGCTTCATCGCCACTCTTTCGCCGGTCTCCAGCGTGGATGAGGCCAAAGCCTTCATCGCCCGTATTAAAGCTGAGTTCGCCGACGCCTCGCACAATGTTCCAGCTTATATCGTCGGGTATGGCGCTTCGGTGATCACCCACTGCAACGACGACGGCGAGCCATCCGGCACCGCCGGGCGCCCGGCGCTGGCGGTGTTGACCGGCAGCGGGCTGGGCGACGTTGCGGTGGTGGTGACGCGCTACTTTGGCGGCACAAAGCTGGGCACCGGCGGGCTGGTGCGCGCTTACAGCGATGCTGTGCGCCAGGTGCTGAGGATTACCCCGCGCGCCGAAAGCATCCCGGTAGTGATTGTCATGCTGGCCGCACCGTACAACTGGTTCGAGCGCCTGCGGCTGCTGATCGAGGCGCATCATGGCGAGCTTCTGGGGCAGGACTTCGCTGCCGATGTCACCCTGACGGCGCGCTTCCCCAGCCAGGATTTCCTCCATTTCCAGGCAGCGCTGGGCCAGGCCTCGCATGGCTCATTATCAGCGGAGGTCATTTCGACAGAAACTGCAATTGTGCCTTTATCGCTACCGGGTTGAAAGAGCTTTTCGTACACGGATCACACGGATTTAACGGATGGACACGGAAGATTGGAATAAGATTTAATATGATCCGTGTTATCCGTGTTCATCCGTGTACTGTATTGAATATTCGTACAAGACGGAATGATATCGAAAATGTCACAAGGAGATGAGACCATGCCAAAAACCGTACGCTGGGGATTGTTGTCCACTGCCAGAATTAACCGCAGCCTGATCACGCCCATCCTGGCTTCGCCGCGCGGCGAGCTGGCT
>MGNS01000158.1:2606-4722 GCA_001795165.1 Chloroflexi bacterium RBG_16_57_11
TTTGGCTCGTATCAGGAGATGCTCGACTCGGGCAAGGTGGACGCGGTCTACATCAGCCTGCCCAACCACCTGCACGCCGAGTGGACCATTCGCGCCTTACAGGCCGGGGTGCACGTGTTATGTGAGAAGCCCTTCGCCCTCACCCTGGACGAAGTGGACCGCATGATCGCCGCCAGCCGCGCGAGCGGCTGCGCCCTGGCGGAGGCTTTCATGTACCGCCACCACCTGCAGACCAAAATCGTCGGTGAGTGGGTGCGCAGCGGCCGGTTGGGGGAGATCACCCAGGTGTGGGGTGTGTTCAACTTCCAGATCGAGGCGAGCGATGATGTGCGGATGATCCCCGAATACGGTGGGGGTTGCTTGTGGGACGTGGGTGTGTACCCGATGAGCTTTGCCCAGTATGTGTACGGTGGGCCGCCGGAAGAGGTCTTTGGCATGCAGTGGGTAGGGGATACAGGTGTTGATGAGACCTTTGTTGGCCAGATGCGTTACCCCGGCGCCGGTCTGGCGCAGATTGCTTCGTCCTTCCGCAACCCGTTCAACATCCAGATGGAGATCATCGGGCGCGAAGGCCGGCTGGCGCTCAATCGTCCCTTCGTTGGTATGGAGGACAACCGCCATTTGCTGTTTTACCCCGCGGATGGCGAGGCGCAGGAGATCCCCGTGCCTGAGCGTGAGCTCTATATCGGCGAGGTAGAGGATATGCATGCCGCCATCCTGGATGGCGCCCCGCTCTACCTGACGCTAGATGAGACGCGCGACCACGTGCGCACGATCCTGGCGCTTTGCCAATCTGCCCAAACCGGCCAGGTGGTGCGACCTTAGCCGCCCTACAGCTCAAGCTGCCGTCCAGCCTGGCTGTACGACAGCAAGACTATTGCGTATTCAGATATCGGAGCAATTCTACACAGGCTCAATACCCCATCCACCAAACTCGCGTAGCGCATCCTGCAAAGGTAGATAGCCTCTCGCGTACAGATCTTCGTACCCAGCATGGCGATCGGCGTCTGGCTCAAAGCGCTCGAGGCCACAGCCACCCAGTCGAGCTACGGCCGATTGCAGGGTTGGGTAGACCCCGCACCCCAAGCCAGCCAGCAGCGCAGCGCCGAGCAGCGTAGCCTCTTTCTGCGCCAGCACATCCAGCGGGCAGCCAAAGACATCCGCTTTGATCTGCATCCAGCGCCGGTTGCGCGTCCCTCCGCCTGAAGCCAGGATGCGCTCGATCGGTGCGCCGGTCACCCGTTCGGCAGCCCGCCGCATGAATTCGGTCTCCAGCGCCGTACCCTCCAGAACTGCCCGGTACAGGTCGGCCCGGGTGTGTGAAGCGCTCAGGCCTGTGAAGGCCGCCCGCACCCGCGAGTCGGAGTGCGGCGAGCCTGAGCCTGCCAGGTATGGGAAATATACGATGCCTGTGGGAACGTCGGGGCGAGAATCCAGCAAGGCATCCAGCTCTGCATAGCTGAGCGGGGGTTCGCCAAGGATCGCTCGTAGCCATTCGATCGTGCCGCCGGAGGCCGACAGCCCTCCCAGCCAGTAAAAACAATCCGGCCGGCTGTAGATCCCATAAGCGAACCCGGACTGGAAATCGGCCTCCCCCAGTGGGCGCGCCGGGATTACCCCGGTGAGCGATTCCGCCGTGCCGATCGAATCGAATACCGGCGTCTCGTGCATCCCCCCAAGCACCTCGGCGGCGAAGAGGGCGCAGATATGGTCATGCCCGGCGATAGCGACCGGCGTCCCGGGGAGAAGTCCGAGCGCTTCGTAGCCAGGCGCGGCATACCCGGAAGTCGTGCCGCTCGGAAAAGCTGTAGGGAATAAATCTTCGGTTGCACCTAACAAATCCAGCGCCTCGACATCCCATTTTTTGCTATCGATGCAGAAGGCATACGTGCGGCCGGCCAGGGAATAATCGGTCGCAAAAGCGCCGCACAGGCGATAAACGATATAGTCCGCGGCGCCCAGCCAGACCGCCCCGTCCAGCAAGCTGGGAGCTTGCTCTTTTAGCCATAAGATTTTGGGCAGGCTATATTTGTAGGCCGGGCGCAATCCGGTACGGCAAAAACGTCCCTGCACGTCTAAGCGCTGGCGCAGCCCCTCCGCCTGTGAGGTGGCGACC
>MGNS01000158.1:4876-6245 GCA_001795165.1 Chloroflexi bacterium RBG_16_57_11
GCCCCGCCATAACGCTTCAGGATCATAGTATGAGTAACCCTGTGGGCTGCGTTGCGTCTGGCTGGGTCGGCTGGCCAGGTACAACGCCTTCCCATCCAGGCTGAACAAGCCGGCTTTGCAATGCGTGGTGCCCAGGTCGAGGCTTAGGAGGGTGGTGGAATCCTTGATCATTGGTGGAAGCTTATCCTTGATATAATTCCTGCTGCTGGGGTGGTAGAACCCGCTGTAGCCGGGGCCGCTGACCCCGGAGCGGCAGGGACGACCCGTCCCTCCTGCAGAAAGGGAGAGCCAGCGTGCGCATCTTAATTCTCGGAGGTACCGTCTTCCTTGGCCGGGCGCTAGTCGATGAGGCCTTGCGGCGCAGCCACCACCTGACCCTGTTCAACCGCGGCCAATCGAACCCCACGCTTTATCCACAAGTGGAGCGCCTCACCGGCGACCGTAGTGTCGATCTTTCTTCTATGAAAGGTCGGCGTTGGGAGGCTGTCATCGACACCTGTGGTTATCTGCCGCGCGTGGTATCGGCATCGGCGGCGACCCTGGCAGACGCTGTCGAGCATTATACCTTCATCTCCACAGAATCTGTTTACGCCAGCCCTCTCCAGCCGGGTCTCGACGAGAACGCGCCGCTGGGAGTATTGCCAGACGAGAGCGTCGAGGAGATCACCGGTGAGACCTATGGCCCGCTCAAGGTACTATGCGAACGGGCCGTGGAGGCTGTCCTTCCGGGGCGGACTCTGGTGGTGCGGCCCGGGTTGATCGTCGGACCGCACGACACAAGCGATCGTTTTACCTATTGGCCGTATCGTGTAGCGCTGGGTGGCCGCGTTTTGGCGCCGGGACGCCCCGAGCGAGAGGTGCAGTTCATCGACGTGCGCGATCTGGCACTGTGGATCATTCAGATGGTTGAGCGACGCCAAACGGGCCTCTACAACGCCGATGGCCAGCCCGAGGCGGTGAGCATGAAGGTGTTGCTGGAAGCGTGCAAAACCACCAGCGGCAGCGACGCCCAGTTCGCCTGGGTCAGCGATGAGTTCCTGGAGAAGAACAACGTCGGAGCATGGATGGAGATGCCGCTGTGGATACCGGAGACAGATCCGGACGCGGCCGGGTTTTTCACCATCCGTGTGGAAAAAGCGCAGGCCGCCGGGCTGTCGTACCGGCCGCTTATCGAGACTGTCGCCGATACACTATCCTGGGCGCGCACCCGCCCGCAGGATTACAACTGGCGGGCAGGATTGACCCGAGAGCGCGAAGCTGAACTTTTGGATCTCATATCAAGGGAGTAAGGGAGACGAGCACCATGATTGCACGCATGTGGCACGGGCGCGTGCCAACCCACAAGGCAGCCGCTTACCGCGAGTTTATA
>MGNS01000158.1:6334-7495 GCA_001795165.1 Chloroflexi bacterium RBG_16_57_11
TATCACCCTGACATTCTGGGAAGACCTTGCCTCGATCCAAGGATTCGCCGGCACAGATATCGAGAAGGCCAAATACTACCCCGAAGACAAGGATTACTTGTTGGAATTCGAGCCAAAGGTGGTTCATTACGAGGTGGTGGGCGAAGGATAAGATGCCAAAAAACGCTTTGGTACTGGTGATCCTGTTTTTCTCAGCCTTGTTTCCTCTAAATGTTGCCAATTCAAAACCACATAATATCTTTGCCTCTCCGCAATATGCCGATATCAACCTGAGCGGACCGCACAACCGCATAGCTCAAACCGGCGAGACCCATCTCTACCTGCCAATCGTTGCCAGGCCACCCGGGGTTAGCAGCGACCTGAGGGATGGCTGGTACTTGATGGTCGATGACGGGCATCTCTTCTCGCGCGAGGTCGAGCGTGTTTACCATCCCTTCAAGAAATACCGGAATAATCCAGTGCTGCGAGCGGATAAATCATGGGAAGGCAGGGTGATCCAGCTCTACGGCACGGTATTGCCCGGCTTTCGCATGTGGTATTCCTCCTACAACCATGCAGGCTCGTACACCCAGGTGTTATATGCCGAGAGCACCGATGGGCTGAACTGGGTTAAGCCCAACCTGGATGGCAATGGGAATAATGCTCTGTTTGGCGGCCAGGGTGCCAACATGGTTTCGGTGTTGAACACCACCCAAGATCTCGAGCGACCGTATAAGCTCATGGCCTACCAGGGTGGAGTGTTCAATGGATTTTGGTCTATGGATGGCGTCCATACACATCCGTACGTTGAGAATCCGCTAATTTCGATGGATAGCGATATTGCTCAATTTTATTGGGATCCAAATACGTCCATGTATCGAGGTACGACAAAAGGTAAAGAGGTGGTGGGAGAAATCTCCCGGAAGATCGTCCGCTTTTTCGATTCGAGCGATTTCGTTAACTGGTCTCCGCGTCCCGAGGTCTTGACCCCCGACGACCTGGATGATCAAATTTCAAATGGCATGAACACCCACTTTTATGGGCTGCCGGTCTTCCCGGCGGGGGAACAATACCTGGGATTGCTGTGGGTGCTCAAGGCGCGTGACCAGATTGGGTGGGTTGGTCCGGTCGATGTCCAGCTGGTCTCCAGCCATGATGGTGTGAACTGGATCCGAGAGGGTG
>MGNS01000158.1:7504-11577 GCA_001795165.1 Chloroflexi bacterium RBG_16_57_11
CGCCAATCCTGGAATTGGGTTCGCCCGGCTCGTGGGATGACGGCCAGATCTACACAGCCACTCAACCTCTGCGAGTGGAGAACAAATTGTGGCTCTATTACAGCGGCTGCAATCTGGAACACGGGGGCGATCTCAGGACGATCACCTGTAGCATTGGGCTTGCAAAAGCAGATTATCATCGCCTGGCTTCTCTTGAAGGGACCGGGATTGTGCTTACCCAACTCCTTGAGTTAGCCGGACCCGACCTGCATGTCAACTATGAGGCAAGCCAGGGTTCCATCATGATTGAGCTATTACGGGATGGGGAAGTGATACCAGGTTATGAAGCCGCGAGTTGTGACCCACTGTTGGGTGATGAAATTGACCGTACGGTTTCATGGTCAGGGCAGACCACCTTGCCCGAAGGTCCGCTGCAAATCAGTTTCCAGCTCCATAACAGCGCCCTTTACGCGTTCCGTTGAGTTTAATCCAGACGTTTGGAAGGGCTGCCCGCGAGGTTCCTTCCAATCAAGTTCTATTGATCCTGTGTTCGGGACGTCAGGGTAAAATAGACCAAAACGGAGCCGATCAATATGCCAGCAAACAGGAATTCTATGAGCGAGCCGCCCAAAGTGATTACCCCGCGTATCGTGGCGCAAATGCTGTTTTTTGTGGTGGTCATCCCATTTCTTCCATTGCTGATCTCCCGGCAATGGGATTGGTGGGAAGCCTGGATTTATGGCATTCTTACTGTCCTGGGCTTTGCCGTCAGCCGGGTATTGGCGGCCCGGAGGCACCCGGACCTGATCGCCGAGCGCGCCCGCTTCATGCAGCATAAAGACGCCAAATCCTGGGACAGGATTTTAGCCCCTCTCGTCGGGCTGGGCAGCGCTCTGATTCTGCTGGTCGCCGGGTTGGATGCGTTGCTGGCATGGTCGCCACCTTTCAGCCTGCCGGCAAAGATCCTCGCCCTGGTGTTCATCCTGGCCGGATATGCCCTGGGAGCCTATGCCTTGATCGAGAACCGGTACTTTTCCGGGATGGTGCGCATCCAGACCGAGCGAGGCCACCAGGTTGTATCGAGCGGCCCCTACCGCTGGGTGCGGCATCCTGGCTACGCCGGGGCGCTGCTTGTCTACCTGGGCACGCCGGTATTCCTTGATTCAAGCTGGGCATTCCTACCGGCGATTTTCTTCATGGTTGCCCTGGTCATTCGGGCCTCTTTGGAGGACCGCACCTTGCAGGAGGAATTAGCCGGGTACCAGGACTATGCCGGACAGGTGCGATATCGGTTGCTGCCGGGCGTCTGGTGAGGATATATCAATTTGCAGAATCAGCAGTCTTATCGTCAGAAGGAGTTTGAAAATGGATGTGTACCTTGAAATCGGGAGGAAGCGCATCTTCGCCGGCGCGCTCGTCTGGCCCGGCTGGTGTCGTAGTGGGAAAGATGAGGCGACGGCTTTGCAAACTCTGTTGGAGTATGGCCCGCGTTACGCGCGGGCCATTGCAAGTGCACAGCTTCCTTTTGAACCGCCACAGGATTTCCACGCCTTAACCATCGTCGAGCGTTTAGAGGGGAACGTGGGCACGGATTTTGGCGCGCCAAACGTCGCGCCCTCCATGGATGAGGCGACGATAGATGAAACGGAACTTGAGCGTTTTAAGGCTTTGTTACAGGCCTTGTGGGGGTCGTTCGTCGCTACCGTGGACGCTGCCGAAGGCAAAGCGCTGCGCACCGGCCCGCGCGGCGGTGGGCGTGACCTGGAGAAGATCATCAGGCACGTGTTTGAGGCCGACCTGGCTTATTTATACAATCTTGGCGGGGCGCTCAGCGCGGAGGAGAAAAAGGCTGATCCGCGCCAGGGTTTTCCAGCTCTGCGCCAGGCGGTGCTCAACACCTTGGGACCGGCAGCCCGAGGCGAGCTGCCGCGTGAGGGACCGCGTGGCGGGAAG
The DNA here is from genome assembly GCA_001795165.1 of Chloroflexi bacterium RBG_16_57_11. Classification (GTDB taxonomy): domain Bacteria; phylum Chloroflexota; class Anaerolineae; order Anaerolineales; family UBA4823; genus RBG-16-57-11. The sequence goes on from MGNS01000158.1 coordinate 9,437, forward strand.
CGCTGGACGGCGCGCTTTTACATCCGCTACGCTGCCTGGCATTTGCTCGACCACATCTGGGAAATCGAGGATCGAGTGATGTGATTACCTGCTAATACCCTCTGGTCAACAAGGCAGCTCCCAATAACGTCTCCAGGCCAAGTAACTTCACCTCCAGTACGGTCAGGTGACCGAACTCGCCCGCCAGGACCGGATCGTCCTTTCGATCCTCCACCACAAAACTTTGCCTCAGACCAGGCAGCCTTTTTTCCAGGTGTTTTGATTTATGGCCCGCTGACGGTCGGGTAGCCGGCGCTGCTCCACTCGTTAACGCCGCCAGCCATGCTGGACGCCTGGTCAAAGCCGGCATTGCGCAGGATATCCCGCCCCTGCTGGCTACGGTTGCCTGAGCGGCATACCACGACCACCTGTTTGTCTTTCGGCACTTCGCTCAGGCGGCTATTCAGCTCGCCAAGCGGGATCAGCGTCGAACCGGGGATGTGAACCTGGTTCCATTCCTCTGGCTGCCGCACATCCAACACATAAGCGCCGGCGTCATACAATTCCTTGGCTTGCGCTACAGAGATTTCCTTCGGCAGGCTGGCTGAAGCGGGGCTATCCAAAGTATTTCCGCGCGGCAGGAAGGCGATTGCTGCAATAACCGCCACTACCACAACTGCCGCGATAATCAGCCACAGGTTGGGCTTGGCGGATTTTGCGGGCGTGTTCCGGGAGGAGGCCGTTTTACCGGTGGTCCCGCTTTTGGGTGCGGCAGTTTTTCCGGTGGACTGTTTCGATTTTGATTGGCTCATGGAATGTAAGCTCTCCTGGAGATGATTAAGCTGAAATTGGATTGTAACCCTTTAGATGCATTTCGGCAAACTTTGGTTACGTTTCTCCCGTTGGTGAGGCAGTCTCTGGTAGCAGCAGCCAGAGGCTGCACGATGTTGTTTAGTCCTTGACGCTGCTTGGTGGGTATGGTAAACTACTGCCCGCACGGTCCCGTGGTGTAGCGGCCAAACATGCGGCCCTGTCAAGGCCGAGATCGCGGGTTCGAATCCCGTCGGGACCGCCTCCAATGAGGTGAATGTTCAGGCCCGTTCCAACCAGGAATGGGTTTTTGTTTTGTGGGGGGTGTAGGGGCGGGTCTGGGCTTGGATTGTAGTAGGGTAGTGACTATCCAGACCCGCCCCTACCGGGTTTGCACTACAGCCAAAAAGCGCTTACCAGCACCCCGGCAAACATCAGCAGCCCTGCCACGAGGTGGAGCTGGATTGTGGCGGAGTTGGCCCTCACCAGGCTGCGCTGGTTGTACTCTCGGAAGGCGATGCGTACGGCGTAAACCGCCAGCGGCAGGCTCAAGAAAGCCAGCAACATTCCGATGGGGAACAGTCCCGTAATCAGCCAGTACAGCAGCAGGCCGAAAGCCCCCACCAGTAACAGCAGGTAGCCCCAACGCGCCTGGCGCGCGCCCAGCACCACCACCAGGTTTATCTTACCCGTCTGTCGGTCGGCCTGCTCGTCAGGGAACTGGTTGATCCATAGGATCGCTGTGGTAAGCAGGCCAATTGGCACACCAATCAGAAAATCGACCAGCGTCACCTGCCCGGTAAGGGCATACACCGTTCCGGCGGTAGCCAGCGGGCCGAAATTCAGCCCCACCACCAGCTCACCGAGGCCGCGTCGGGCTGCCAGGCGCAGCGGCGGCGCGGTGTAAAAGTAAGACGAGAACGCTCCTACCAGGCCGAATAGCAACACCAGTGGGCCGCTGATTATCGCCAGGATCACGCCCAGCGAGGCTGAGATAAGCAACGAGATCAGCGCCACGCGAAACAGGGCTTTTTCGCTGATCAACCCAAGCTCGATCGAGCGGCTGCCGCCGGAATAGGGCAGGAAGTAGCTGTTGTTGACCTTATCTGTTCCTGCCTTCCAGTCGAAATAATCGTTGAAAGTGTTGGCTGCAATGTGCATGGCGATCCCTGCGAACAGGGTCAGCCAGAAGGGTAGCCACGGGAAGGGCTGTCCCTGGGTTGTATACGCCACCCAGGCTGCGCCCACCAGGATAGGCACAATGATCGCCGTCAGGAAGGGGGCGCGGGTGATCACCAGCCAGGTGAAGATCCGCGTCATCAGGCTGATGTTGGGCGCCACCTCGACCGGAT
>MGNS01000158.1:11617-13662 GCA_001795165.1 Chloroflexi bacterium RBG_16_57_11
CTGCACCTCGTTCCGGAAGGTAGGGGTGATGCGCACATGGGCGGGAATTGGCGTGCCGTCCCGGCGCAGGAAGACCGTGTCGCTTTCAAACTCCCCCTGCTCGCGGGCGATCTTCAGCCAGTTCGGAACATACTGAAGCACAACCTGCCCTGGCGAGAAAAGCGAGACGCGCTTTTTGCCGATCACTTCATCGGCACCGTAGCCAAAAATTTGTTCGGCGCCCTGGTTGTACGTCTCGATGCGACCCTCCATATCGCAAGTGATCACACTCTTTACTTGATGCAATTCGCTCATGGTTTCACTCCTGTGGACTTACAAGATGCTGCTGGATCCAGCATCGGTCTGTGTTTTGTTATATATATTTTATCAGGTATATCTTATTACAGGATAAATTCGCCTGAATAATTGGCATTTTATTGCAATTCTTTTCTCATGTAGAGGTACTTCCCATTGAGTCGCTCGATAAACCCTTCGACCGCTAATTCCGCGATCATCTGATGCAGCTTTTCCGCCAGGGCGGGTTGCCCCGGTGGGATCAAGATACACAATGTGCCCCTTCCCGGCGGGGCGGGTTGTGCCGGTTGGTGGTAGGGTAGGCTGAACTCCACGCCCTCCTCCCATTCGATTGAGCAGGCAATAGCCCCAACTGCTGCATCCAGCTTGCCGGTCCGCAACATCTCGGGCAGCCGGATGTACGCTGCATCTACCCACTCCACCTCGACCCCTACACGACGGGCAATCTCACCCATCAGGTCGATGTCGAAGCCCTGACGCTCGCCCTGGCGATCAAGGTACACGAACGGGGGGGCGTCCACCGCCACTCCAACCCGCATCACCCTTATCTGGGTGATCTGTTCCAGTCGGGAGGGCGGTGGAGAGGCCTGAGCGGCTGCCCGGGTGCAAGCCGCTAAGAGCGACGACATCCCGAGCAGGTAGACCAAGACTCGCAGCTGTGGCTTCATCTTCATCATCTGGTAATTTTGCGACAGGTAGCATGAAAGCGTGGCGATAGGCAGCCTAAAAGCGTAGCGATAGGCAGCCTAAAAGCGTAGCGATAGGCAACCTAAAAGCGTAGCGATAGGCAACTCAACCCGCCGTCCATCTTTTGGAATTCGGACATATCCAGAGGCAGCGTTTGGTAGCCCGCCTTCTTCAGCACCTGGTGGAAGCAAGGATAACCTGCTGCGGTCAGCACGTAGTCGTTGATCCGCACGCAGTTGGCCGCGTAATTCTCCTCCGGTTCAAGATGGAGAATCTCATATCGCCGGAAAGCCGGGTGGTCTGCCAGCGCCTCGATCAATGCCAATTGTCCATCGCCCAGGTAGGCGATGCCGCTTTTGAGGTGCAGGATGCCCCTTACACCGCGGATGTCCACGAAATCACTCGTGTAGCCAAGCTGCCTCAGGTAATCGGCCAGCTGCCTTGCGCCGTCCGGATTGGTGCGTTCCGAAATGCCGATAAAAAAATGCTCGCCTGCCTCACAGATATCACCGCCATCCAGGGTCCCGGGGGGAGTGATCTCGGCCAAATCGTCGAAAAAGACTCCCAGCGCCGGGCGCATGGCGTGCACTTCACCCTCCCTGCTCATCGCCCCGGGACGGGCCAGGATGGCGCCGCGCGGCGTCAGCACGGCAGTGTCTTCGACGAAAGTCGAGTCCGGGTAATCCGGGTCGGCGGGCAGCACAGTCAGCTCCAGCCCGCAGCTCTGCAGCGCCTGGCAGTAAGCCGTGTGCTGCTGCATTGCTTTTTCGAAGGATGGAGCGCCCAAGGATTGGGTGGTTAACCCGTCGGCGAAATTGCTGGCCGGCGGGCGTACGATGGCGCTTTGGAAGATGGGGTGAGTTGGGGGCATGGCAGTTCCTTCTTTTGTAAGCGCATTGCACTGGCGAACGATGTTCGTACGAAGTACAATGCATCTGGATCCACACGAGAAAAAACAAATTTGCCCAATTTGCGTATTATGTGGCAGAATTATACTATGACCTTTCCATTTCCCCCTCCCGGCTACGTTACCACCCAATCGGCAGTGAGCGGCATCGAAGTGT
>MGNS01000159.1:0-9298 GCA_001795165.1 Chloroflexi bacterium RBG_16_57_11
ATATGGCAGCGTAAAATGCAGATCGCCGCGCCAGCCCTGGTACATTTTCGCCAGGTAAGTATTTCCATCCTGTGGGTTGAGCAAAAACCCGCCGAAGACATGCTCGGGCTGACCTGCCAGAGTGGCTATTCCATATGGTACCGAAATCAGCATTAAAACAAACAAGGCAATCCAGATAGCGCGTTTGGGCACGGCGGTCCTCGGGCCAACTATACAACCGACCCAAGGCACTGTCAAGCAACGCTGCCAATAGCTTACGAAATCGTAACCCTGGTGCTCATGAGCGAAGCCGGCAGCATGGCGTCTAAAACCACCAGGATTCTGTCGTCCGTAAGTGACCAATCCAGAAAAAAAAAGATCGTACCCAAATCCATTTGAATCTCTTGCTATATCTTTCAACCGCCTCTATAATCAAGAGCACCTGATCCAAGTAGCACATCCTACCGACCTTGTGACCTGCCCACCTCAATGAGCCGACCCTTCAAGCTTTACCGCCTCCAGCAAATTGACACCCAGCTTGACTGGATCCACAATCGCCTAATCGAGATCGATACGGCGTTGCAAGATGATGATACTTTGAAAGAAGTGAGCGAGGCTGCCCTGAAAAAGGAGCAAGACCTTGAAGCCGCCCGCAAGGCGTTGCACCGCATCGAGGCTGAAGTAGGACAGCAGCGATTAAAGATCGAACAAAACGAGTCCTCCTTGTATGGGGGAAAGATCCGCAACCCCAAGGAACTGAAGGACCTGGAAAACGAAGTAACCTCCCTGAAGCGCTATCTGAGCACCCTGGAAGATCGCCAGCTTGATGCCATGCTATTGGAAGAAGATATGGCCGCAAGCCGGAAAACCGCCTCTGGGGAATTGGAAAAAACTCACCTCGATTTCGAAATGCGCTGTAGTGAGCTGAACCGTGAGAAAGAAAAAATACTCAAAGACCAGCAACGGTTGGAAAGTGAGCGCCGGGCAGCCATCGGATCGATCTTACCCGAGGATATGGTGCAATATGTGCAATTGCGCAAGACACGGCGCGGTGTGGCGGTGGCGATGGTAGTGGATCGTGCCTGCTCGGCATGCGGCTCAACCCTGAACGCTGCACTGCTCAACGCGGTGCATTCTCCAAACCAGATCACCCTGTGCGATAGCTGTGGGCGAGTGTTGTATAAGGGTTGATCATGGGCGCATGGCTGAATAACTTCGACGGCCTTTCCTTCTGGCTCGGGTTTTTAGTCGCCTGCCTGGTGTGGTTTCTGATTGGCCGTTTACTCCCCGGCGTAGCCCGTCTGAGGGAGAAGATGCGCTATCAGGCGAGCGCCACCCAGCATCAACGATCTTCACAGGATGAGCTCCGCCTGGGTAATGACACGCTGCGGTTGTCTCAAGCCTGGCATCTCGCCGCGACGTTGTTTTCTTTGGATGAAATCCTGGTCCCGCCACGCCTGGTGGCGCCGGCCATGCCGCCGCTTATCTATGAGCCGATGCCCAGCGAAGACGTAACCGATTGGGTGATCCCATATATGCCGGATTGGCCGGAATTGGCTTCTTTTTACGGCGCTCCCTGGCTCGATCTTGTGGAGGCGCTTCAAGGCGATGCAAACCTGATCTTGATCGGGCAGCCCGGGAGTGGGAAAACCGTTGCACTGGCCTATCTTGCCCGGCAATTCATCCGGAAATCTCCCGAAGTTCAACCGCTCGATGACCTTTCACCGGTGTTGGTGCACGTCGCCGACCTGGTTCTCCCGCCTCCCTCACCCGCAGAACCTCTGAGCGCCTTGCTTCCGGCGCTTAGCTCATACATCACTTCAATTTCACCAAAACGGCTACCTGAGGTTATCAGCTCGCTTTTCGACCGCGGCCGGGCCTTGTTGCTGGTTGACGGCCTGGACGAGCTATCACCGGATGATATTACCCAGGTCACCCAATTTCTGGAAAGCCTGCTACAAAAATTTCGTAGGGTTAGGGTGGTGGTGGCAGCCGCGCCCGAACACCTGGGCGGATTACCCGGGCTTGGTTTTATTCCGGTATGTATTGCCAGCTGGGGTGCGGCGCAACGCGCCATGTTCATCGCGCGCTGGGGGGACTTGTGGGGGCGCTTTATCGCTCAGCAGGCACGCCTAAAAGGACCAACCGCGGATAGCCTATTGCTCCTGGGATGGCTTTTGAACAACACCCAGAATTTTACCCCCCTGGAGCTGACCTTGAAGACCTGGGCAGCTTTCGCCGGGGATTCACTGGGCTCTTCACCCCAGGCAGCGATCGAGGCGCACCTGCGCCGCACGCTGGTCGGGCAACCGTCCAAGAACCGCCAGGCCTTGGAACAGCTGGCTGGACAGATGGTGCTCAACATGCGACCGGTGCTCGGCCAAAAACAGGCAGAAAACTGGCTGGGTGGGTCGGATTTTGCCCCCACACAAAACGAGCCTAACACAGGCGAAAAATCTGGGCGAGCAGTTCGGGGGCGCGGCGCTCTTCCCGATTTGTTGGAGAGCGGCCTGCTCGTGAAACGCACAAACGATCGGATCACCATCGCGCATCCCATTTTTACCGGTTTCCTGGCCGCCGGATCTGGAGAGGCGAAGAATTCCGGCCAGCAGGTCGTCCGCCAGCCTGCCTGGACCGGACGGGTAACCACCCTGAACTACCTGGCGATGGCAGATGCTCAGGCTCCCTGGCTGGAAGAAATGTTGGAACCACAGGATTTTGACCCATTGGAGCGAGATTTGCTGCTGGCAGCTCGCTGGCTTCGCAATGCGCCGGATGGGCTTGCCTGGACCTCCGGTGTGTTGCGCCAGATCGCTGAATGTATGCAAAAAGACAGCCTGCCATTGTCGCTACGCGCCCGCGCATTGACCGCCATGGTTCTTTCCAGTAACCCAGGGGTGGCTACCATGTTGCGCCAGCTGGTCACAAGCTCAGAACCGAACATGCGCCTGCTCGCTACGCTTGGTTTAGGTATGCAGAGGGATGCAAAGGCCATCCAGGAACTTATCCAGCTGTTGAACGACCGGACCCCATCCGTCAACCGGGCGGCAATCCTGGCTTTGACTGCCATCGGCGATAAAGCTGGCCTGGAAGCCGTTGCATCCTTGCTCTTGACAGGTGAGGATGGCCTCCGGAGATCCGCGGCCGAGGCTTTGACCAACATCCCGGAGGAAGGTTACCCCACGCTTGAGGAAGGCAGCGCGTTAGACAACGCAAGGGTCCGGCGGGCAGTGGTTTATGGGCTGGCTCGCGTCCGGCAGCCTTGGGCAATTTCAATTCTGGAAAAATTGCATACCCAAGATGATTGGTGGGAAGTGAAAGATGCTGCCAGCCAGATGTTGCAGGCGCTCCAGGTGGAAAATCCTCGCTTGCCTCGCCCCATCCCGGCGCTGACCGAGACAGGTTGGCTGACGGCCTTTGCGGCTGATCGCGGCATGGGTGTAGCGCCGGGAAAACCGGCGTACCAGTTGCTTTACCGTGTATTAAGTGAAGGCACAAAAATTCAATGCCAGGGGGCGCTATATTTCCTGACAGCACAGGGGAACAAGGACACCGTCAAGCCTCTCTACCAGTTATACTTCTCCGGATCTAGAGACCTGCGCGAGATGGCCTTCACCACCCTTTGGTTCCTGGGTGCAATGGGCGTGAATTTACCTGATCCAATGCAGTTCAGTTTACGCTGATCCACGCAATCAGCTCAACATCTCCAGGATGCGAGCCTGCAACTCAGCAGTGTCCAGGCCCACAACCGAGACGAGCTTGTCTTTACCGCTCACTCCGGCGACGATCTCCACCCGATCGTGTGATACTGCCAGGATTTCTGCCAGGTAATTAACCAGTGCATGATTGATCTTCTCCTCATCACCGGAAGCTGTCAATCGGATCCTTACCGTCCCATCATTCAAGATTTCGGCGACCTCATTGCGGCTGGAACGCGGCGAGACTCGCACCGCCAGGGCCGACCCCATTTTACCGTCATGTAGATGGAAATCTCGAGGTACCACGTTTCACCTGGTTCTCTTGAGCCTGGATTATATAGCCGTCTGGAATCTCCGCTGCATAAGACCGTTTTGATCGTCGAACCGAGGCTCGCCCCCTAGAATGAGAGCAGTAGCCTGGTCAGGAGGATGTCTATCAATTGGAGCAGGACAATCAGGACGATCGGGCTGAAGTCGAATCTCCCCACCGGAGGGACTACTCGCCGGATAGGGCTCAATAGCGGCTCCACAACCCGGTCGATCCGCTGCTGGATTGGATCGAAAGGACTCATAAAGTAGGATAGCACTGCCTGCACAATGACCAACAATATGAGGATTCGAATTGCGAAATGGATGATCTGAACAATAATGACCATTTATCAACCCGTATCGATCTGGTTTTGCTAAGCCTTTGGCCGAGGACCCAGGATGGCTGAGCCTATCCGAACCATGGTGGCACCTTCCTGAATGGCGACGGTGAAATCGCCACTCATACCCATGGAGAGCTCATCCCAATGCGCCTCAGGCAAATTTTGTCTAAAAAAATCCCGCAAGCATCTCAGGCGTTGGAAGTGTGGCCTGGCTGGCTCCGGATCATCATAAAAAGGCGCCATTGTCATCAGGCCACGCAGTTCCAGGCCTGGCAAGCTGGCGATTTGGGAGATCGCGGCTAAGAGCGCCTCCCATCTGGTTTCATCCCAGGCAGCCCAACCGAACTTGCTATCTTCACCGCTGACGTTACATTCGAGCAACACCGGTATTCTGCGGCCATACTCGGCTGCGAAGCGATCAAGGCGCTGTGCCAGCTTCAGGCTGTCCAGAGAATGCACCCAGTCGAAGTGCTGGCAAACCTGCCCCGCTTTACGGCTCTGCACATGGCCAATCATGTGCCATTCGATCCCAGGCGTCCCGATGCAGGCCAGCTTTTTTGCGACGCCCTCCTCGGCGTAGTTTTCGCCAAACACCCGGATGCCCGCCTCCAGAGCCAAGTGAACGGACTGGACGGGATGACCTTTGGTCACCACGACCAGCTTGATCGTCTGCGGATTTCTCCCCACAGAGGCAGCGGCGTCCTCGATTTGCTGCAGCACACGGTGGTAATTGGCAAGAATATCGGCTCGCCCGGCACTTCCCATCCACACGATTATAACGCAATCAACGCGCCAAAGCGACCAGTTTGCCCCCTCTCACCACGGTGGGAATACCAGTCATCTATGCAGCAGGCCGTGCAGATACCGGCAATTTCGATCTGGAGTACGCCAGCGCGCTCCAGCACAATGCGATTGGCAGCCCACAGATCAAGCAAAGCCTGACCTTCCTGCGCGGCGCCATTGGTTGGCCTTAAGACTGCCCCGGAATCCGCCCCAAAGGCGACCTGCACCTGGGATACAACCTCTGGGCCGACCTCGTAATGGTGCGCCCCAATCGAAGGACCAATCCCTGCCAGGATATCCTGCGGGCGGCATCCATAACAAGCCTGCATTGCATGAACCGCGGCTGCGGCTGTGTACTGCACCGTGCCCAGCCAGCCGGCATGCGCCAGTCCAACCACTTTTTTGGATGGATCGAATAGAAAGATCGGCACACAATCGGCAAAGCGCATGAACAGGGTTACCTCGGGACGATCGGTCAGGATGGCGTCTGCTTTCTGGTGGGCCTGCTCAATCCGGCGAGGCGCAGTGGCGCAGACCACCTCCTTGCCATGCACCTGCCAGACATCAAAAAGGCTTGATAAAGATCGCCCGAGAGCCTGGAAAGATCGCTGCCGGTTTTCGCTCACCCTCCCGGCCTCGTCACCGACTGTGCCACCCACGTTCAGCGTGCTCCAGGGTTGCGGGCTGACCCCGCCACGGCGTGTGAGTGCGCCATGGCTGATCCCGGCCTCCTCCAGCGACTCGAAGTAAAAATAACGAATTTCTCCAGCTTGGTGAAACGGCATAGATTATCGATCGTCAATCTGCCAGCTTTTGGAGGCGACGCCATTTCGCTTCCACCAGCTTGCGAGTATCGGCCATGCTCTCCTCCACCATCGGGTAACCGAACCAGGCAGTCACAAACCCGAACAGAAATCCGGTCAGGAGGCGCAAAAAGGGTGTGCTTTCACGATATGGGAGAAAGCTCAGCGGCGGCTGGCTGAGCAGCTGGCTAAACCCGTCCAGGCCGATGGGTACGATTGCCAGGAGCAGCCAGAAGTACCAGGGGATCGATTTTATCCGCAGCCCGCTGAGAGAAAACAACAAACCAAAGATCAGTATCCCTCCATAAATCGCTACATCTCTCTGGCACAAGGCGATTTTGTAGCCGATTTGCTCATCGCCGACATAGTTACGCGCGGCAAAGATCGACTGGGCAGCGTTGCTTTCGTCGAGCCCTGTCGCCTCGGAAAAGGTCATCACACCGCTGAGGTCTGCCGCCTCGCGCGGATAATACGGTTGCTCGCCAAACAGAAAGAAGGAGCGATATGCCAATTGGTGACAGACCAGTCCAAAAGCCTTGTACAGCATATTGGCTGCCCTTGGGGCTCCGGCTTGCATCAACGTAGGAGCCAGAAACGCAAGACCTAAATAGCTAAACACTATCAGGTTAAATATCAGCATGTAATGACGAGATATCCACAGGTTAAAGCTATCGCCTCGGTTCCAAACGACGCCCTCGCGAATCTCTGCCAGCCGTGGAGATTTTTCAACAAGGTCTATATGACGCTCGCGATCTTGCGCCGCAGCCAGCATCACCTTCAAATCCTGGCTGGTGAAGGGGGCTTTCAAGCGAAAAGGTCCGGCTACGATAACAGGAACTTCCAGGCCAAACTCCTTCTGCACCTTGGAATCGCTGTCAACATCCACCACTACCAGTTTGTGCGGAACGGCGCTTTGGAGCGCCTCAAGATCAGCCTTGGCTTCGTCGCACAGGTGGCAATCTTTGCGGCTGTACAGGGTAACCAGGATCATTCCTGAATGACCTCCAGCTCGGTGAGGTAATGGGTTAGCTGTTCTTCGTTCAAGATGCCATAATGGCGAAAACGGATATCCCCCTGCCCATCGATAAAAAAGGTGGTGGGGAGATAATTAACCTGCATGTCCCGCGCCAGATCGGCTTTTTCGTCCAGTAGAATGGTATAGGTGAGGCCCATTTTTTTTATAAAATCCCTCACGGTTTCAGCTGATTCTTCTTCATCGACGCCGAGTAAAACCATGTCGGGATAACGATCCTGGAATGCCTGGAACATCGGCATTTCACGTATGCATGGACCGCACCAGGTAGCCCAGAAGTTCAACACGACCACCTTTCCCCGGTAATCCGAAAGCCGCCTCACATTACCTGCCAGGTCCGGCAGCTCGAACATGGGAGCAGGCATGCCTGATTCCTCAACCGCTAACGGTGGCGCCTCGACACCATCAGAATTCTCCAGGAGTGGGATAACGCCGGTGAATACCAGCACGCTGATTACCCCAACACCCAGGCAAACCCCGGCCCACAGGCCGATGACAACGGTGAGCAGTTTTTTGCTGGATGTATTCTGTGTTGACAAGTTACTCACCTCGAATAATCCCTGTTTTATAATGAAGCAATTACTCGAATTGGAAAGCTCTAACCGGGAGAAATTTCGGACACGCCACCACCATCTACAGTTACCGAGACCTCCGCTGGGCGAATGATCCAGGCAGCGATCATGGCCACCGGGAAAAGTGTAGCCCCAAACAGCCACCAAGTCCAAAAGCTGCGGCTTTTGCGATAGGCAATGTATGCTGGGATCAGCCCGAGGAACACCAGGGCAATCAGAGCGATGAGCAGAAACCGTCCTAGGGCAAGCTCATCATAGATGCTGAAAAAAGATGTGGAAAGCTGCGCCAGGCGGTCAAAGCGCCCAGAGAAAAGCATGACGCCAACAATGATCAACACCACACCCATGCCTACTTCGACGTAATGCATAAACCGGCCATAACGCTGCAGGACGGTGGTCACCAGGCCAATCTCTATTGAGGCGACCAGGAACGGGATCGCCAATCCAGCCGAGTAGGCTGATAACAGGATCACACCCTCGAGTACCGAGCCACCGCTAAAGGAAAGAGTCAGAATAGCGCCCAGGATGGGTCCGACACAGGGCGCCCATCCGGCCGAGAAGAAAATACCCATCAAGAATGAAGCCAGGTATCCGCGATTGCGGTCTGGTGTGGAGTGCGGTCGCAGATCGTACTCCAGGAAGGGGATGCGCAGCAAGCCGGTCATGTGCAGGCCGAAAATGATCACCACCACGCCACCGATGCGCGCCAGCCAGACCTTGGAGTCATACAGTAAACCGCCCAAAGCTGACGAAGCTACCCCCAGGGCGATGAACACCAGGCTGAAACCTAACACAAAGGCTATCCCATGGCTGAAAGTCGTCCACTGGCTTACCTTTCCGCCCCGTGCGGAGGCAACCGAGCGCCCCCCCAGGTAACCGACATAGGCCGGGACCAGGGCAAAGACACACGGTGACAGGAAAGACGCCAGGCCAGCCAGAAAAGCCAGACTCACACCAATATTAGCAATTTCCATACCTGTCTCCTGATAAATAAACGCAGCGATGACCGATCGTTGCGATCAAGTCTCTACCACCAAAACCTTTGTGCTACCCTGCCCGGATACGGTGATATCGCCTGTATCGCTCGGCACCACGGGCATCGTCCAGCGAAAAATCCACTGAGCGTCTTCGGGTGTGCAATTCACACAGCCATGCGACTGCGGTATGCCATAATTATTATGCCAGAATGTGGAATGTATGGCCATACCTCTGCTGGCAAACAATGTCGTCCAGCCAATGCCGGCCAGATCGTACCCTCCGCCGGTCGTACCCCCGGTCATGTGCACGGATATCAGTTTACGCCAGATGGTGTGCTTGCCCAGCGGGGTGGCCCACCGACCGTTAGGGTTTTCCTTCGCACTTAGTTTCGGACCGGTAGAGACACGACAATAATAGACCTCGTTATTACCCTCCATACAAGAGAGGGACTGGTAGGTCAGATCGACAACCACCAGCTTGTCCTCCACTTCCGGATGGATGGGCGATTGTTCATCAGCTTGCAGCGGGCGAAATGCTTCGGCAGCAGCCCAAAAGAAATCGCCAAAGCTGCCATAGCGATCGGAAAGGCGATACAAGATCTGCCCATCCTCGTCGGTCTTGACTTGATCCACCCACATGATCTGGCTGTAGTACAACCGCGGGGTGGTAGTGTACTCAAGCCAAGGGGAGCGCCCAGGCGGGTTAGCGAGCACCAGATCAATGTAAGGCACGGTTACCTCGACCCACATTCCATCCGTGTTGGGTAGTGTCGGGAGCGGTGGATTAAGCTTGTTGCGCACCG
>MGNS01000159.1:9424-9730 GCA_001795165.1 Chloroflexi bacterium RBG_16_57_11
ATCCGGGCGAGCCTTGGCTTCAACTTTACCCCCCAGCACGCGGCCGAGTAGATCAGCTTGGGGAAATACGGGCAAGGCCGCGAACGGCAAGCTATACCGGGTACCGGGCAGCATCAGCCCTGCAGCTCCCAGAGCCGTAACGGTCAGGAATTCCCGCCTGGTTAGCGGACCGGATCGAAGCTTCATCCTTCGATAACCTCGACGCTTGTGCTGTCATCCCCGCTTACAGTAACATCGAGCATGCCGGGATCGTAAACCACTTCGGGTGATGACCAGCGGAAAACCCACTTGGCATCCTCCGGCAGG
>MGNS01000159.1:9793-13847 GCA_001795165.1 Chloroflexi bacterium RBG_16_57_11
GGCAAAGATGCTGGTCCAGGCAATCCCAGGCAGATCATACCCCGCGCCGGTGGTGCCTCCACTCATCTGGAGCGAGATATATTTGCGTGTGATGCGGTGCTTGCCAACCGGAGTGGCCCATTTATCCACCACATTGCCATACATATCATATTTGGCCCCGGTGGAAACACGGCAGAAATACACCTCACTCGGACCTTCGTAGCATGACAGCGTTTGGTGTGTGACATCCACAACAATACTTTTATCGGCTGCCTCCGGGTTGATCGGCGAGAGCTCTTGTGAGGTAATCGGCCGGAAGGCCTCTGCCGCCGCCCACAGCAGGTCAACCCCACCATAAAAATTGGGATTAACCCGGTAGAAGGAACGACCCTGGCTGTCTTTCCGTATCGCATCCACCCAGAAGGTCTGGCTGTAATAAAAGCGTAGCGGTAGTCCCTGGTCCATCTTGGCTTCGACCCAAGACTTGGAGGAGGGCTCAGCCTTGTCGAGGATAACGTCGGCGTAGGGCACGGTCACTTCCACCCACATGCCCGGGCCGCGTGATGAGGCTGGCAGCTCATCCACCGGTGTGTTGGGTTGATTTTTTACCGGCTGTATATACGGACAATAGATAAAACCCTGAGGAGTCTCCACCCAGCGCTGGTTGTTGAATATGTAAGCTGGCCTGGCGCCTGAAACCTCGCGCAGCCAGGGCACCACGGCATCTTCATATAACACGCCCAGGGTGAGGCTTTCTGGATCCGGTCGCTGCTTGAGCTCCACCATCCCACCGGCAACCCGCAGCAGACGCTCGGCATCTGGGAACTCCGGCAAGAACAGGCTTTTTTTCAGCCAGTTGTGCGGCAGGCTACGCATAGAAATACCGACCAGGCCTAACGCGGCGAGCTTCAAGAATTCGCGCCGGGATACTCCCTCTCGATGATCGGCGGAGTGGGTCACCTCTGGAGCCGCATGGCGGCTGGCTTGGTCGGATAATTGCACTGCGATTCACCTGTACCAATAGATAGATGCGCCAGGGAGGCAAATTAACCATCCAGAAATGACTAACCTGGCAAGCAAGCATTAAGCATACTCGTAAAAGAAATACGGGTCAATAGCTTGTGAATTTCAGGCGATTAAGGTTTGGTGAGAAGCATGTCGCCTTCAAAGGCCTTCAACCCTGTAATATTCCTGACCCCGATGAGAGACAGCCTTCTATGAAAAGGAAGCTCCGGCCTGGTAAAACCATCCTGGCCGGAGCGTCGCCCAATCAACCTTAGCCAAGACGGATTCGGCGCAATCGCAGGCTATTGCTGACCACGAAGACACTGCTGAAGGCCATCGCTCCTGCCGCCAACATTGGGTTGAGCAGGCCGATGGCAGCCGCAGGGATCAAGATCACATTGTAAAAGAAAGCCCAGAACAAGTTCTGCTTGATTGTGCGCAGGGTGCGGCGAGACAGGCTGATCGCCCGTGAGACGCCGCGTAAATCACCACTAATCAACACCACGGGCGCAGCGGCTATGGCGACATCTGTTCCGGTGCCGATGGCGATGCCTACTTCGGCCTGAGCCAGTGCGGGAGCGTCATTGATCCCATCCCCGACCATGGCGACGACCTCGCCAGCCTCCTGCAGGGTTTTTACCTCGGCGGCCTTATCACCTGGCAACACTTCCGCCAGCACATCATCCACCCCCACCTGGCGGGCGATGGCCTGCGCGGTCTGGCGGTTGTCGCCGGTGATCATCGCTACTTTCAATCCCTGGTCATGCAACCAGCGGATCGCTTCCGTCGAGCCATCTTTTACCGTATCGGCGACCGCGACCACGCCCCGCACTTCACCATCCACACCCACCAGCATGGCGGTTTTCGCCTCCTGCTGCAAGCGCTCGATTTCGGAGGTAAAGCCATCGAGAGCCAGGCTTCTCTCGCTCATCATGCGCACATTGCCGACCATCACCTGGCGTCCATCCACCTGGGCTTCCACACCATGACCGACTGTGGCTCGAAAGCCTTGCGGATCACTTAACATGAGCGCCCGCTCTCCGGCCTCGGCCACGATGGCTTCGCCCAACGGGTGCTCGGAGCCTTTTTCAACTGAGGCTGCAAGTCTGAGGATTTCATCCTTTAGTATTTCAACCTTTAGTATTTCATCCTTCACCTCGTTCCCGGCCGATTTTGATACCACGACATCCGTGACGGCTGGCTGGCCGCGAGTGATGGTGCCCGTCTTATCCAGCACTACGGTTGTAATCCGCCCGGCGCGCTCCAGGGCTTCGCTGGATTTGAACAAGATTCCCATCTCGGCGCCTCTACCCGTGCCGACCATCACCGCGGTAGGGGTCGCCAGACCCATCGCACATGGGCAGGCGATGACCAACACCGCGACCATGTTGATCAAGGCGCGGGTGAAGGCGGTGGTATCCGATCCGGGCGGTACTGGTATGAAGAAATACCAGACCGCGAAAGTCAACAGCGCTACCAGGATGACCACCGGGACAAACACCCCCGATACCTGGTCAGCCAGCTTCTGGATCGGAGCTTTGCTGCCCTGAGCTTCTTCCACCAGGCGGATGATCTGCGCCAGCGCGGTATCTCTACCGACCTTGGTAGCCTCGAATTTGATCAAGCCCAGCTTATTGAGCGTGGCGCCGATCACCGCATCTCCAGGACCTTTCTCGACAGGCAAGGATTCACCGGTCAGCATCGACTCATCCACCGACGAACGGCCGTCGATGACCATGCCATCGACGGGGATCTTCTCACCAGGGCGGACGATGACAATATCGCCCAGGTGCACTTCTTCTACAGCTATCTCCAGCTCCTGTCCATCACGCAGCACGCGCGCCGTTTTGGCGCGCAAACCCATCAGCTTCTTGATCGCTTCGCTGGTTCGACCTTTGGCGCGCGCCTCCAGGTACTTCCCAAGCTTGATCAGGGTAATGATCACCGCAGCGGTCTCGAAATATACATGCCCGTCAATCCAGCCCAGCATCACCGGGATGGAGTAGAAATAGGCAGCCGATGAGCCCATGGCGATGAGCACATCCATATTTGCTGATCCGTTCCGCAGCGCTTTGTAAGCCCCGACGTAAAATTGCCCGCCGACATAAAATTGAACAGGCGTCGCCAGGGCAAACATCAGCCAGGTGAGCCAGGAGGCGTGGACAATCGACATCGGGAGCAGGCCCAGATCATCAGCCATCGAGAGCAGGAAAAGCGGAATCGTAAAGATCAACCCGACGATCAGATAGTGGCGCTGTTGAGCGATCTCGGCTTCACGCGCCATGCGCTCTGCATCCTCAGCCTCGCCGCCGGTCACCACAGCTTCAAAGCCCGCCGAGGCGACAGCCCGGCGCAGCTCGACCTGGCTGATCAAGGTGGGGATGTACTTGACACGCGCATGCTCGGTGGTGAAATTTACCTGGACATCCAACACGCCTTCCAGCCCAGCAAGAGCCTTATGCAACCGGCGCGCGTCGTTGTCATCGCTCATCCGGCGGATGAGCAGGTCAGCCTCGCCGGTAGCCACACCATACCCGGCGCGCTCGACACGGCCGATCAGATCACTCAACCCTGCCTGGGCGGGGTCAAACTCAACCGTCGCGCGCTCCGAGGAAAGGTTAACCAGCGCTACCTGGACACCATTTTCCTTTTTCAGGGAGCGCTCCACCGTGGCGACACAATTTGCGCAGGTCATGCCCGTGATGGGCAAGGTTACCTGCCTGATTTCTGCCATAACAACCTCCCACTGACTTTACGCGAGCAGGTCAGCTTTTGTAAAGTCAGCCTGAACGATCAATTGGAAACCGGATAATTAATGGATGCCAGTAAGGACTTGATTTGCTCTTCGGTCGCTGGAGCATCAAAGCTGATGGTTGCCTGCTTGGTGTCCAGGCTGGCGATCACAGTCCGGACGCCGGCCAGCTCAGCCACTTCGGACTGAACCGTGTGGACACAGTGGCCACAAGAAATGTTCGGGATGGAATAAGTTATTGTTGTCATTAGGTATCTCCTTGGGATTTATGAATTATTCTTACGGCTTGGTAGCCGCTTCGAACACGTCGATGATCTC
>MGNS01000159.1:13858-15085 GCA_001795165.1 Chloroflexi bacterium RBG_16_57_11
GCTCGCGCTCGACGACGTTTTCACCACGCACTGCGGTGATCAGGCAGGAATTCAGGTGCTCATCCAGAATCTGGGTGCTGATCTTGTTGAGCGCAGCCTGGACAGCCTGGATCTGTCGAATGACGTCGATACAGTAGGTGTCCTCCTCAACCATCCGCTGGATGCCCCGGATGTGACCTTCAACCGTCTTGAGGCGCTTGAGGGCGCTATCGTGCTTCATGGGATCGCTCTCCTACCCCCCCCAGGGGGGAGGGGTAACGGCATTATACGCCCCCAAATCCCACCTGTCAAGGAATCATCGGCAAGTTGAGAATCTTTTAACAATATGACTTTTAATACCCTGCCGGGCTGGTTGAATTCTCAGAGACTTAGAGCATCCTGAAAGGCCTGTCGAAACTGCGCCGGGGTGACATAACCAATCCACTGGCGTAAGATGCGCCCTTGTGGGTCGAGAAGGAAGAAATGTGGCTCTGTGCGGAATTTCAATTGGCTCTGGAATGGGCGAGTCGCTGGATTATCGATATCCAGATAAGTGAAGATCATCCGGTTGCGGTATTCCGCTTCGAGCCCCTGGACGATGGGCGCCATCGCCTGGCTGGGGCCGCTCCAATAGGCAAAAAACTCGACCAATTGCACCTCGCCGGAAGCCAGACGGGTGGTGCGGGGATCAGACGCTCGCAGGCGCGCGCTGACCCAAGGCGGCGGCGGCAGCGGTGTGAGGGTCCGCGTGGGCGTTGGAGTAAGCGTGGGCGTGGGCGTAGAAAAAAAAGTAGGCGTTGGTGAAGCTAACGTAGTGACGGGCGCAGCGGCCGGTTGAGACGGGGTGGACGTAAGGGTCGTGGTGGGCCCAGGACTGCCCGTCGGGGTAGATGTAGAGGTGGGCAATTGAGTCACAGTGAGATCCGGGCTAGGGTATGGTCCGGGTGGGGGATATCCGCCGGGAGGGGGATAACCACCAGGGTATGACGGTGGCGGATAAGAAGTTGGGGAGCCACCCGGTGGTGGGTATGAGGTCGGCCCAACTGCACCGGTTGGCGTGTTCGTCCGGGTGACCGTCACGCTGGGAGTGGGTGTCTTTTGACCCGGTGTGCCCGTTCGAGTCAGAGTCATGCTGGGTGTGATGGAAGAGATGGGTAGTTGCGGGCCAGGGTAACTTGTCGCATCGGATCCACCGGGATAGGGGCTGGCCTCCCCGCCTTGCGGGGAGGGCGTGACTTCCAGGCCCGG
>MGNS01000159.1:15115-23660 GCA_001795165.1 Chloroflexi bacterium RBG_16_57_11
GACCAGGGTAAGCGGTGCCTATTCCAGGAGTAGATGTTTCGGTCTCTGGGGCGGGATAAGCTGTGGCCGAGGCGGGTTGCGTCTGGGTGGGCGTTTCTTCAGCCAATCTCTGTGAGATGGCGGTGGGGAGCTTGCAGGCCAGGAGCATTAGTGCAACCAGCAGGGCGATGAGCAGGGTGTAGCGTGTCTGTCGGCGTGCCATGATCAATCCAAACCACCCTTTTGATCATACCACAGAATTTACAGCCACCTCGTGAGGCGGGCTTGGTAAACACTATCCCTGGCATTAATGTGAGCAGTATCCACGGACCGACTTGTTCAAGGTCAGCAGGATCAACACCCACCCCCAAATAAAATACAGAACATGCAAAGAGGCGATCGAGCGGATTAGCAACACCTGCACCGTGATCCAGATCACCAGAATCACGCCGACGGATAGCGAAGCCACCCAGCTCCAGTGTTTATCTTTAATTGGATTGAGCGCCTCGGGCCAGCGCCAGGCAGGTTGCTGCCATAAACTATAGGCCACTACCAGCGGATAGACACCCAATAAGATAAACAATATAACCCCCGGGATCAGATAGTTGGGAAAAGGGGAATGTTCCAAACTGCTGAGTGGCATTTGCAGGATCGATCCATCTGAGGCCATTACTAACGCAGCGCCGCCTGCTAAGGCACCCAGCCCAAGCAGGAATTGCAAAACGATGAGCAGCCACACAGCATTGGAAGGGTGGTTTGCTAGTTTTTTCATTTGTTTCTTCTCCATTATGTTTGGCCACTTGATCATTATGTCTAGATAACTCAACACAACTGTAAGAAGTTTTAATCAAAAACCTTCACCCCCAACCAAGAGAAGATTTTATCACCAGTCTAATAAATGATACGGATTTAGTGGAGCACTTCAGGTTACGGTTTCATTCTTCGTAGAAGTTGAGCGTTGAGGGCGACGATGATCGTACTCACCGACATCAGCATTGCGCCCATCGCTGGTGTAATGGAAATATTCCACGGCGCCAGCACTCCGGCTGCCAGCGGCAGGGCGATCAGGTTATATCCAGTCGCCCAGGCCAGATTCTGGACCATCTTGCGATAGCTGGACCGGCTGAGCCGTATGATCTTGACCACATCCAAAGGGTCGCTGCGCACCAGGATGATCCCCGCCGATTCGACTGCCACGTCCGTACCGCTGCCGATGGCGATCCCGATATCGGCGCGGGTCAGGGCAGGGGCGTCGTTCACGCCGTCGCCGACCATCGCTACCCGTTTGCCCTGGCGCTGCAGCTCGGCCACCTTCTGGTCCTTATGTTCGGGCAGCACTTCGGCAAAGTAACTGTCGATACCCAGCTCTTCGGCGACGGCTTTGGCCACCGCCTGGCTATCGCCGGTCAACATGGCCACTTCGAGGCCCATCGTGTGCAGGCGCTCGACCGCCTCCTGGCTTTCCTCCCGGACCATATCTGCCAGGGCGAAGCTGGCGGCGGGTTTCGCATCGACGACCAGGTGAACAATTGACTGCCCTCTGGTGCTGGCCGCCCTCTCAAAGCCTGACAGAGGCTCTGGCAAGGTCAAATTCATGCTCTCCAATAAGCGTGGCCCGCCGACAGAGACCACCAGCCCCTGCCAGCTTGCCCGCACGCCGCGCCCCTGGATGGCTTCAAAATCCGCTACCTGGGGTATCACCAGACCACGCGACTCTGCGCTGCTGCGAATGCCACGGGCGATCGTATGTTCCGAATCGCCTTCGATGGCTGCTGCCACCGCCAGAGCCTGATCCTCCTCCCAACCTTCCATTACCGCCATCCCCACCACCCCGAATTCACCCTTGGTCAGAGTGCCGGTCTTATCAAAAATCACCGTGTCGATCAGGCGGGCTTCTTCCATCGCCATACGGTCCCGCACCAGGATGCCGTTATTCGCCCCCATGGCGGTTGTGATAGCAACTACCAGGGGGATAGCCAGCCCTAAGGCATGCGGGCAGGCGATGACCAGTACCGTTGCAACACGCTCGATGACTTCAATATTAAACCCGACCGCGATGGACCAGGCGATCGCAGTCAGGATAGCCACACCCAGGGCGACATAAAACAGATAACCGGCAGCTTTATCGGCCAGCGCCTGGGTCCTTGACTTGCTGCTTTGCGCCTGCTCGACCAGGCGCATGATCCCGGCCAACGCCGTCTCGCTCCCCGTGGCGGTGACCCGCACCCGCAAGCTACCGGAGCCGTTAATCGTCCCGCCAATCACCTGACTCCCCGGCTTTTTGCCAACCGGTTTCGACTCGCCGGTGATCATGGCTTCGGTCACATCCGAAGCCCCCTCGATGACTTCTCCATCCGCAGGCACGTTGGTTCCAGGGCGCACCAACACCAGGTCACTATTACGGAGTGAGTCGACGGATACTGTCTCGATGCTCCCATCGGATTGGATGCGCTCAGCCGTATCAGGCATCAATCTGGCCAGCTCATTCAGCGCGCCGGAAGCCTGTCTCACCGAGCGCATTTCCAGCCAGTGGCCGAGCAGCATAATGTCGATCAGCGTAACAAGCTCCCAGAAAAAACCCTCACCCAGTTGAAAGATTAACGCTGCGTAGCTATACAGGAAAGCAACCGAGATCGCCAGGGAGATCAGGGTCATCATCCCCGGCTGGCGATTACGCAGCTCGGGGACGGCCATGCGCAAGAATGGCATGCCGCCGTAACCAAAAACGATCAGCGAAAAGATAGCCGGTATCCAGGTGCTGCCCGGGATTGCCGGAGGGCTGAACCCGAGCCATTCCTGGATCATCTCGCTGTATAGCAGCACCGGCAGGCTAAACAACAGGCACCACCAGAAGCGCTCCCGGAACATTGCCTCGTGGCCGGTATGGTCAGCCGCATGCCTGGCTTGACCGGAGTGATCGGCATGCTCCATTCGCCCAGCCTGGCCTGCCTGTGTGTCGGTGGTGGAGCCCTGACCGTGCTGGGCGTGTTGGGCAGGACCGGGTGCCATCGGTTCTTCGTGTTGAGAATGCTCATGCATACTGTGTTGGGTATGGTCAGGCTGGTCGGTCACGACCTGTCGCTCGGGTTGGGTATGGTCATGCTTATCGTGTTTCATGGGCTGATCCATTGTTATCTACCTGGTTTATAAACGCGATGCCATTCTAAATGATAACCTAAAATAGATAATAATTGTATACATTATTTTCTGGACTCCGGCCGGATCGATCCAACCGGAGGAAGTGCTGCGCCCGTGTCTATGGCAATCGGTCCTGGGATCAGCCGGTGTACGGCGATAGACACATTCAGGGCTCGATGCCAGTGGTGAATTCGCACTTGGGCGTTTTGCTTTTATTGTCTGTAGCTTGTGTCCTGTACCCACGGAGAAAAGCACCCGCAGATCTTTGACAGACCTGCGGGTGTGACATTATCGACCAGTAACAGCTCTGCAATGCGGTTAAGCTTATGGGCAGGCGCGCAAGGAGACATCATCCACATACATCGAGGTGACACCATCCCAACCGTTGTTATAGGTACCCCACTGCAGTTGGATGGTCGAGCCGATGAAGCGGTTCAGGTTGTACTGGAAATAGTTCCAGAAGCGCTCGTTGCTTCGCCGCCATAGCAGGGTGTCGATCCAGTAACCCCATTGATCCAGAACCAGCAGGTATTGCACATCACCAGCCATCGCAGCGGCGCCCAGCTCGGCTGAAGTAGGGCGCTCGACCACCAGGTCGCTGCCATACACTTCCCCGCTGGCGGAGTAAGCATAGAAGCGCAAGGTGGCAGTGCTCGAAGCGGCCGGGATGCTCACCGTTTGTCGGAAATCCGAATATGCATAACGGTTATGCGCCGGGTAGACGATCCCGGTGCGCATTGAGCGTGCTCCGGCGTTGGAAAGTGCTGTCGAATAGCCCGCCGAAAAATTTGTCAACGGGATAAACCAGGCGCCTGTGTATTCGAAGCCGCCATTGCTAATCCGCTCGGAGCAGGCCGGCGGAGGCGGTGGAGGCGGGGGTGGTGTGGCGCAGGTATTCACCACCACCCGGTCGACGTACATGACCGTACGACCGCCGTAACCGTTGTTATAGGTCCCGAATTGCAGGCGGATCGAGCGTCCAGCGTAGTGGCTGAGATTGAAAGTCCGGTAAATCCAGCCCGAGGAGTTACGCGGCTGCCACCATAACAGCGTTTCAAGGATTGCTCCTGTGGATGGGTTCAACACCAGGACGTATTGTGCATCCGGGACATCCGGGCTGAGCGGCTGCTGCTCCCATATCGTCCCCGCTTCCGGGGCTTTCGTGGCCGGGTCAGGATCAGGAGCTTCGGCATCCGTAGTCAGTGCAGCTTCCTGGCTGCGCGGAAACAGCCACATCTGCAGCTGCGCGCTTGTCGATCCGGCCGGGATGTATACGGTTTGCCAGGCATCCGAATAAGAATATACGTTCGCGTAGGTGTACAGGGGGATGCCGGTGCGCATCGAGCGAGCGCCTTGATATGCATAATCCGCCGAATACCCGGCCGGGTACGGGGTATAAGGAATCCCCCAGGCGCCGTTGTATTCAAAGCCGCTGTTGACCACCTGGTTGGTGCAATCGCCGGCCGGTGGCGGCGGTGGCGACCCCGAGTTGCAAAGCTGCAGCGAGACATCATCCGCATACAAAGAGGTAATCCCATCCGTGCCGTCGTTGTACACCCCGATCTCGATCTTGATAGTCTGTCCTGCATAGGCTGAAAGATCGAATGTGTGATAGGACCAGAATCCATTGTTGCTACGGATATACAAGAGAGTGTTAAGGAAGTGATTCCCTGCATCCAGCACTCGCACGAACTGGGCGTCATACAACAAGGTGACGTCGCCGAAGTCTGTATCAGGCGGCTCAGCCTCGGGCGCCAGGGTCGATGCTTCGCTACTGAGCGGGTAGAGCCACAGGCTCAGGCTCGCCGAAGTCCCGCTGGCCGGGATCGAGATGGGTCCGGAGCGCACCAGCGAGTCGCTCAGTGAATTTTCCCACCAGTTCATAATGCCAAGGCGGACCGAGCGCGAGCCGCTGTGAGCCACGGTCGTGGAGTAAGACGACGGGTACATCCCAGGGCCTTCCAGCAGGTTCCAATAGCCGCCGGTTTCGAAACTTGTATTCCCCAGGGCTTCGGTGCAACCGAGTGAGGCAGTGAAGTCTTGAGCGGTCACGTTGCTGGTCACATTGAGATCCAGCATTGCGGGTGAGAAGAGGTAGCCTTCGAGCGAAGGCGCTACCGAGGTCGCCCCGCCGTTCACACCCAGGCTGTAGTCGCCGGTAGGGCCTGTAATAGCGGTATGACCCAAATTATCCGTGATGGTCACACCAGCCAGCGGGGCGGCATTGACGTCACTGACCTGTCCGGTGATATAGTACGGGTAAGGCCTGGAGACCAAAGGCAGCGCAAGGCGGGTGGCTCCCTGAGGGATATTCGGTGAGGGCGGAGGAGGGTCGCTCGCCGCGGCGGGCAAAACACCTGCTGCGGATAGAATAAACACGAATGTCAGAAGCACACAGAAAAATTTAAGCATTGTATGCACTCCTTTCCAAACAATCCTGCGGCAGAAAGCGACTAATGTGATTCTAATATAGATAGACGCTTAATCGAATGAGAAAGTTTCAGTATAATGTGAAATTAATGCGCAGCTTACCGGCGCACACCCAGCATAATCCAGGAGGGCATATGAACTTATTCGGCGGCATCGAGGCCGGGGGGACAAAATTTGTCTGTATTTTGGCCAGTGGGCCACAGGAGGTGCGCGCAGAAACGCGCTTTCCCACCACCACCCCCGAGGAAACTCTCGGCAAGGCAGTGAGTTTCTTTCGGGAGCAGAGCAAAACCCAACCGTTGCACGGCATTGGGGTAAGCTGCTTTGGTCCGGTCGATCTGGATCGCTCCTCACCAACCTACGGCTTCATCACCACAACGCCCAAGTCTGGTTGGGCTTTTACGGATATCGCCCACTATCTGGAACAATCGCTCCAGACCCCTGTGGCCTTTGACACCGATGTGAACGGTGCCGCACTGGGTGAATACACCTGGGGAGCGGCGCAAGGCGCTGATCCATGCCTGTACCTGACCATCGGCACTGGCGTGGGTGGCGGAGGCATCCTGAATGGTCATCCTCTCCACGGCCTGGTACACCCGGAAATGGGGCACATGCGCCTGCCGCACGACTGGCAGGCCGATCCCTTTGCTGGCGCGTGTCCGTATCATGGCGATTGCTTCGAAGGCATGGCAGCCGGCCCGGCGCTCGAAAAGCGCTGGGGGCAGCGCGGCGAGACACTCCCGGTGGACCACCCGGCCTGGGGCCTGGAAGCGGAGTATATTGCTCTGGCGCTCAACACATTGATTTGCGCACTTTCACCGAAGAGAATCGTCATCGGCGGTGGGGTGATGCAAAATCCGGAGCTTTTGCCGATGGTCCGGCGACGGGTGCTGGAGTTGCTGAACGGTTATGTCCAGGCGCCAGCCATCTTGGAGCAAATCGGCCGGTATATCGTCCCACCCGGGTTGGGTAATCGCTCTGGTTCATTAGGTGCAATCGCCCTGGCTATGCGGCTGAGTGAAAGTCGGGAAAGTTAAACTAGTTGGCAGGTGTTCGGGTACCGAGGTCGGCTCAATTGCCACGCAGCTATTCGACGGGCTGTTTTCGGCGTACTAATTCCAATTTTGCGAGCAGCCGCGCCTGTATGATTGTGGTGCTTATGGCAATAGAAAAGAGCAGCACGATCACAACGACGACCAGCCAATCATACAGCGAAAGGGGCAGGTAGAAGAGATTTGGCATTGGGTTGCCGATAAAATATACCAGCGTGTTCGCTGCCATCGCAATCAACCGCACTTCTGTCGGCCCAAGCCTGCCGTAGGATAGGACGAACTCGCCTTTAACACACGTGCGCAAAAAAACCAGCAGCGATAACAGAAAGTAGCCAATCAATGCCAGGCACGCCAGGTCGAAACGTACGTAGGGCGATAGGCCAAGCCCGAGAAAGATCATCATTTCGACGTATGCATCGACAGCGTGATCGATATAAAAGCCATACACCGGGCGCTCTGTGTGGCGATAGCGCGCCAGGGTGCCATCCAGGCTGTCTCCAAACCAGTTAATGACAAAACCGAGGTTTACCAGCCAGAGGTAGTTCCGATCCACTCCGGTAAGCCAATAACCACACAGGATCACCACGCCGCCGAATACACCAACAGCGGTGAGTTGATCCGGCGTCACCCAGGCGGGCATGTGTGCAGCCAGCCAGCGTAATACCGGGCGCTCTATTGGGCCGGTGAAGGTATCGAGGACTCTGCGGTGGGAGTTGATATCACGCATCGTTTATCTCCCAGGTGATCTGGATTTTAAGGGACTTCTTTAAGGACCTGCGGCCAGAGCTGCTGGAATACCGTCCACTGGCAAGGCGACAGGCGGATTAAAGCCTGCGCAGCTTGCAAGACTCTCTCGGCGTTGTAGGTCATCTCATCGCTGCGGTTGGTGCCGGTCTCCATCTCGATGTAATCAGAAGATACAACATGATAACGGCCATCGCCTTGCCGGATCGAGGCCAGCAACACGATCGGGACATGCGCTTTCTGTGCCAGATAAATATGGTGAGTCGGCAATTGAGCAGGACGCCCAAAGAAAACAGGATGGTACTTCAAATCTGGCATCGGGCGATCGACGCCGGTAAGCACCATCTCTCCCGCCTCAAGCCGGTGGACGAGCTGGCGAATGTTCGCCATGGTCGCCGGCAGAATCTCCAATCCTACCTGGCGGCGAATATTATGCTGCCATTCGACCGCCTCGTTAGCTTCTGGCAGTGAAAGCGCCAGGATACGAGCCCCTTTCAAGGCTGCCACCCGAACCACCAGGTCGAAGCTGCAGGAGTGAACGCCGCAAACCACCAAACCTCGGTCTGCCTTCTGGTTGCGGTTGATCAACTCCCAGACCTGGGGGTTAAACACGACCAGGTCGTCCAGCCTGGGGGGGTCATTCAAGTAACGAAAAAGCTGAAAAAACGCTCGTGCAACATTTTCCAGGCTCTCCGCAACAGCTTCATCGAGCTGGTGGGCGGACAGAGCGCCTCCACTGACCACCCACTGGTTCGCTCGGATCGCCTGTACCATCGGCGTCTGAGGCCTGGCAGCGATGCGCACTGCCACATGGTGAGCCAGACGATATCCTACCGATGGGGGGATGTGCCGGCTCATGAACAGCGCTAACCTCCCGGCCTGCTTGCTGTTCAGGATGGTCTGCAGATTCATAAGACGATTTTACCATCTACCGGAGCCAGAAGAAAAAACCGGGACGAGTGGTCCTCGTCCCGGTCTGGCGCATACACTTAATATAAAGCGCTTGACCTCGTGAAACTAGGAAAATTGAACGTTCGGCTAACGGCCTACCTTTTGACAGGTCCTCCCGAGATAGATCCCGGCCGCGACCCAAGGCTCCTCGTACTTGACACACGATACGGTATCCGTCCAGGCATTTTTTACGCATACCCCCATATTGGCCGTACGAGGCACAAAACCGGGGATCTTGAACCAATCGGCAA
>MGNS01000160.1:0-16111 GCA_001795165.1 Chloroflexi bacterium RBG_16_57_11
ACACCCAGGCGCAGGACTTCATGTCCGCCAACCCCGAACTGGCTGGCATCTACGTCACCGCCGGTGGACCCTTCGGCGCTGCCGCTGCAGTACAAGACGCCGGTATGGCTGGCAAGGTGTGGGTGGTCTCCTTCGACTTCGTGGATGAGACCATGCAGTTCGTCAAGGATGGCGTGATTTACGCCACCATCGGCCAGGATCCCTTTGCTCAAGGCCATGACCCCGCTGTCCGTTTGTTTAATATGATAGCGGGTGGTGTGTACCCGGAGTGCGGTCGCCTCGTGACGCGCGCCGACATCGTGACGGCGGAGAACATTGACCAGTTCTGGACCGCTCCGTAATCGAAGTTTATGCCTGACGGATCCGGACCACACCCGGACCCGTCAGTGAGCGTGGGGCCGGGCTGGTAGCCCGGCGTCACGCAACCCGGTTTGCGGTTTTCACGGAGGCTCCATCGCTGTGGCCAGAAGCTTCCACAGGTTGAACGAGGATGTTTTACATCGCTGCTGCTAACGACCATGCAAACGGCGCAGTATTCACCCTTAGCCTCCGTGAAAACCCACGCTGCTATTCCTACCTGAAGAAGCCCCACGCCAGACCGGGCGAAGCCAGCAAATTGCTCTTGTCTCAACGCTTCGCAATGCCTGAGGTGAAACTTCTTCACCCACAGTCGCTCGAAATTAGTTAGCACGATAGGGAAGAAAGCTTATGGGTCAGAGCAGTGGACAGATCTTGATGGTGGATGGCGTTTCCAAGCGCTTTGGGGGCGTCCAGGCGCTCAAAGCAGTTAATTTTGACCTGAACTACGGCGAGGTCCATGCCCTGGTGGGCGAAAATGGGGCGGGAAAATCGACTCTGATGAACGTCCTCGGTGGTATTGTCCAGCAAGACAGCGGGCAGGTGGTGTTCAAGGGCCAGGAGGTCGATTTCAAGTCACCTATCGAGTCGCTTGACGCCGGGATCGCCGTCATCCACCAGGAGCTGGCGATGTTACCGCATCTTAACGTAATTGAAAATGTGTTCATGGGGCGCATGCCTGCGAATGGCGGAATGATCCGCTGGCGAGAGGCTGAAAAAGACACCCGGGCGGCGTTAGAGCTGGTAGGTTTAGATATCCCACTGGATATACTGGTGAGCAAGCTCAGCATTTCGCAGCGCCAATTGGTGGAAATCGCTAAGGCGCTCTCGAAGAATGCCAGCCTGATTATCATGGATGAGCCGAACTCATCGTTGGCTGAATCGGAGACTGAGCGACTTTTCTCGGTGATCGAAACACTTAAACAACGCGGTGTGGCGGTGATCTATGTTTCACATAAAATCGAGGAAGTGTTGCAGATCGCCGACCGCATCAGCGTGCTGCGCGATGGTGAATACCGCGGCACAATCCAGAAAAGCGACGCCAGTGTTGAAAAGGTAATCCAGATGATGGTTGGCCGCGAGCTGCGCCAGGAAACCAGCCGCCTGAGGCAAGAAGCAGGCACTAAAGAAGGCGCCCTGCGCCTGGAGGTGCGTGGTTTAAGTGGAAGGCGCTTCCAGGATGTATCCTTCGAGATTCGCCAGGGTGAGATCGTCGGTTTTGCCGGTTTGGTAGGCGCCGGGCGTAGTGAAGTGGCGCGAGCAATCTTTGGTGCAGACCCCATCACCACCGGAGAAGTCCGCCTGGATGGCAAGACGGTGAGGTTTACTTCGCCTGGAAAGGCTATCGCAAATGGGATGGCGATGATCCCTGAAGACCGTAAGCTGCTTTCTCTGTTCACGGATTTGCCAATCTTATTTAATATGAGCGTGGCCGAGCTGCCGCGTATGTCCCGCTACGGTTTGATTAGCCACCGGGAGGAACGGTCCACTGCTGAGCGGTTCGTGGACCAGCTAAGGATTAAGTTGGCTTCGGTTGATCAACCGGTACGCAGCCTGAGCGGAGGCAACCAGCAGAAAACCACCCTGGCCCGCTGGCTGGCGACCCAACCAAAATTGTTGATCATGGATGAGCCAACTCACGGTGTTGACGTCGGCGCAAAAGCTGAAATATACGAGCTCATGCGCAATCTGGCCGACCAGGGAATCAGCATTATGCTGATCTCGTCGGAGCTGCCCGAAATTCTAACGATGTCGGATCGCGTGGTCGTGATGCACGAAGGCCGTGTAACAGCCATGCTAAAACATGACCAGTGCGATGAACACACAATCATGTTGCATGCAACCGGCATGGCTGAAAACCACGTCGTCTAGGTATAGTAAATATAAGGAACAAAAAATGGCTGATATTCCTTCCTGCTCCCTTGAACAGGCAGATTTTCGCGGATGGAAGGCTATCTGTTTAAGCAACGGATTCGTGACAATTGTCGCCGTGCCTGACATCGGTGGGCGGATCATGGCTTTCGATCTGGGTGAAATACCATTATTATTTATCGATCCGACCCTGGCTGGCAAGCTGTTTACTGCCGAGCAGAACCAGGGCGATGGCTCTTTGGCCGCGTGGAAGAATTTCGGCGGTGACAAGACCTGGCCTTCGCCGCAAGGCTGGGAAAACGATGACCAGTGGCACGGCCCACCCGACCCGGTGCTGGATACCGGCCGGTATCAAGTGACCGGCATGGAGCACAGCGCACGCGCAGCGTCTGTAAAAATGGTCAGTCCACCGGACAGCCGCACTGGGATGCAGATCACGCGCAAAGTCAGCCTGCACCGGGGTAGCAGCCGGGTCGAATTGGAATTGAGCTTTAAAAATATCTCTGACCGGCTGCGACGCTGGAGCATCTGGGATGTGGCCCAACTGCAGGCAGAGAAAACGCTGCCCGATGGGAAGCTGGCTCCAGAGACCAGCTGCACCGTGACCGCCCCGCTCAACCCACAGAGTAAATTCCCGGATGGGTACTGGGTCATGTTTGGCGAACCTGCCAATCCGCAATGGGGTGTTGATCGGGAGCACAGGCTGGTGGTGGCAAAATATCGCTGGGAGATCGGCAAGATTGGCAGCGATGCTTGCGCGCCGGATTTACACAGCGGTTGGATCGCCTTCAGCAACCCGAGGCAAGGACTGGCCTTTACGGAGCGGTTCCCCGTCTTCCCTGGCGAAGAATATCCCGATAACGGCTCCACCGTGGAGTGCTGGACGATTGGCAAAGGCAGAGTGGCCAACCTGGACTATGAGCACAGCGATATTTACCTGATGGAAACCGAAGTGCTCAGCCCATTTTACACCTTCCAGCCGGGTGAGAGCCACAACTTCCAGATTGAATGGGGCGCGTGTAGGTCCGCCGGACCGATCCTGGACGTGCAGGCGGGTGGATGCGCCAGCCAGAGGCTGGCTGTGCAAGCAACACACAATGGTGTGCAGTTGAGTGGGGTATTTGGCGCTTTTGACAGTGGGAACCTGCTGCTCACGTGGCTGGATAAAACAGGTGAAGTCAGCGGCTCAATCTTACTCGCATCTGTCAATCCCGCTGAGCTCATAGAATTCGACCAGACTTTCCGACCACCGGCTGGAGCTACCGCTGCCGAGCTGAGCGTGCTGTCTGAAGCTGATGTAGAGCTACGTAAGCTAGGAACATGCGAGCTGATGTAAAAATGCGACAAATTGCATATTTACGCCCGGAACAAATCATTGAAGAGATGAAGCGCTGTACGTTGGCATATCTGCCGATCGGGCCGCTGGAATGGCATGGACCACATCTACCCTTGGGGGTAGATCCGTTCAACGCACAGAACGCCGCTCTACAATCCGCAGAGCTGACCAGCGGGCTGGTCTTCCCAACCCTGTATTGGGGTACCGAGCGCGAGCGGCAGCCAGACATGCTGGACTGGCTGGGTCTCAACCTGGAAGATTACATCGTAGGGATGGATTTTCCCGCCAACAGCCTGCCCAGCCTGTACTGCTCTGAGGAAGTTTTTGCGCTGGTAATGCGAGAGCAGCTCCGCCTGGTGGCAAAGATGGGCTTTCGACTGATCGTCATGATCACCGGGCATGCGGCGACCAACCAGATCGAAGTCCTTGAGCGGCTGGCAGCGGAGTTCAACGGTTACAAAATCGCGCGGGTGATCGTCGCCTTACCTTTCGTAACCAACTCAAGTGGTGTTATGGAGGTTGGCCATGCTTCGCGCATCGAGACGTCGGTGATGCAGGCGCTGCATCCCGAGACGGTACGGTTGGATATGCTTCCGCCGCTGCCTGACCCGCTCCGCAACGCTGACTGGGCGGTGATCGATTACAAGACATTTTTGGGTGAACCTACACCCGAGCGTGTCATCCATGAACACGATGATCCGCGACGCGCCAGCGCCGAGCAAGGACGCCTGACTATCGACCATGCCGTGGAACAGATCGTTGCGCGTGTGAAATCTGAATTGGAGAGGCTGTCAGATTATTCGCCGTAACTGACTCATTTTCGATTTTTACGAATAAAACAGTGTGCACATTAGGAAAAAAATATGACAAACCTATACGAACCCAAACCTGAGCACAAATTTACATTCGGCCTTTGGACAGTTGGTAACACCGGTAGCGATCCATTCGGCGCGGCGGTCCGCAATAAGCTTTCGCCGGTCGAACTGGTTCACCTGCTGGCAGAAATTGGCGCTTATGGGGTCAACTTTCACGACAACGACCTGATCCCCTTCGACGCCACCCCAACCGAGCGCGACCAGATTGTGCGCGATTTCAAACGCGCCCTGGAGGAAACCGGGCTGGTAGTGCCGATGGCGACGACCAACCTGTTCCACCATCCGGTGTTCAAGGATGGCGCCTTTACAGCCAACGATCCACGGGTACGCAAGTTCGCCTTGCAGAAAACCATGCGAGCGATCGACCTGGGTGTGGAGCTCGGCGCAAAAATCTACGTCTTCTGGGGCGGGCGCGAGGGTGTGGAGAGCGATGCTACAAAAGACCCGACTGCAGGGTTGAGGCGTTTTCGGGAGGCGCTAAACTTCCTCTGCGAGTATGTGCTTGACCAGGGGTATGACCTGAAACTGGCCCTGGAAGCCAAGCCCAATGAACCGCGCGGCGACATCTACTTGCCAACCAGCGGCGCCTTGCTGGGTTTTATCGCCACCCTGGATCACCCGGAGATGGTCGGTTTGAACCCGGAAATGGCACATGAGCACATGGCAGGGCTGAACTTCCTGCACGCTGTCGCCCAGGCGTGGGAGGCTGGCAAACTGTTCCACATTGACCTGAACGACCAGAATTCCGTGCGCTTTGACCAGGATTGGCGCTTTGGATCACAGAGCCTAAAACAATCTTTCTTCCTGGTCAAGTTCCTGGAAAATGTCGAATATTCCGGCAGCCGCCACTTCGACGCCCATGCCTACCGGACCGAGGATTATGAGGGCGTTAAGGATTTTGCCCGCGGCTGCATGCGCACCTATCTGATCTTGAAAGAGAAGGCCGAACACTTCAACCAGGATGAGGAAATCCAGTTCTTACTGGCTAAGATCAACGTGAATGATCCGGCCATGGAGGGATTCGAAGGAAAGTTCAACCCAGCGAAAGCGAAAGCCTTGAAAGCCTATCCATTCGATGTGGCAACTTTAGCAAGGCGGGGGATGCAATACGAGCGGCTGGACCAGCTCACGGTGGACTTGTTACTCGGAGTCAGATGATCCAAACTCAGCTCTTCCTCGGCATCGATATCTCGACAACCAGTGCTAAAGCATTGCTGATCGATCCTCAGGGGGTGGTCGCAGCAAGCGCATCGACTCCGCTCAGCCTTTCGACCCCAAAGCCGCTATGGTCGGAACAAGATCCGCATGAATGGTGGCAGGGAGCGGTGAGCAGCATCCGCCAGGCGCTGGCGCAAGCGGGTGCGAGCGGTGCACAAGTGCGGGTTATCGGCATGACCGGACAGATGCATGGATTGGTGATGTTAGATAAGCAGGAACGTGTGCTTCGGCCGGCGATCCTGTGGAATGATCAGCGCACCGGGGCAGAATGTGAGGAAATCACACAAAAGGTTGGCGCTGAAAAGTTGTTGCGCATCACGGGAAACCGGGCGCTGACCGGCTTTACAGCACCCAAAATCCTGTGGGTGCACAACCATGAGCCTCAAATCTATGCGCAAACTGCTCACGTCCTGCTTCCCAAGGATTATGTCCGCTTGCGATTGACCGGGGGTCATGCAGTGGATAAGGCCGATGGGGCCGGAATGCTGCTTTTCGATTTACAGAAACGGGATTGGTCCGATGAAGTGTTGAATATCCTTGACATCCCTCGCGCCTGGATGCCTGAAACCTTCGAAGGGCCAGAGATCACCGGTGTAGTGACACCATCTGCGGCAGCAGAAACCGGATTACTGGCAGGCACGCCAGTAGTGGGCGGCGGTGGTGACCAGGCGGCGCAAGCTGTGGGCGTCGGCGCGGTGACGCCAGGCATCGTAGCCCTGACGCTGGGCACATCTGGTGTGGTCTTTGCTACAACCGATGGCCCATTTGTTGAGCCGCATGGGCGCCTGCATGCCTTCTGTCACTCAGTGCCCGGAGCCTGGCACTTCATGGGCGTCATGCTTTCAGCAGCCGGCTCGCTGCAGTGGTATCACGATACACTGGCGGCAAATACATCTTTCGATGAACTGCTGGCTTTAGCGGTTGATATTCCACCAGGCAGCGAAGGGTTGTTATTTCTGCCGTACCTCACCGGCGAGCGCACCCCCCATCCAGATCCACTGGCGCGGGCAGCCTTTGTCGGACTAACTGTGCGCCACAGCCAGGCACACATGACCCGCGCTGTGCTGGAGGGCGTGGCTTTTGGCCTGCGCGATAGCATGGAGCTGATCAAACAGGCATCCGGGGAGATGATTAGCACTCCTGGTGTGACCAAATCCAGGATCGAACAGGTACGCGTCTCAGGCGGCGGTTCCCGAAGCGCACTCTGGCGCCAGATCCTGGCGGATGTGATGGACACCGAGCTGGTGACGGTGAACACCACCGAGGGCGCCGCGTTTGGCGCGGCCTTGCTGGCCGGGGTTGGCGCGGGCGAATGGGCCACAGTGAATGAAAGCTGCCTGGCGGTAATCCGCATCAGCCAGAGCACCCGGCCCAACCAACGAGTGAGTGAAGTTTATGAGCAAGCTTATCCCCTGTATCGAGAGTTGTACCATGCACTCAAGCCCACCTTCGATGCCATGGGACGGTAAATGTCATAATAACCGGTGTCCCTGAAAATTAATAATCAGCCGATCGTACATCATTTGCAATTTGCCGGAGGTAAACTCATGAACTCAAGAGAAAGACTGCTGCTGGCCTTGAATCATAAAGAAGCCGATCGCGTCCCATTTGACTTGGGCGCTACCGTGCTCACCAGCATCCATCACAAATCGTACCGCGCCCTGCGAATTTATCTTGGCTTGCCCGATGTCCAGCCACGCATTGTTGACATCTTCCAACAAATCGTTTCGGTCGACGATGACATGCGAAAGCGATTGAAAGTGGACGTGCGAGATGTTGCTGCCCGCTCTTCCGCCGCTTTCCGGATCGAGATCAAAGAGATGCCAGGCTATACTTACTTCTACGACGAGTGGGGCATCGGGTGGCGAATGCCCGTGGAGGGCGGCTGGTACTACGATATGTTCGACCACCCATTGAAGGATATTCAATCCATTGCAGAAATCGAAAATTATAACTGGCCTGATCCGGCGGACCCGGCACGTTTTGTTGGGATGGGCAAACGTGCCAAGCATGCCGCGACTGTCGAGCAACACGGCGTATTCATGGGCGGGCTATGCGCCGGTATCATGGAAATGGCAGCCTGGATGCGCGGGTTCGCGAACTATTTCTCCGACTTCGCCAACAACGAAAAGTTGCTCGTGGCGCTGATGCGTCAGGTGATGGACCTGAAGATGGGATATTGGGAAAAAGCGCTGGCTGAAGCCGGAGAATATGTTGATGTAGTCAACGAAGCCGACGATTTTGCCGGGCAGTTCCGGATGCTGATTTCCCCTGCGATGTACCGAAGAATCGTCAAGCCGCTACACAAGGAGCTGTTTGACTTTATCCATGCCCGCACGAATGCCAAACTATTCTTTCATTCCTGCGGCGCCATCCGCCCTGTGATCGGGGACCTGATTGAGATTGGGGTAGACATTCTTAACCCGGTTCAGGTTAGTGCCACCGGCATGGATTCGGCGGAATTGAAGCGCGAGTTCGGTAAGGATATCACTTTCTGGGGCGGTGGTGTGGATACACAACGGGTGCTAGGCGATGCCACACTGGATGATGTGCGCGCGGATACCCGCAAACGCATTGAGGACCTGGCCCCGGGCGGAGGTTTTGTCTTCGCTACAGTACACAACATTCAGGGTAATGTCCCACCAGAAAATATCATGGCAATGTGGGAGACACTGCAGGAGTTTGGCGTGTATAATTGAGCATTGTTCAACAATGATGATGACCGTAGAATCGGCCATTTATAAAAAAATAGGAGCAAAACATGGAGCCAATACTACAAAACCTATATGACGCGATTATGAACGGCGAGGCAAACAGCACGCCAGGTCTGGTGAATCAAGCGCTTAATCAGGGTTTGCCTGCCTCGCAAATTCTGAATGAAGGCATGATTGCAGCCATGAACCACGTCGGTATGCTATTCGAGGAAGGCGAGTTTTTCGTCCCCGAAATGCTCATCGCTGCTCGAGCAATGCAAGCCGGTCTGGCAGTGCTGAAGCCTCACCTGGCCGAGGCGGAAGTAAAAGCTGCAGGACGTATCGTCGCGGGCACTGTGAAAGGTGACCTGCATGATATTGGCAAGAATCTGGTTTGCATGTTGCTGGAGGGCGCCGGCTTTGAGATCATCGACCTGGGCACGGATGTGGCACCCGAGAAGTTCGTTCAAGTTGTGCAGGAAGGTCGAGCCGATGTAGTTGCCCTGTCAGCCTTGCTTACCACTACCATGCCAAATATGAAGGCGACTATCGAGGCACTCAACAACGCTGGCGTGCGTGGAAATGTAAAGGTGATGATCGGCGGCGCTCCGGTCACCCAAGCCTACGCCGATCAGATCGGCGCTGATGGCTACGCCCCGGATGCCAGCCGGGCGGTCGCCCTGGCAAAGTCTCTGATGGATGCTTAATCTATTAACAAAAAGTGTGCGGATTAATGAATAGACCGCACACTTTTTTCTATTAAGGGGGCCAAATCCTACCTGAAAACCTATGTCCATGTACCTGGATGCTCTTTACAAAGTCATTCCTGTAATATTACTATCTTCACTTGGCTATTGGCTTGGACGGCAAAGTTTTTTCAGCCCGGTTACGCTCGGCGAACTTAAAAAGCTGGTTATATATGTCACTTTACCGGCGGCGCTCTTCCTCGCTTTCGTGCGAGTAAGCATCGAGCCACGCCTGCTGGTCATCCCTGTGATCATCTTCATGGCTTGCTTTTTTGTGTTCATCGCCAGCCGTCGCTGGTCGCCGGTTGCCTGGGCTGAAAGGCGTTACTTTCCCTACCTGATGACCGGTTTTGAGGCCGGCATGCTGGGCTATGCAATCTTTGGTGCGGTTTATGGTCAGGAGAACCTGTATAAATTTGGATTGATTGACCTTGGACAGGTGACTTTTGTGTTCTTTATCCTTGTACCGTCGTTGCAGCAGGAGCTCAGTGGTAAGCAGCGGCTTGCGGATACAATACGATCCTTCGTCAAGACCCCGGTCATCCTTGCCATCCTGGGTGGTATATTATTCAACAAGTCTGGTTTGTACACTCTCGCCTCCGGGCAAGCCTGGTATGGCAGTCTTGGATCAACCCTGCAACTGCTCGGTGGCATGACCACTCCATTGGTGGCGCTGATTATTGGGTCTGAGCTACGCTTGAAGCCTGGAAGTCTCTCCAGGCCGGCGCGCACCGTGTTCCTGAGGATGCTCGTATGGGTACCTACAGGATTGCTATTCAGCCTAGTCATGGTAGGCATAATTCTTGGCCTGGACCGGACGTACCAGACGGCGGTATTGACCATAGCGATCTTGCCTCCACCATTCGTCATCCCGCTGTTCATGAAGGACGCAAGTGAAAAAGAGACAGCATATGTGGTGAACACCCTTTCGTTGTCCACCATCATAACGCTGGTGGCATTTATTTTTTTGAGCATAACTCTGCCACCAATGTAAATATAAACAATGTGCAACAAAATCAGGAGCTAGTGATGATCAAAAATGCTACCCTAAAGGTGATAGAAAAACGCCGCTCGTTGCGGATGTATGACCCCACCCCGCTCACTCAAGAGGAAAAAGGGACGATTTTACATGCCGCGATGCGCGCTCCAACTGCCGGCGCGATGATGCTATACTCGATCATCGAAGTTCAACAGCAAACTCTGAAAGACAGGCTCGCTGAAACCTGCGATCACCAGCCTTTTATCGCCACCTCCCCTTTCGTATTATTGTTCCTGGCAGATTACCAGCGCTGGGCGGATTTGTACGCAGCAGCAGGCTGTGAGCAGCGCGCCGCCGAATTGGGCATCAAGACCCGACCACCCTCCGAAGGAGACCTGGTCCTGGCGATGATGGACGCTCTAATCGCCGCCCAAACCGCCGTCATTGCTGCCGAGTCGCTGGGCATCGGGTCATGTTACATCGGCGATATCACAGAAAATTGGGAAATCCACCGGGAAATGTTCGACTTACCGCAGTACACGTTCCCTGTCGTGCTGCTTTGTTTTGGGCGACCTACAAAGAGGCGATCAAAGCTTGTGCCACGGTTTGAGCGGAAATTCATCGTTTTTACCGATCGCTATCGCCGCTTCAGCGCCGAGGAGCTTGATGATGTCCACCTGCCATTCGGAATTCACTCCTTCGAGCCGCGTGATTATTCGAACGGCGCGCAAAATGTGGTTCAGATGAATTACATCCGAAAATTCACAGCAGATTTTTCTTGGGAAATGACCCGCTCGGTTCGGGCGATGTTGAAAAATTGGAGTGAATAGCACCTATTGCTTACACCTATAATTAGCCGATCACCAACTTAACGCTACTCAGGATTACCCCGAGACCAATGAACATTCCCAGGCTGAGCGGCTCTTGAAGGAAGATCACGCCCCAAAGAATGCTGAAAAAAGGGACGAGGAAGGTAACCGAGGCAGCAGTGGTTGGTCCCGCAGCAGTGATCAGGCGAAAATAAATCAGGTAAGCAAAAGATGTTCCCAACAGGGCCAGCGTTAGTGTGGCCAGGACAACGATCAGCGTTGGTGAGGCTACCGGAACGGAGAGTGCTGCTAACGGCATCAACAGGAACGTCGATCCGGTTAGCTGACCCAAGGAGGTATGGATCGGGTTGGCTCCCTGGAAACGAGTGCGCGTATAGACTGCACCCAGCCCATAAGACAGTGCAGCCAGGAGCGATTGCACAACCGCAAGTAATACCTTTGTAGAGTAAGGGATTGGGCTGAATCCAACCAAAATTACGACCCCCAGGATACCCATCAGCACACCCAGGCCACGCCGCCAGCCAAACGGTTCTCTCAGCCACACCGCCGCTGCCAGTGCGGTGAAGAGCGGCGTGGTAGCGTTCAGGATTGCAGACAGCGAGGCATTCAAGTCGATAACGGCATTGGCAATCAACACAAAGGGGATCGCGTTATTTAAAGCGCCGATGACCAGGTAGTGCTTCCAATACCTCCGAAAATTGGGCAAAGAGGCTTGGGACAGGGCATAACCGAGCAGCGCGGCGGCTGCCAACGCCACACGCACTGCCATCAAGAAGATCGAGCCTAGGGCGGGGGCGGCGATGCGGATGAACAGGAACGAACCGCCCCAAATTGCTGCCAGGAAAATGAGCATCGGCCAGGTTTGGAAGGGTTTCTGTGTCGCGACCATCAAAGGAATGCATCCATTCTGTTTGGGAGTCTCTGCATTGTACCTGCAACTAAACATCTCGGCGACCCGATTGTTGCGTCATCGCGCATGTGCTTAAGCACGCGACCTTATTGCTCTTCCATCGTATACACATCTAGATCCAAATAATTCAGACAAAGGAGAGGTTCTATGTTACCAAAACCGATACTGGCGGCGATGATCGCGCTCGCCCTGATCATGGCTGCATGTAAAATGACTTCACAACCTGAGCAAGTGACGGAGGATACTCCTGAATCTAACCAAATTTCCGGAGAAGTGCTTTATCAGAGAATGGGATGCGCCGGGTGTCACACGAATGCGGCAGGAGGCGCCGCCCCATCTTTAGAAGGACTGTATGGTGGGATGGTAGTGCTTGAAAGCGGCGAGACAATCCTTGCAGATGAGAGCTATTTACGTGAATCGATATTATCACCGAGCACCAGGATTGTGCGAGGGTACCAGGCCATCATGCCTGACTTCAAAGGCCAGATCTCGGACGAACAGGTTGATGCGCTTATCGAATACATCCGCGTTTTGGTGAAGTGAGGCAACCTTGTAAAACCCGTAATGACCTCGTGTGTTGTAGAACGAACACAAACAGTGATTAGGTCCGCCCAGAAATCCCGTTGTGCTACAATAATTTAACGTTCTCAAGATGCAGACTTTGTGGTAGTGATTGGAGGAAACTGAAATGACCGATACACCCGCTTTTCCTGGAATTGCACAACGGATGGATCTCGAGCACATCACTCGCAACGAGTTCGTCACCGCAATCGTGCATCTCTACCGTGGTGAGTTGGGCGAGGCTACCGCCTGGCGTGGCCGGATTGATACAACCAGTCATTGGGCAGTGGTGCTGAGTGCTACGGCGTTGAGCTTCGTTTTTAGTGACGAGAGCGGCCAACGTCAAGTGCTGATTCCGATCATTTCACTTTTCTGCGCTTTCTTAATGTTGATGGAAGCGCGACGTTATCGCTTTTTCGACATCTGGCGGTCACGCGCGCGGTTGATTGAGATCAATTTCTACCGTCCGATGCTGGATAATT
This sequence comes from Chloroflexi bacterium RBG_16_57_11, assembly GCA_001795165.1. Lineage (GTDB taxonomy): Bacteria > Chloroflexota > Anaerolineae > Anaerolineales > UBA4823 > RBG-16-57-11. Next base: position 12,860 of record MGNS01000160.1, read on the forward strand.
CCAGGCCGCCTATGCCGGAGTGGGCAGAGACACTGGCACATGATATGGAGTGGCCACATTTTCATATGCCCTGGTGGGAAGCGATCGGCCGTCGTCTACGACGAAATTACCAGTGGATTTTCGCCATTCTTCTGGGAAGCTGGGTAGTGGTGTTGATGTCATATCCAACCTCAACCACCTCGCTGAACGAGATCATATCGCGCGCCTCAATCGGACCGCTATCTGGCCAGGTTGTTATTGCCGGGATGATGATATTTTATGGCGCGCTGGTTGCGCTTGGCCTTTACACGTACTGGTATAGTCACATTATAAAAAGCCTTCCAGCAGGTCATCCCGGACGCCTAAGTATGGAGCATCATGTTGACACTTAATCCGGGTCACTCTTGACAAAAACCCGGAAAATGGATAAAATGAGTGAGTACTCACTTATGAGTGATTGCTCACTCATTATTTGGAGGTTTTGCCGATGACCGAGCCGAGTGGTCGACCTGAACGTCGTCAGCGCCAGATGGCTGCCCGCCTGGAACAAATCCTGGACGCCGCAGCCCATCTATTTGCTGACCGTGGCTTTCACCGCACCACCACCAAGGACATCGCTGAGGCAGCAGATGTAGCCGAAGGCACATTGTACAATTACTTCGAAACTAAAAACGATCTGCTTTTTGCCATATTAGCCCGTCTGAGCGAGAGCGAGCTACCGCAAGCCGGGCTGGTGCCGGGTGCCGCGCGCCCGGCACAGGTGAGCGCAGGCGATGCTCGCCAGCATTTTGCCAGTCTGCTCGATCTACGCCGGGAGTATGTCAACGAGAATTCGGTGATGTTGCAGGCGATCCTGTCTGAGCTCCTGGCCAACACGGAGTTACGCCAGCGATATTCCAATCAACTGCTTGAGCCAACCTTGATCGGACTGGAGAAGGAATTGACCTTGCGTATCAAGCTTGGCCAATTATACGACCTGGACGTCCCGGCAACGGCACGCGTCCTGACCAGTCTATGGATCGGGCTGTTTATCTTACAGCTACTGGAGCAGCCGCAAAACCAGCCCGATTGGGAACGCCTCGCCCAGGCGACCATCCATATCGTATTTGACGGCATTGCGCCTGAAACCACAATGCCAGAAACATCGGGTAAACCGGGACAATAATTGATTTTTTACTCGCCGGGATAATATTGAGGGTTAACGGCGCGGCAGCGCCGTAAGTTTTTACCAGCCCCTGTCAACAGACATCGAAGTTCCGATGACTTAATGAATTGGTCTGAGCCAAAAATGTTTCTAAAAAATCTCCTCCGCCGAAAAATCCGCACTCTGCTCACCGTTTTGGGCGTCGCCATCGGTGTGGCGGCTATTATCGGTCTGGGCGCGCTTGCCGATGGCTTGCAATCCGGTTATGGATCGATGCTTAAAGGCAGCAAAGCCGACCTGATCTTGAGCCAACCGGATACCTATGACCTGAGCTATAGCACGGTCGACGAGGCAATTGGTCAGGAGTTGCTCAACGCGCCGGAGGTCTCTGATGTGAGTGGCATGGTACAGGGATTCATCCAGGCTGAGAATAATCCCTATTTCTTCGCCTTTGGCCATACACCAGATTCGTTCGCTTTGGAGCGATATCACATAATCCAAGGGCAAGGTCTGGAAGGTCACATTTCACAGGCCATACATGGCAAGCCCGTGCTGCTTGGCTCAGCTGCCGCCGAGGTGATGGAAAAGACTGTGGGCGACTCCCTGCGGCTCAGCGGAAGCGTCTATCGCATCCTCGGCATTTATGAGACCGGCGATGCCTTTGAAGACAGCGGCGCGGTGTTGGAATTGAAGGACGCACAGGAGTTGCTTGGTCGACCACGGACGGTCAGTCTGTACTATATCCGGCTAAAAGACCCTTCTCTGCGGGAGCGCTTCATGACCCGCGCCGAACGTCTATGGCCCGACCTGCTGGTCAGCGGATCACAAGACCTGGCTGATCAACAGAGCATGGCGGAGACGATGCAAGGTATGGTGTGGGCGATTGGTGGTCTGGCAATTGTCATCGGCGGTGTGGGTATGATGAACTCCCAGCTCATGTCCGTGATGGAGCGAACACGTGAGATCGGGGTATTGAGAGCTGTGGGCTGGAGTAAACGCCGTGTACTCTGGATGATACTGATGGAATCGATTTCCGTCTGTCTGATGGGTGGGTTGGCAGGGGTAGTGATCGGATATGCAATGATCTACAGTCTGTCCCACTCTACGACCTTATGGGGTTTGAACGTAGAAAATATAAAACCACAGCTCCTACAACAAGCTATCACCGTTGTGCTGATATTGGGGCTGGTGGGTGGTTTGTATCCCGCCTGGCGCGCCTCACGGCTGGCGCCGGTGGAGGCACTACGCTATGAGGGCGGAAGCAGTGGTAAAAAGCTTCGTCGCTTGCCTATCGGTGGCATGGCAATCCAGAGCCTATGGCAGCGTCTCACTCGCACCATGCTCACCCTGGCGGTGATCGGTCTGACGGTTGGAGCGATTATCGCTATCGAAGCGGTGATGCTGGGTTTTACCGAAGAAATGACTGACATGTTCTCCGGCGAGGCACAGATCATACTTCGACAGGCGGACATTGCCGACTCATCCCTTTCCGCCATTGACGAGCGGGTGGGTGATAAAATCGCTGCGCTCCCCGAAGTCCAAGATATCGGTGGGATCATGTTTACGGCCACGATATTGCCCGATACAGGTGGTTTCTTGATCCTTCAGGGTTACTCGCCGCGCAGCTTCCTCATAAACCGGATCGATATCGTCGAAGGCGGTCCATTGGCCAGTAACCACCAAATCCTGCTGGGGCGTAGTATTGCGGACGCGATGAATAAAAAAGTGGGCGACACAATCGATTTGAGCGGCTACCGCTTTAGCGTCATTGGAATTTATGAGTCGAAAGTTAGCTGGGAAGAGATTGGTGGGATCATCACATTACGTGACGCACAGGTTTTCATGGGAAGGCCACGTAAAGTTACCATGATTGCAGTGCGCTTGAAAGACCCGAATCAAGCTATAGCCCTGGTCGAGAAGATTAACCGCGATTTTCCTGACGTGCACGCAGCACTGGCGGGCAATTTTGTCTCCGAATTGCCGGATATGCAGAATTCGTCAGCGATGACCGGATCTATCTCGGTCCTCGCCATCCTTGTCGGTGGTGTGGGCGTGTTGAACACCATGCTGATGTCAGTCTTCGAGCGCACACGGGAGATCGGTGTATTGCGTGCTTTAGGCTGGAGGCG
>MGNS01000160.1:16117-18167 GCA_001795165.1 Chloroflexi bacterium RBG_16_57_11
GATTTTGGGGCTGATTTTACGGGAGGCGTTGGTTCTGGGCCTCCTTGGTGGGCTTGCCGGAATTGGTGTGGCCTTAGCATTGGCTGGGCTTCTCGGGCTGATCCCCTCGTTTGGTGACATGCTAAAACCAATCTGGACGCCGGAAATCATCGCCCGAGCTATCATTGTGGCGATGTTATTAGGAGTATTTGGCGGCTTGTATCCGGCGTTTCGGGCGACACGCCTTCAGCCTGTGGAAGCCTTACGCTACGAATAAATGCGCAACCAGGAGAATACACGGGTAATAAAAGGATTGGTTCTGATGAGCAATCATATTGAAATGCAATGGAGGGTAAGATAATGATGAAAATGAAACTAACGAGATGGGGCACTATGCTGGTGCTTGCGAGTATGTTTCTGGCAGCTTGCTCAGGACTATCCCCTCAAGCCACTGCTACCCCGGATTCGGAAACGGTGGAAGACGTAACACCATTGGTGAATGCCACCGGAAAAGCCGTCCCTGCCGAGTACTCCCGGTTGAGTATCACCGTACCTGGTGTGGTGAATGAAATCCTTGTTTCGGAAGGCGATCAGGTGAACGAGGGTGATGTCCTGCTGCGACTGAAGGGTAAAGAAGACCTGGCTGCTGCCATCTCCGCAGCAGATTTCGAGGTCACAGCAGCCCAAAAAGCGCTGGATGATCTATACAAGAACGCCGACGACGCCAAAACCCAGACGCAGGAAGCCATCGCCGTTCAAGAAAAGCTGGTACGCGATGCTCGATACCAGCTGGACAACTTCACGCCACCGCAGATGCAATCCAAGATGAGCGCCACCGAGGCACTGGCATGGGCCAAGCAACGCCTGGATGCCGCCTATGCCGCCTTTGCCCCGTATAAATATTACTCGGAGACTGACGATACACGTGAAGATCGCAAAGAGGATTACGACGATGCACAAGCAGATTACAACGCTGCGGTTAAGCGCTTGCAGTATGAAACCGAGCTGGCAACCACTCAGGCTAACCTGCAGAAGGCCCTCGATGACTATGCGATATGGAAAGATGGCCCGGATCCCAAAGACATGGCAGTCGCGCAGGCCCGGCTGGATAACGCCGAGGCAGCCCTGGTTGCCGCACAAGCTAAATTGGTCGATCTTGAACTGCGGTCGCCATTCTCTGGCACCGTCAGCGAGGTCAATGTTCGCCAGGGCGAGTGGATCAATCCCGGCCAACCGGTGCTTGTGATCGCCGACCTGGCAAATTTACAGGTGGAAACAACCGATCTAAACGAGATCGACGCCGCCAGGGTTAAGGTAGGAAACCCTGTAATCGTAACCTTCGATGCTCTGCCTGGCGTCCAGGTTGGCGGAGTTGTAAAAAGCATCGCCCCAAAAGCCTCCGAAGGCTCAGGGGTAAATTATACGGCTATCATCGAGCTGAATGATCTACCCGACCTGCTGCGCTGGGGAATGACAGCTTTCGTAGATATTGAGGTAGGAGATTAGCGGACGGAGCAACTTTTATGAGTGATTCAAAATGGATGATCGAAACGCAAGAGCTTGGCCGGGTTTTCGGCGACGGCGAGCAAATCCACGCTCTGGATACCATAAACCTGACAATCGCCAGCGGCGAGCTGGTCGCAGTCATGGGACCCAGCGGCAGCGGCAAGAGCACCCTGCTGAACGTTCTGGGCGCGCTCGATCGGCCGACCAGTGGTAAAGTGTTCGTCGATGGCCAGGATCTATCCAAGGTCGGCAACCTGGATAAGTTCCGCAGCCGTACTGTAGGATTTGTATTCCAGCTTCATAACCTGCTTCCCACCCTAAATTCGCTGGAAAATGTAGAGGTGCCGATGATGGGGCACCTGGGGGCAGGCGCCCGGCGAAAGCGAGCGAAGGAGTTGCTTGGACTGGTTGGCCTTGGGGATCGCATGAAGCACCTTCCCAGCCAGCTATCCGGTGGGCAACGCCAGCGAGTGGCTATAGCGCGCGCCCTGGCCAATACTCCTCCGTTGATCCTGGCAGACGAGCCGACTGGGAATCTTGATTCTGTCTCTGGCGCTGAGCTAAT
>MGNS01000161.1:0-5883 GCA_001795165.1 Chloroflexi bacterium RBG_16_57_11
ACGAGCACCAGACCGCGCACCACGTACTGCAAGTTGGCGTCCACGCCCATCAAGTTCATGCCATTGGTCAGCGAGATCATCACCAGTGCGCCGACTAAAGAACCGATAATGCTACCGACGCCGCCGGCCGCCGAGACACCACCGACGTAGGCCGCGGCGATGGCGTCTAGCTCAAACAGCGTACCGGCAGTCGTAGTGGCGGACTGCAAGCGAGAGGAGAACAAGATGCCTGACAAAGCCGAGAGCATACCCATCGAGCCAAAGACAATGAAGGTCACGCGTGAAACGCTGATGCCGCTCAACTGGGCCGCCTCCGGGTTGCCACCGGTGGCGTAAATATGCCTTCCCAGCACCGTCTGGGTGGTGATGAACGAATAAATACCAACCACGATTATCACGACCACAAACGTCCAGGACATACCGTTATAACCCGCCAATATCCAGGTGACGCCGATGATGATCAGCGAGACAAATACCAGCTGTAGAATGAACATATTCATCGGCAGCACTTCAAAGTTGTAAGCCTGTTTCTTGCGCCGGCTGTTGAAAGCGCTGCGGATATACAGGATCACGGCTATAATCCCGATGAGCAGGGTTAACTTGTGGATTTCGGGAAGGAAAGAATCCATGCCGGGAATATCCGGGATATATCCATTCCCGATCGCATTGAAGATCTTATCGGAAATGATAATGGTCCCCGTGCCGGCCGTTACCAGACCGAGCAGCCCACGGTAGATCAACCAGCCCGCTAACGAAGCCACAAAAGACGGGACACCCAACTTGGCGACTGGAGTGGCTGTGATCAGACCGGCCACGATGCCGAGCCCCAACACCGCCGGGATCACCAGATAAACCGGCCATCCCCAGGATGACAGCATGATCGCAGCCACGGCGCCGAGAAAGCCTGCCAGGAAGCCGACGGACAGGTCAATGTGGCGGATGACGATCACCAGGGTCATACCAACCGCCAGCACGGCAATATAACCGACCTGGTTGAGCAGGTTGCTCAGGTTGCGTGACGAAATGAAAAGGCCGTCGGTTGTGATCGTGAAGATTAACATAATCGCGAACAAGGCGATGTACATGCCGTATTCACGGATATTTTGCCGCAAAATTTTCTTCAGATCCTGGAAGAACATTGTATGCCTCCTTAGTTCGTTGCCAGTCCCATGATTTTTTCTTGAGTGGCTTCTTCAATCGGCAGCTCGCCGCTGATCCGGCCGGCGGATACGATGTAGACTCGATCGCTCATTCCCAAAACTTCCGGCAACTCCGAGGAGATCATGATAATGCTCATCCCCTGTTCAATCAGCCGGTTCATGATGGTATAAATTTCGTATTTTGCACCGACATCGATACCACGCGTCGGCTCATCCAGGATCAAGATTTCGGGCTTGGGAAATAGCCATTTCGCCACGGAGACTTTCTGCTGGTTGCCGCCGCTTAAATTCCCCACAATCTGCTCCACTGATGGGGCCTTGATGTTGATTGAATTCTTGTATTCGGTAGCGACCTGGATCTCGGCGTTACTGTCGACCACGCTTCGGTTAGTAATGGCTTTTAAGTTAGCCAGGGTGATATTCTGCTTGATATCCTGGATCAAGATCAGGCCGTCGCCTTTGCGGTCCTCGGTCACATACGCCAGGCCGGCATTAATGGCATCCTTGGGATGATTGAATTGGCGCGGCTTACCTTTGACGACCAGCTCACCGTTAATGCGATAGCCATCCGGATTCCCAAACAAACTCAAAGCCAACTCTGTCCGGCCAGACCCCATCAAGCCGGCAAAGGCAACGATTTCGCCCTTCTTGACGTTGAAATTAACCTGCTTGAGAATTTCTCTTCCGAGGGTCGGGTCGTAGGCGCTCCAATTTTTAACCTCCAGCACGACTTCTCCACCGCCATGCGGGCAGATAATGAGGACTTTGATGCCCTTTTTCAGCAGTGCTTCGACGTTTGCTTTCTCCTTAGCGGAATCAGCCTGGCTGAATAGAATTTCAACCTGGTAGCCAGCAGCCTTGAACGCTTCCCGGAAATGATTCATATCCTGGATCCAGCGTGGCTCGTCTTTGGTAGGCAGAACGATCCCAACGGCCAGTTTGCTTGAGGGCGAAGGCGTCTTGGGAGCAGCGGGAATTTCCCCAGCTTTATAATAGCCAGAATCGATTAGCACCTCTTTGACGTTGCTCTTATCTACCGCGATAACCGGAGATTGTAGGCCTGGCACATCGATCGCACCGTTATTGTACGATAACTGGGCTGCAGGGATTTGGCCCTTAAGCAAGGCTACCGTAGCGTCGACTGCGGTCTGGATCAGGGTGCGAACATCCTTGAAGACGGTCATCGACTGTTTGCCATCCAGGATGTATTGGATCGATTCTTTTTCGGCGTCCTGCCCGGTGATCACGTAGCTCTTGACATCCTGGTCGGCTGCAAAAGCATCAGCAATCGCCCGAGCTGTGCCATCATTGGGAGCCAGGATAAACACATGCCCTTTGTCTGCCGCGTTTACGCCGGTCAAATTGGATTCTGCCAGGTTCTTGGCGGTGTTGGCATCCCAGTTGGTCGTGATCTGGCTGAAGATCTTGGTTTCCTGCTCGCGGTTGAGCTTAGCCACGCCTTGGAGGGCGACAGCCTGGGTGGAATTCTTGATCACAAATGTGCCGTCGGCGATCTTAGGTTGCAAGACACCCCAGGCGCCCTGGAAGAACAGAAAAGCGTTGGGATCAGATGCAGCGCCGGTATACACATACAGCGGGTTGCCTTTCCCCCGCGCCTGGGCGGCAGCATGGTCAACCAGGCATTGCGCCTGCAGCGTGCCGACGGCGAGGCTGTCGAAGGTCACAAAATAATCCACTGCCTTGGTGTTGGTGATCAGCCGGTCATAGGAGATGACCTTTACGCCCGCCGCTTTTGCGGCTTCCACCGAGGCAGCCGCAACTTTGAACGGGTTGCGCTGTCGATCCGGATAAATATTGTTGATTTCACGCCCAACCATGTTCTTGATCAAGACAAACTCGGAAACCTCGCCTTTATGGGCGTCCAGAGTGCAGATGGTTTTACCATCCCGCAAAACGGTAACCGTATCGGCAATCTCGATCACTTCTCTCAGCTTGTGTGAAATCATAATGGAGGTGACGCCATGCTCTTTTAGGCCACGCAGCAGGTTGAGCAGGTTGGCGCTGTCATCTTCGTTCAAAGCAGCCGTCGGCTCATCCAGGATGAGCAATTTTACTTCTTTGCTGAGCGCCTTGGCGATTTCGACCAACTGCTGTTTGCCAACACCCAGGTTCTTGATTTTTTCACCCGGGTTGACATTCAGCTTGACTTTTGCCAGCATCTCGCTGGCCCGTTTGATGGTCTCGTTCCAGTCCACCACGGCGCCTTTTCGGTTTTCATTCCCCAAGAAGATGTTTTCGTAAACCGTCAGCTCGGGGAAGAGCGCCAGCTCCTGGTAGATGATCGCAATCCCGGCCTTTTCGCTGTCACGAATGCCTCGGAATTGCTGTTCCTGACCATTCATCAGGATCTGGCCACTGTAATCGCCATGCGGATAGACGCCGCTCAACACCTTCATCAGCGTCGATTTCCCTGCGCCGTTTTCGCCCACCAGGCAGTGGATCTCCCCGGGGGCGACGCGAAAGCTGACATCGCTGAGCGCTTTCACGCCGGGAAATTCCTTGGTTATATTTTTCATCTCGAGTAAGGGGGTATCCATAACAGCTCCTTTTCCAAGGCAACCAGCTTGCACATCTATTTAAGAATAGTGATGGGTTTTATCCCATCACTATTCTTTATTCTAACCTAATGGCTTACGGCAGGCCGGTAAATTCGCTGGCGGGCCAGTAGCCGGAGTCGATGATCGCTTCCTGGACGTTTTCCTGGTCCACGGAGATCACCACGGAAGGCTTGGCAGGCACGTCGATCACACCGTTGTTGTAGGTGTTGGTCTGCTCGGGCGTCCCACCGGACAGGAATGCAACCGCAGCCGCGATCGCATCGCCCACCAGGGTGCGGACGTCCTTCAGGACGGTCATCGACTGCTTGCCGTCGATGATGTACTGCACGGAGGCGATTTCGGCGTCCTGGCCGGTCACCAAGTAGCTGGTGACATCCTTGTCGGCCGCAAAGGCATCCGCGATGGCGCGAGCGGTGCCGTCGTTGGGCGCCAGGATGAACACGTCGCCCTTGTCCTCGGTAGCCGTGGCGGTCAGGTTGGCCTCCGCCAGGTTCTTGGCGGTGTTGAAGTCCCAGTTGGTGGTCACCTGGCCGATGATCTGGGACATCTCGTCACGCGTCAGGGTGGGCTTGTCCTGCAGGGCGACCGCTTCGCTGGAGTTCTTGATCACGAAGGTGCCGTCGGCGATCTTGGGCTGCAGCACATTCCAGGCGCCTTCGAAGAACAGGAAGGCGTTGTTGTCGGAAGCCGCACCGGCGTACAGGAACAGCGGGTGGCCGGTGGCGGTGGCCTTATCGACCAGGTATTGCGCCTGGGCTGCGCCCACCGCAATGCTGTCGAAGGTCACGTAGTAGTCCACCGCATCCGTGTCGCGGATCAGGCGGTCATACGAAATCACCTTGACGCCAGCATCCCGGGCGGCTTGGGCCGCCGCCGCAGCGGCTGTGCCATCCTGCGGGCAGATGATCAGCACCTGGATGCCCTTGGTGATCAGCGACTCGACGTTTTCCTTCTCCTTGGCCGAAGAGCCCTGGCTGAACAAGATCTCAACCTGGTACCCGGCAGCTTCGAGGGCTTCCTTGAAGCGCGTCTCGTCCTGGATCCAGCGTGGCTCATCCTTGGTCGGCAACACGATGCCGACGCTGCCGCCTTCTACCGCCGCAGCGGTAGGTTCTTCAGCGGGAGCGGGTGCAGCGCCAGGTGAAGTGGCAACCGTGCCGGCGATGATATCGGCTTTCATCTGGTCGAGCTCAGACTTGAGCTCGGCCGGGACCATCGAGTCGAGGTCATGGAAGGGTGCCAGGCCGACGCCGCCATTCTCCAGGTTACCCAGAGTGACGCCACCGGCGAAGGTCCCGTCCATGGCGGACTGGATCGCGTTGAAGGTGGTGACATCCATCAGCTTCATCACTGAGGTCAGGACGATGTCCTTGTAGTCTGGAGCAGTCAGGTACCAGTCGGAGTCGACGCCGATGATGTAGGCGTTGCCGCGTTCCTTAACGGCAGCCGCAGTGCCCAGGCCGACCGGGCCGGCGACGGGCATGATGATGTCGGCGCCTTCGTCCATCAGCGTCTCGCCCATGGTGCGGCCGTCATCGGTGGATTCAAAGTTGCCGGTGAAAAGACCGGTCTGGGTGGCGGGATCCCAACCCAGGACTTCGACGTTGGTGCCGTGCTTCTCGTTGTAGGCCTGTGCGCCCATGGAGAAGCCGTCCATGAAAACGGTGACGGTCGGGATCTGGATGCCGCCGAAGGTGCCGATCTTGCCGGTCTTGGACACACCGGCCGCCAGGTAACCAGCCAGGAAACCGGCCTGGTCGGTGGCGAAGACCTGCCCCAGCACGTTGGGCATGGTCGGGTCATAGGCGAAGTCAACGATGGAGAACAACTGGTTGGGGTTCGCCTCGGCGCCGGCTTTGGTGGCGTCTCCCAGCAGGAAGCCGACGGTGATGATGATATTGCAGCCTTCATCGATGAAGGCGTTGACGTTCTTCTCGTAATCGGTCTGCTGCTGGCTTTCCAGGTACTTGCCTTCGATGCCAAGCTTGGTCATGGCATCTTGGACGCCTTTCCAGGCGGTGGCGTTGAAGGACCTGTCGTCGATACCTCCAGCGTCGGTCACCTGGCAGGCCTTGAAGGCCATCGCAGGGGGTTCGGTAGCGGCCGCAGGTGGCTCGGTAGCAGCCGCAGGTGGTTGAGTGGGC
>MGNS01000161.1:6093-13389 GCA_001795165.1 Chloroflexi bacterium RBG_16_57_11
TGACGAATAACCGCCGCTAGAGCCACACCCTAAACTATAATGCAGATTTTTGATTAAAGCAAGATACTGGCGGAAAGTGTCTTGCGCTCAGAGGTCATTAAAACCAATCTGCGTTGAATGATCTCAGTCCAAACCAGCCGGGAGACCACAACTCCGCCTTGGTGGGACCAATTAGTGATAAACTATGGCGATGCGTTTCACGGGTCGGTTCGATGGGATAGCCATCGCAGGCAGGGCAAAGGACGATCGTGCCAGGTTTCTGACCTTAGCGATATTTTTGAGCTTATGTTTCGGGTTGAGCGCCTGCCAGCTGAGGCTGCCCGAGGTAACCCTCGCTCCGACAACAGATGGCTCTACCCGTGGCCCAGTCCCAACCGAATTGGAAGGCACGGCGACGATTTCTGTTTCCGTGCCGAGTGGGACGCCACAGCAGGCTCGCCAGATTGACCTCGAGCCGGCAGATTTGCGTGGAACGATCATCCACTTTTGGTATCCCTGGACGGGAGCGACTGGGCAGGTGATCCGTTCGCTGGTAGACGAGTTCAATCTCAAGAACGAATGGGGGATTGTGGTGGTACCCGTCGCTCAGGGCGGGCTGGATGGTCTGGATGCCCGGCTTACCGCTGCCCGGAAAACCGGTGATACGCCGGATGTGGTGGTGGGCTATTTGCACCAGCTCCTGGCATGGGATCAAGCACAGCCATTGGTGGACCTGCGGGCGTATCGCGAAGATTCTCTTTGGGGGTATACGCCGGAAAAGCAGGCAGATTTTACCCCGGTTTTTGATGAACAGGATGTGGTTGCGGGTCGACGGTTGGGCATGCCACTCCAGCGCTCGGCGCAGGTCCTGTATTACAATAATGCCTGGGCGCAGGCGCTGGGCTTCAGCGTTCCGCCTCTAACACCGGATCGGTTCCGCCAGCAAGTCTGCGAGGCAGCCTGGGCAAATCGCAACGACGACAGCCTGGATAACGATGGCACCGGTGGCTGGATCGTCTCGACCAACTACGCAACCGCCCTGAGCTGGATTTATTCATTCGGCGGTGAAGTGGCTGGATCGCCGGACTCGGCCCAGGAGCCATATCGTTTCAACTCGCCGCAGGCGGACGAGGCATTTGCGTTCTTGCGTGACCTGTATGATACGAATTGCGCCTGGTTGAGCGAGGACCCTTACCCGGAGGCGGAATTCGCCAGCCGCCTAGGTTTGGTCTCCACCGGCAGCGTGATGGATATTCCCTACCAGGCGCAAGCCTTCGAGCGCGCCGGCAACCGTGACCAATGGTCGGTTATCCCATATCCATCTAGCCGTCAGGCCCCAGCTATTGATGGTTACGGGGCTTCACTGGCGGTTCTTCCAGCCTCGCCCCAGGAACAGCTCGCCGCCTGGGAGTTGATACGCTGGCTGCTGGAGCCGCGCAACCACGCTCGTTTCGTGGAGGCCAGCGGTTCTTTCCCCATCCGGGCATCCGAGCTGGCTTACCTGGAAAAGTATCAGGAACGCTACCCGCAATGGGGCCAGGCGCTGGCACTGATACCTTCAACGCGCTCCGAGCCGCCGATCGTCTCCTGGGGATTGGTGCGCTGGGCTTTGAGTGACGCATTCACGCAGCTCTTCCGCAGCTATTTTTCGATCGATCAGATTCAAACCCTTCTGTCTTACCTGGATCGCACCGCCAACGATTTACAAGTTGGGCCAGAAAAAAGCGGCGTCTTCGACACACCCACGCCGACACCGCTTCTAACAGGCACACCCACGCGCACCCCGATTCCTTCACTTACTGTGTCCCCCACGCGCACCTCGCCCCCCACTCCCGTTATCACCCAGTCCCCTTGAGATCACCTCCAGTAAGGGTTGAGGATTTCAGGTGGTAGCTTCGTCAACAACCTCCGGTCGAGGCACCGCCTCTTCCGGCTGTGTGAGTATTACACCGATGTCCACCTCGTCTTCCATGCGGATCTGGCCGCGCAAGAAAGCACCTTCTTCGGTCGAAAACGCGGCAGTCACCACGTCCCCCCACACTCGACCGGTGGAGCGTATCTCGACTTTTTCGGCGGTGATGTCACCGCGTACGGCGCCGGCGACGATGACAACGTTAGCGCGCAGGTGCGGGCAGGTCACCCGGCCGGAGGCGCCGATCACCAGCAAGCCGCGCAGTGCAATCTCGCCTTCGAAAGCGCCTTCGATCCGCACGCCGCCGCTGCCGCTCAAGTTGCCTTTCCAGATGATCCCTGGACCCAGCACTGAGGTGACCCGCTCGGTCGGCGCAGGCTGGAGCGGAGTGGACGGCCGCGCCTCTCGTTTGCGAAACATGATCCTTGTGATGCCTCCGTTAGCGCCCCTGCTGTTTTCTAAAGCCGGTCTTGATATCGATGAGCCGGATCACTCTTTTTCGTCTAGCGCCTCCGGCACACCGACGATATTGTACCCCGAATCGACATAGACCACCTGACCGGTGGTCTTGGCGGACAAATCAGAGCACAGGTAGACCGCGGTGTTGCCTACGTCTTCGATGGTCACGTTTTGATGTAGCGGAGAAAAGTCACTGAACCGGCGGTACATCAGTTTAAACCCGGAGACGCCTGCAGCAGCCAGGGTACGTATCGGGCCGGCCGATATCGCGTTCACTCGCACACCTTCTGGGCCAAAGTCGTAGGCCAGGTAACGCACCGAGGCTTCCAGGGCGGCCTTCGCCACGCCCATAACATTGTAGTGTGGGGCGACCTTTTCGGCCCCGTAATATGTCAAGGTCAGCAAGGCGCTGCCAGGCCGGAACAGCGGTTGAAAGGCTTTTGCCAGGGCAGTAAATGAATACACACTGATATCCATCGCCAGGTGAAAACCCGCCCGGCTGGTGTTGTAATACGGCCCGTTGAGCTCGTCCCGGTTGGCGAAGCCGATCGAGTGCACCAGGATATCCACCTGCCCGAAAGCCTCGGCGGCCTTCTCTGCCGCTGCCTGGATCTGGCTGTCCTCGGTTACATCGCAGGATTCCACGAACGTGCAGCCAATGTTGGCGGCCAGCGGGCGCACGCGCCGTTCCAGGACTTCACCAGCGTAGCTCAAACCAATGGTCGCGCCTTGTTCGTGAAAGGCTTTGGTGATCCCCCAGGCAATCGAGCGTTCATTTGCCACTCCAAAAACCAGCGCAGTTTTTCCTTCTAGCAGGCCCATGCTTACCTCCATTCACAATCTATAAGTCTCACAGACGCCTCACCCGGTCGTCTCTTTGTAAGAGTAAAAACCCGCTGGCGAGCTTTTCGTCACGCCATGCAGCGGATTGGTCCGTCTTGTTGTTGCCAGCTATTTCAACATCGGCATCTTGAGGCCTTGTCGCCTGGCAGTTTCTATCGCCAGTGGATACCCGGCGTCGGCGTGGCGAACGACCCCCATCCCAGGATCCGTGGTCAGCACGCGCTCCAATCGGCGGGCGGCGGCTGGGGTGCCATCGGCTACGATCACCTGCCCGGCGTGTTGGCTGAAACCGATGCCTACACCGCCGCCATGGTGGAAAGAGACCCAGGTTGCTCCACCGATGGCGTTGATCAGCGCGTTCAGGATCGGCCAATCGCTGACTGCATCCGTGCCATCCTGCATCCCTTCGGTTTCCCTGTTTGGTGAAGCCACCGAGCCGGCATCCAGGTGGTCGCGCCCAATGACGATCGGCGCTTTTACCACGCCTTGTGCAACCATTTCGTTGAATTTGAGACCGGCCCTGGCGCGCTCGCCATAACCCAGCCAGCAGATGCGCGCCGGCAGGCCCTGGAAAGGCACCTTCTGGCGGGCCAGCTTAAGCCAACGGTGCAGGTGATCATCCTCAGGGAATAACTCCACCACCGCCTCATCGGTGCGGTAGATGTCCTCTACCTCTCCGGAGAGCGCCACCCAGCGGAAGGGCCCTTTTCCTTCGCAGAACAGTGGCCGGATATAGGCGGGTACAAAACCGGGGAACTCGAAGGCGTCGCTGACACCGTAATCATACGCTCGCTGGCGCAGGTTGTTGCCATAATCGAACACCTCTGCCCCGGCCCGCTGGAAGTCCAGCATCGCCCTGACATGCTTCGCCATCGATTGCATCGACCGCCGCTCGTATTCCGCCGGATCGGTTTTGCGCATCTGCTCGGCTGCGATCACCCCCAACCCGCTGGGCACATAACTGAGAACGTCATGCGCGGGCGTCTGGTCGGTAACCACATCCGGGATCACGCCTCGAATGACCATCTCGGGATAGATATCGGCGGCGTTGCCGATCAGCCCGATCGACTTGGAGATTTTCTTGTCCTTAAACTCCTCCACCAGGGTCATGGCCTCTTCCAGGGTGTCCACCACCAGATCCACGTAGCCGATTTCCTGGCGGCGGCGGGCGCGCTCCGGGTCGACCTCGACAATCAGCCCTACGCCCTCGTTCATGGTGATCGCAAGCGGCTGTGCGCCGCCCATACCACCCAGGCCGGCAGTGAGCACAAATCTGCCGCTCAGCGAGCCCCAACCACGCTGGCGCGCCAGCGAGCCAAGCGTCTCGTAGGTGCCCTGTAAAATTCCCTGGGTGCCGATGTAGATCCACGAGCCGGCGGTCATCTGGCCGAACATGATCAAGCCTTTGGCTGCCAGCGCATCGAAATGCTCCTGGGTGGCCCAATGCGGCACCAGGTTGGAGTTGGCAATCAGTACGCGCGGGGCATCCGGATGGCTTTTGAATATCACCACAGGCTTGCCAGATTGCACCAGCAGGGTCTCGTCGTCTTCTAATTCGCGCAAGGCTGCCAGGATGGCGTCAAACGCCTCCCAGTTGCGGGCGGCCTGGCCACGCCCGCCGTATACCACCAGATCCTGCGGGCGTTCGGCCACTTCCGGGTCGAGGTTGTTCTGGATCATCCGGTACGCGGCTTCGGTCAGCCAGGATTTGCAGGTTAATTGGGCGCCGCGTGGGGCGCGCACAATGCGCGGCTCAGACATTAAGACCTCCAAAAATTGTGTAAATGCAAAATATTTGGTTTGACGCCTATCTTAACACCTTATCCATGACCAGGCAAGATGATCAGGAAAAGCCCAGGCACTACCGCCACCCTAAGGCAAGTCGCCCACAAGGACGGAATCAAAAAAGGGTGATCGCAGGGGTTCCTGTTGATCACCCATCGGGGTTGGAGGTATATCGCGTTTGTTGAAATGAAAACGCTTACGCAGCGGTCGGCATGTGTTTGCCGTTGCCGTGGCCGTTGCCCAGGAAGCGATCAAACGTGGTGGCTGACAGGCGCTGAACCAGCTCGGACTGCGCGTCGCACCACACCGGCTTCATCGGGCAGGAGTCACCAAACTGGCAAGCGCCGCCGGCCGACACGCATTCGTTGAGCAGGATCGGACCATCAATGGCTTCGACTACCTCAAGCAGTGAAATCAGCTCCGGCGACCGCGCCAGCGATACACCACCGCGCGCTCCGCGTGAGGTCTGCAGTAATCCGGCCACGGACAACTGCGATACAATTTTCGCCAGGAAAGACGGCGGAATCGCCTGCTCCTGAGCGATTTGGCTGGTGGCTGCGCGTTTTTCTGTACCCAATTGGGCCAGATACAAAACTGCGCGGACTGCATAATCGGCTTGGCGTGTTATTTGCATACCAGGTCTCCCATTTTGTAGATTTTCTTGGTAAGAATTATTGACACTATTTTAGACTGTTTTTGACCAATTCGCAAGTGACACTTATCACACATCTGGGATGATTGTCATCTTTATTGTATGATACTTCGATCTGACAGGTTCCCCTTACCGGGTTGTTGGGCAGATTTCAAAGATTTTTATGGTAAGATATGCGCTCAGATCATCAAAATCCTCAGGAGACTGGGTAATGAAGCAAATATGTGTCATTGGAGTGGGGTATGTCGGCCTGGTGACGGCTGCCTGTTTTTCAGACCTGGGTAATCGTGTAATCGCCCTGGATATTTCCGAAGAAAAAATAGAAGGCCTCAAGCGCGGGGAAATGCCGATCTACGAGCCTGGTCTGGCAGAGTTGGTCGAGCGCAACGTACGCTCCGGACGCCTGACGTTTACAACCTCCTACGAAGAAGGTCTGGATGGAACGGAGTTCGTATTCATCGCCGTTGGCACCCCGTCCGGCGTGGACGGCGAAGCGGACCTGCGTTACGTGGCGGCGGCCGCGGAGACGGTTGCCCGCACGATGTGCAATCCATTGATCCTGGTCAATAAATCCACCGTCCCGGTGGGCACCGGCGACTGGGTGGCAGATATCGTGCGCAAGCATCAGCCTAAGCCGATCCCCTTCTCCGTGGTTTCCTGCCCGGAGTTCCTGCGGGAAGGCTCGGCGATCAGTGATTTCACCCAGCCGCACCGCACTGTGTTGGGTTCGCTGGACCTGGATGCTGCGGAGAAGGTTGCCCAGTTGCACCTGTCGCTGCGCGCTCCCATTGTGCTCACTGACTTGCGCACTGCAGAGATGATTAAATACGCCTCCAACGCCTTCCTGGCGACGAAGATCTCCTTCATTAACGAGATCGCCAATATCTGCGAAGCGCTGGGCGCCGATGTCAAAGAAGTGGCGGTCGGCATGGGTTATGACAAGCGCATTGGTCCGATGTTCCTGGATGCTGGTTTGGGCTATGGCGGCTCGTGCTTCCCCAAAGATGTTAAAGCCCTGGCCTACATGGCCGCTGAAAAGGGTGGGCATCCGCAGTTGCTGCATGCCGTGATGGACATTAACAACGACCGCCGCCGGATGGCCATTGAGCGCATCACCCAGATGCTCGGCGGTCTGGATGGCAAGGTCATTGGTCTGTTGGGGCTTTCCTTTAAGCCGAACACCGACGATATGCGTGACGCGCCTTCGATCGACCTCGCTAACGCCCTGATGGCGGCTGGGGCCCAGGTGCGCGCCACCGACCCGGTGGCGATGGAGGTCGCTCGCCAGGTAATGCCCACAGTGGAGATGTTCAACGACGTTTACACTATGGCTGAGGGCTGTGACGCTTTGATGGTGGTCACCGAATGGAATGAGTTCAAGCAGATCGATTGGAACCTGATCCGCAGTCTCATGCGCCAGCCGGTGATCTTCGACGGGCGAAATATTTATGACCCGGCAGTGATGCAACACATGGGCTTCGCTTATCGCGCCATGGGGCGTGGCTATAAAAACGGCAGTTCCAACGGTCGTTAAGGCCGTCTGATCTTTCCATCTTATTTGCCGAGGAGCGTGCGGTGACCGCTGAGCGTCCCCCCGTCTGTGATTACGAGGGCTCCGATTACCAGACCTCTTTCTGGGAGCAGGGCGGGCGGGAATACGAAGACC
>MGNS01000161.1:13427-18048 GCA_001795165.1 Chloroflexi bacterium RBG_16_57_11
CGAGCTGTTACTGGAGCTCGGCGCCGGAGCCGGACGCAACACGCCGCGCTACAGCGGCTTTGAGCGCATCGTCCTGCTGGATTATTCTCGAACGCAATTGGAGCAGGCCCGGGAACGGCTGGGCGATAGCCCACGCTACATATATGTAGCTGCGGACGTCTATCGCCTGCCGTTCATCCCGGGCCTTTTTGACGCCGCCACCATGATCCGCACCCTGCACCACATGGCGGATGCCCCGCTGGCGCTGCTGTCGGTGCGCCAGGCGTTGCAGCCCGGAGCGACTTTCATCCTGGAATTCGCCAACAAGCTCAACCTGAAAGCCATCCTGCGCTACTACTTGCGCCGGCAAACCTGGAGCCCATTCACGCTGGAGCCAGTCGAGTTCGCCGAGCTAAATTTCGACTTTCACCCGCGGGCGGTGCGCTCCTGGCTGAAAGAGAGCAATTTCCTCATTCAGCGCCAGCTCACCGTATCGCACTTTCGCATGGGGCTGTTCAAGCGCCTGCTCCCGCTCGAGCTGCTGGTGAAGATGGACCTCCTGGCGCAGTGGACCGGCGACTGGTGGCAGCTCGCCCCCAGCGTGTTTGTCAAAGCCCAGGCGATTGGGGACACGCCACGCGCTGCGCCCGGCGCCTTCTTCCGCTGCCCGGAATGCGGGGGGGATGTACTTGATGAACAAGGAGAGGCCCTGGCCTGCCGCGCTTGCGAGCGGCGGTGGAGGTTTGTGGGGGGGATTTACGATTTTCGCCAGCCTGTTGAAGCATGAAGCGGATCAGACTTCGCAATGTCCCCCTGGCAACTTCTTTATGACCCAGAATCGATTGTCTCCGTCCGGTAGCGTTACGACATCTTACCCCGGAGTATGAAAATTCCGGACGCAGATTATCCGGGGCTCAGGCCGATAGCGGAGCTACCTGGTATTCTATCTGGGTTGGGACAGCTACACGTCTCGATGCGTCCAGGATTTCGAGGGATAACAGATTGCCCAACGCATCGTAATCCAAAATGACGCCCGGTTTATCTTCATCACTCTCAGCCACAAGACCGTTCGCGAAAATAACCGTTAACGTGTCGGTATCCTGGTCATAAATAACTTTCATTGCTATTCGTTCCAATATTTTTCAACCTTACTTGTCCGATAAACTGTCACAATTTCAGGTAGGTCTCGGTCAACGTCCACAAAGACTCATATCAGGTAAGATTTGGGTGGCTCACCCATGTCAACTTTCGACTGATAGACCGTGCGACCAGGGCGATAATTGAGTATTTGTTCTGGCATGGCCAGGACTCTGGCAACCTCCTCCTCGCTGATTTGGCGACGTTCCATTTCTAAACGTGCATGTCCGGTCAACCGATAATCCTGCATGGGGGTCTTAATGGTCATTTCATTATGAATTATAGCATTGGAATGGTTAAATCATCTGCTCACTGCCCATAATTGGTCAGAATGAAAACATGTACTCGCGTCATTGAGGATTTATTTAAAATCTGGATTGCACCAACGTGCAAAAAAACTCAATAGCAATGAATATTTCACGTGTTTCTGTGATCTAATATCATAGAATAGGATCCTATGACCCTGGCTCATCTTCTTCAACGCTCTTTAGACGGCGACGCCGACGCAATCCAGGCTTTGGTGCAGAGCCACCAGGCGGCGGTTTATCGCCTGGCGCTGTCCATCCTGGACGATCCCGTCGAAGCTGAAGAGGCAGCGCAAGAAGCATTTGTCAGTGCGCTGAACGCCCTGCAGACGTACCGTGGCGATGCCCAGTTCAAGTCCTGGCTGTTCAGCATCACGATCAACCTGTGCCGCCGGCGCTTGCAGAAGCGCCAGGCCAAACAGCTTCTGGTCACAGCATTACAATCGCTCTTCCGGCTAAAGGGCGAGGGCCCCGCCCATCCGGAGGAAATCCTGATCCGGCGTGAAGCCAAAACCGCGTTGTGGAAAGCGGTGGAAGCGTTGGGAGAAAAACACCGGCTGCCGCTCGTCCTGTATTACCAGCACGAGCTGAGCGTCAGCGAGATCGCCGAAGTGCTCAATCTGCGCCTCGGCACCGTGCTCTCTCGGCTGTACACAGCCCGTGAGCGGCTGCGAGCCGCCCTGGACCCGGAAACGGTATCGGTCCTGGAGGTTGGTGACGATGAAAGCACTTAACCACGCACAAGCGCAACGATTGATCCATGCCCGGCTGGATGGCGCCTTGAAATCCGCCGATTCGGCCCGCCTCAGCGCTCACCTGCAAACTTGCCAGACCTGCCGCCAGTACGCCGACCAAATCGGGCGTCTGGATGCCGGGTTGCGCCTGGAATTCCGCTCGCACGCCCTTTCCGCCCCTGCTGTTTCGGCTCACGCCTTCGAGGCTATCCCCCATCAAGTGATCCAATCGAGGGCCAAAATGAATACCAACCGTATTTTAGCAAGCTCACTGTCGTTCGTCCTGCTGCTGATTTTCCTGGCCGGCGGCCTCTCCCTGCTGTTGTCTAATCGCAATCTGCTGAGTGTGCTGGCGCCGCCTGCGCCGGTGCGACAACCCCCGCCTGGAATCTTGCCCACCCCACTGCCTACTCCCACGGCGCTTCCTACACCCACACCGACGCCACTGCCTGCCTGGACGATCGATTCTCCGTTGACCTCTACCCCAGCGATTCTTGCTCTCCTCAACGAGTTGTCGGCGAAAAACCGGGATTTCATCCACGCACCTGGCTGGCTCCATTCGACCCGCCGTGACGCTGGGCAGGAGGGCACGATCCCAACCAGTTACATCGAGACCTGGTTGAAATTTTCCATACCGGAAGGCGTATTTCCTGAGAGTCTTGTGATTGTCAAAGATCAGCCGGATGGCGAGCGCCTCATCCAACTCCAGGTTTGTCTGTCCGATGGGCTGTGCGGCGATCTGGTCGCTCTGCGTAAAGGGGAAGGAACCTTGGAGCAGCTCGACGCCCCGCCTGACCCCACGACTGTCGGTCTCCTAGCCCAGCGTCTGGCGGGTCAGGGCGAGCTGTCCAAGAGCGGTAAAGTGGATCAGGCGCTGGCCTGGTTCGAAAATCTGGACGGCAAGCCGGTTTTCTTCCTGTCTTTGCACTACTCCCCGCTGCAGCTTTCGCCCTCCACTCCGGAGACGACCGAAGTGTATTCTATCGATCTTGAGACCGGCCTGTTGCTCAGGGAAAACCTGCGCCAGGTTTATATGGATGGCACTTTGTTCGGAGAAACCCTGAGCGCGTACCAGTACGAGTTCCTTCCCGAGCTACCCGCGGATGTGGCCTGGCAGTTTTCCGAGGCTTCCGCTGAGCTCCTCTCTTTTTCCGGCTCAACCGCCTCGGCTCACGTGACCTCCACACCCCTGCCGGGTAGCGCACCGGTCACGCTGGAAAATCTGGCCTACACGAGGGATGCCCCTCTGACCGACGGACCAAAGATCCTGGAGCTGCTGCTCGCTCTGCGCCAGCGGCTGTCTGAGGGGATTGCACGGTCCGGCTGGTACGTCTTCGACCCTCTACTGCCTCAAGGTCAAGATTGGACCTCCAGCCGGTCGACCGTTTTGCAGGTCAATGACGACGGGACTTGCCAGTCGATGGCCTATTACCTGAAGGACGGGCAAATTCTACCGAACGAGATCACCCTGGTAGATGGCGCCTGGGGCTTGGTCGGTGATGTCCAGACCGGAATATTTACTGAAGCGGAAGCCAATCACGCGCCGTGCAGTCCGGAGCAGGTGGACAACCTGGCGTGGATTGCCAACGAGATCGATTTCTTCCGCGATTTTTCCGCCGGTGAAATCGACGGAGAATACCGTCTGTGGGTGGAGACGGTCGCCGGGCGGCAGGTTCTTGTCCTGTTTTATGATATCCGCTATCAGCCGCCCAAGCCGGTGATCATGGATCCGGACATGCGGGCGCTTGAGCCGGAAGACCGTTCTCTTAAATGGCTGTACTTTGACCTGGAGACGGGTTCCATTCTAGGCCAATATGAACAGGTGACGCTACAAAACGGCAAGACCTTTGGTGAGACATTCAAAGAGGGTAATCCGCTTCCCTTGGGCATCCATTACTATGATAACCTACCCGCCGAGGTGCTGCAGGCGTTCGAGCAAGCGGCGCAGGACCTGCGCTCTCATCTGGAAGGCATGACGCGATGACTACCTAATTTCCCCCTGGCGCGGCGTGGTATAGGTCTTTTCGACCACCCAGAAGTGCGATAGCCCCAGGTTGCGCAAGGGGGTGCGTTCCATCCCTTGCAAAATCGCCCGCAGGACCTTGCCGATGGCAGGCCGGCGGGCGATGATATTATCGTACGCACCGAAGATCACCGTGCGCTGGACGAAGCGCACAGGCAGCCCGGCGATCAGGCGCTCCAGGTCGCTGGCTGTGTAGATGCGAACGTGCGGCGCCAGCCGGTTCCGCATGCGGCGCGGCAGGTAGTTGACCAGCGGGATGTTGCCGAAGCGATACTCACCGCGCCAGTAGATGCCGTGCGTCTCGAACGGATAGCCGCGGTTGGGGACGAAAATGACCATCCGCCCGCCGGGTCGCAGGAGGCGCGCCATTTCCTGCACTGCAGCCCGATCATCCCGCACGTGCTCCAGCACTTCGTGGCTCAGGATCAGATCGAAAGATCCGG
>MGNS01000161.1:18057-33718 GCA_001795165.1 Chloroflexi bacterium RBG_16_57_11
GCAGGTCCTCCCCGGCTGCGCATACGATATCGGCGTTCGCCAATGGGCCAGCCAGCCGGTGCGCCTCCTGGGCGCGGGGAAAATCGTACTCCAATCCGGTGATCTTCCCGGCAAACGGCGCCAGGCGCTCGACGTACATCCCTACGCCGCAGCCATTTTCCAGAACATTCCCCTGTATGCGCTCCCCGGCTGCCTGCAGGATCATCTGTAGACGACGCTCCTGCCCTGCCCTCCATACATAAGACGGCTCGCCGCAGCGGGCAGCTTTATCCAGGTCGCGCTCGCCTGCCGAATCGGTGGTCACGTTTCCTTCCAACGCAGGTATAGATCATTTTGAATGCCCAGCCTCGCCAGGACACGCCCGACGATCTGGTTGGTGATGTCGTCCACGGTCTGGGGATGGGGATAATATGCCGGGACAGGAGGGTAAATTACGGCCCCTGCCCGGGTGGCCAGGGCCATCAGTCGCAAGTGACCGTAGTGCAAAGGCGCTTCGCGCACCACCAGCACCAGCCTGCGCCCCTCTTTCAACGTCACATCGGCTGCCCGTGTCAGCAGGTCGGCCGAGTATGAATTGGCGATGGCCGACAGGGTCTTGATCGAGCAGGGGATCACCACCATCCCCAGGGTATCGAAAGAGCCGGAAGCGATGGCTGCCCCGATATCGCTGAAGCGGTACGACCGGTCTGCCAGGCCTTGCACGTCGTTGACGCTCCAGGAGGTCTCCTCAGCAATCGTCGTGCAGGCTGCCGGAGATAGCACCAGGTGTGTCTCGGTGTCTGTCTGGCGCAGCGTTTCCAATAAGCGGATACCCAGGACGACCCCCGATGCTCCGCTGATTCCCACAACCAGGCGGCGTGTTTTTTCCATCATCATTTCGCCTGGCGTGGCTTGCGCCCCCAATAGATCGACACCGTATCGAGCATCAGGCGATGAAAGCCGACCTGCTCGAAACCGGCTTCCAGCAGGCGCGCCGCCATCCGCTCAGGCCCCAGAAAGCTCTGCGTGGTTTCGGGCAGGTAGCGATATGCCTCCGCCTGTCCGCTGATCCACTGGCCCAGTGCCGGGATCACCGTGTGCAGGTGAAAGCGGATCAAGGGCTCCAGAAGGTTATGCGGCGGGGGCGTAGTATCCAGGGCGACGATCCTGCCGCCTGGCTTGAGCACGCGATACTGCTCGGACAGGCCCAGGGCCAGGTCGCCGAGGTTGCGCAGTAAAAAACCCGATACCACCGCGTCAAACGTGTCGGCAAGCAGCGGCAAAGCTTGCGCATCGGCCGCGCTCCAGGCTAGCCGGGTAGGTAAGGAGCGCCTCGCTGGCGGCCGGAGCTGTCCTACATGCATCATCCCCAGGGTGAAGTCCACTGCCATGACGGCAACGGTGGGATATTGGCGCAGCGCTTCCCGCGCCAGATCGCCGGTACCGGCCCCCAGGTCAAGCAGGCGTCCATCGGAGGGCAGCTCGGCCCGCCGGATGACTTCTCGCCGCCAGCGCACGTCCTGGCCCGCTGTCATCGTCCGGTTCATCAGATCGTAGCGGGATGCGATGCGGGTGAACATGCCCTGCACATAGCGGGCGCGCTCAGCTCCTGTCAGGTTAGCCAAAGTCTCACCTGTCCGCGTGGAAAGTAGCTCCGTTATGGTGTTTGAGCCGCGGCCTCATCACCCAACAACTCCGCATCCTCTGCCTGGGCGATGCGCTTGCCTTCATCCACGTTCACTAGCGTCAAAAGGTAACCACCCAGGATGAATAACACAATCAGGCTCAAGACCGCTGGACGGCTGCTGCCGAACAGGATGCCGGCGGTGGCAAACATCGCCGGCCCGATGATAGCGGAGAATTTTTCCATGACGCCGAACAGGCCGAAGAACTCGCCGCTCATAGCTGCCGGCGACATAGCCGCGTACAGGCTGCGGCTGAGAGCCTGGCTTCCGCCCTGCACTACTGCCACCATCCACGCCAGGAACCAGAACTCGATCACCGAGTCCAGGAAATAACCCCATACGGCAATCATGGCATAAACGGTTAAAGCCAATAATATGCTGCGTTTCGTGTTTAGCTTGGTCGCCAGATTTGAGAAAAGCAGGTTCCCCAGCAGGAGGGCCAGGACCAGGCATACCAGCACTGCCGCTACCACCATGCCAATCACCAGTCCAAGGTTGCTCTGGCGCTCCGGAGATAACACTTCGGCTGTCGCCAATGCGATTTGGGTGCCCTGGCTATCCGGGTTGCGCTCCTCGCTATTGGCGACCCGCAGGACGTGCTCGCCCGGGCGATCTGCCCGCACGGTGACATTTACGTCATAGCGCGCTGTGCGGTTATAGGCATCGATAACCAGCGGCCCCTGGGTGTCCGGGTCAATGGCGGGTTGGTCATCGATGAATACCGCCCATTTTCCGTGATCGGGCCCCCGGCTGAAGGCCAGACGGACGCTCTGGCCATTGAAAGGCAGCTCGTAGGCCGCATTTTGATCCTCGCTGGCCTGCAAGATCAGGTCCTGATCGGCACCAATCGTTTCGGCAGGGATCCGGACGGTCTGCCATTCACCGTTGTAACGCAGCGCACCCGCTGTAGCGCCATACAGCCCCTCGCCAACGGATTGGGCAGTGCTGGCATATGGAGCCGGACGTGAGCCGCTCAGGTCTGCAGGCAGCAGACGTGAACCGGCAATGCCGACGATTGGCAGGGCGATGATATTGAACACGATAAAAGCCAGAAAAATTGGGCGGCGTTTCTCCTCTGAGCTGGGCAGGCGACCAAAGATCAGGCTGTAGGGTATGGCAACAAACTGCACCAGCAGCAAGGCCAGGATCAGCTCTGTGGCGCCAAAGCCAAGCTCCGCGCCGTAAATCGCAGCCACGCCGATAATCGTACCAATGCCGTCGTTATAGATCAGGAAGGCGATCAAATATTTAAATAGCTCGCGGTAGCGCCGGATATGCGACAGCGTTTCGCCGATGCGTTTGAAGCTGGCCGTAACCACATTTTCCTTATCCTGGAGCGCCATAGTGGCTGCCGGAGGCTCCGGGACGCGCCGCAGCAGGGGAATAGTAAAGACTGCCCACCAGATCCCAACACTCAGGAATGACAGTCGCGCTCCCCAGGTGCCGGGCAGCATTTGGATCATGATAATATTGATCGCCAGCAAGATACCGCCCCCCAGGTAACCCATCGCATATCCACGGGCAGAGACCAAGTCACGATCCTCTTCTTTAGCCACATGGGGCAACAAGGCGTCGTAAAATGTGTTTGCCCCACTGAAACCAATGCGTCCAATGATCCCTAGGATGGATGCCAGGATCCAATCGCCGGTGCCTACCAGCACCAACAAGGAGGTACTCACAATTCCGATCCCGGCGAACAGTGAAAGAAAACGCTTCTTGCCGCGCATCAGGTCGGAGATGGTGCCCAGGACCGGTGAGATGACGGCAATCAGAAACAGGGAAAGGCTCAGCCCCGTGCTCCAGTAGGCTGTGGCGACCGTTGCGCTGGGTAGGGTCGCACCAGCCACCTGGCTAAAATAGATCGGCAGAACCGCTGCCAGGATTGTGGTGGCGAAGGCAGAATTGGCCCAGTCGTACATCGTCCAGGCCCAAATGCGGCGTTTATATTCCTGCGGGCTGGGTTTTTCTAGGGAGTATACAGCAGCAGTCATGCGGTGTCTCCTGTTTGGTTTTCGATTGAGCCGGCGTTTTTATCACTACTGGGGCGATGTCCAAGCCACTACTGGGGCAATGACCAGGACATTGCCCAGGCATTGCTCCCATTATAGTAGTTTTGGATGAATTTTGTGAAACAGGTCAGGCGGCGAAATGGTTGAGTTATTTAATCATCACTGTTCATCGATAAAGTGGGTGATTAAACCAGGAATATGCTTTATAATATCGAAAGCACTTATTCTTTCATTTTGGAGCTCAGGTACCATATAATTTTTTGCTGAATTTATTCTCTACCCTTGAGCTTGCTTCGTTTCAAAATGTCATTGCACTCATCTTTGCTCATTTCCTGAACCTATTCTAAAAGAGCAGATCGGTTCGGAGGCCCGAGCCTTAAGAGCGCAGTGGTTTGCAATCGGAGCAAACTACTTGGCGCTGTTTTGTCATTATCTTGGAGGATTAATATTGATTGGCGTGGAATTTATCTTTCGGTTGATAGGCATGATCGTTTGTGCGATCGCCGGGGTTTACATTGGCCGGAGCCTGGGGGCGCTGGTTGGCGCCTCGTCCGATCTCTATGCTGTGGTTCTAGGCCTGGTGGGGGTGCTGGTAGGGCTGGTGTTAACCCCGTTTGTAACCACTCGCCCGGTACGTTACATCGTTTCGGTTTTATCCAAAGTCTCGGTACAAAGCCTGACATCGGGTTTAATTGGTCTGGTGTCTGGCCTGATCATTGCCGCGTTGTTATCATTACCGCTATCGATGCTGCCTGAACCATTCAGCCAGATCTTGCCATTTGTCGGTGTTGTGATTTTCGGTTATTTGGGTGTGGCTGTCTTTGTCATTCGCCAGGGGGATGTCAGTGAAATGCTGTTCACACGCCTGCAGGCGCCAGCGGCTGAGTCAGCCGCAGAGCCGGGTGGGGTCAGCGCGGGGGTTTCGAATACCATGGTTGGGCGGAATGTCCTCCTGGATACCAGCGTGATCATTGACGGCCGGATCGCAGATATCGCTCGGACGGGTTTTCTGGCTGGCACGCTGCTGATCCCGCGCTTTGTGCTCAATGAGCTGCAATACATCGCCGACTCGCCGGATGCCCTGCGCCGCCAGCGCGGTCGCCGCGGGATGGAAGTGCTCTCGCAACTACAAAAAGACTCGGCGGTTCCTGTGCGCATCAGCGATATCGACGTTGAAGGCGTGCGAGAAGTCGACGATAAGCTGGTAGTTTTGGCTCGACAGCTGCGCTGCCCGATACTGACCAATGACTACAACCTGAACCGGGTGGCAGAATTGCAGGGCGTCGCAGTGTTGAATGTCAATGAGCTGGCGAACGCAGTCAAATCGGTGTTTTTACCTGGCGAATCGATTACGGTGAATATTATCCAGGAAGGACGCGAAGCCGGCCAGGGGATTGCCTATCTGGATGACGGAACCATGGTGGTGGTGGAGGATGGGCGTAACCGCATCAACACCAAGACGCCAGTAAATGTAACCAAGGTCTTGCAAACTGCGGCTGGCAGGATGATCTTCGCCCGCATCGACGAAACCAAGGAATAAACCAAATTATTCATTTAAATCAATGCAGGCAAGATGCGCGAATGGATTAGCGGGCGCAACCCGGTTTACGAGACGCTGCAAGCCGGGCGCAGACACTGTTTTTGCTTGATCGTAGCCCAGGGGACGCAGGAAAAAGGTCGTCTGGCGGAGATTCTCCAGGTTTCCCAGAAAAAACGCATTCCCATCGAGCAAGTCCCGCGGGCGCGCCTGGATGCCATCAGCGATGGGCATCAGGGTGTAGCGCTGGAAGCCAGCGCATACCCCTATTGTGCCTTGCAAGATATTCTGGGACTGGCCGATGGACGCTCTGAACCCCCTTTTCTGCTGATCCTGGATGCGTTGCAAGACCCACAAAACCTGGGCACGCTGCTGCGCACCGCCGAAGGGGTGGGCGTGCATGGTGTGCTGTTGCCGCTGCGCCAGACGGTCACCGTCACACCGGCAGTGGTCAGCGCTTCTTCCGGGGCTTGCGAGCACTTGCTGATCGCTCAGGCGAATCTGGCGCTGGCCATCCAGGCGCTTAAGGAAGCCGGGGTGTGGGTGGTTGGCCTGGAAGGCGGTGGGCAAGCCGAGCGCGTGGACAGGGTACGGCTGGATGGCCCGCTGGCTTTGGTGGTTGGCAGCGAAGGCCAGGGGATGCGCCCGTTGACGCGCGACTCATGCGATGTGCTGGTGCAACTGCCCATGCGTGGGCGGGTCGAGTCGTTGAATGCTGCTGTGGCTGGCTCGATTGCATTGTACCTGGCCTGGCGTGCGCGAGGTTTTGATGAAGAATAAACCGACCTTGACGAATCGATTGAAAGTCGCCATCCTGGCAGACATCCATGGCAATTCTCTGGCATTGGAGGCCGTGCTTAACGATATTCAAGCGGAAGGCGGTGTGGATGAATATTGGGTCCTGGGGGATCTGGCGGCATTGGGTCCTGATCCGCTCGGCGTTTTGCAGCGCCTGGCCGCGCTCCCGAAGGCGCGTTTTATCCGAGGCAACACCGATCGCTACCTGGTAAACAGAGAGCAGCCCGGCCCCAGTTTGGATAAAATCCTGAATGATCCGGAAGCGCTGGCCTTGAAGATGCGCCTGTCAAATAGCTTTGCCTGGACGGTTGGCGCGGTGGCCACGGCGGGCTGGTTAGCCTGGCTGCGCGCGCTGCCGCTGGAGATGCGCTTGATCCTGCCTGACGGTACCCGCGCCCTGGCTACCCACGCAGCCCTGGGGACAGACGATGGCGATGGGCTGCGAGCCCGGTCCTCCGATGACGCGCTGCGCATCCAGCTGGCGGGCGCTGAGGCCGACCTGATCCTGGTGGGGCACACGCACATCCCGTTCAATCGCCTGGTCGACGGCATACGCCTGGTCAACCCGGGCAGTGTGAGCAACCCTTTCCCACCCGACTTGCGCGCCAGTTATGCCATCCTCTCCTGCGACTCGCAGGGGTATAACATCGAACATCACCGGGCTGATTATGACCGCTTGGCAATCATCGAGGCCATGAAGCGCGTCGCGCATCCATCCGAAGCCTATATTACCCGCTTCATGCGCGGCGAGAACCAGCCGCCGGATTAAACGGTGAACTGATTCGGTTTTACTTTCCGTAGACCTGCGTGTGGGGGTACCAATCTTTCCACCCGAACCAGAAGGCCGCTGTGCTTTTCAACCGTTGGAGCTGTTCTCCTGCCAGCTCCCCGGAAATCGCCTGTCCCGAAATCCCATCCCAGGTCGAACCGGTTTCTTCATCAACCAGCATCTGGCCTTCTTTGACTTTAAAAGTCAGTGTTCGACCGTGCCCTATTTGTCTGTTGAACACAACGCCAGCGCCGGTCTCAGCGTTAAAAACGACCAGCACGGCCATTTCACCAATCCGGTCGTTTACCACCGGCTCCTGGCTAAGCTGCCGAAACGGGTAGGCTACGGCGTGATCGTTGTGCGCCACGCCGATTACGAATTCCTTTGTTGCCAGCCGATTATCTATCACGCTTTCGCCCAAGACGCCCGCCTCGGTGGATTGGAAGTAGCGTGAATAAACGCCGTTGCCTTGTGTGTATCCCTTAACCAGCGCCAGAGTATTCGGGTAGCGAGTCTTCCAATCCGTCCAGGTGGTGTGGAGTGCGGGGACAAATTCCATCTTAGCGCCTTTCATTGATCCAGCAATAGCCTCGCCCAGGATTTGGCTCCACAGGCTATCCGATTGGCGATCATACAGTACCAGGGCGTTCATTACCAATTTCCCAGAAACACCGAAGGTCAGCTCTTTGCCGAGGACCTGGCGGGAATACACGATTCCCGTGAAGCATAATGGTCACCAGGTAACTACAATTTTCTGCCCGCCAACGGTGTCATTGACCACTTCATGGTAATCCAGCAATTCGGTCGAATAAGCCCGGCTTTCGCCGTTGATCGAAATGCCTATTACCAGTTCGTCAGGGGCGTACTCGCTATCTGCATCCGAAACCTTATAGAACTCTGGATGATCTATTGCTGGAATAGCATCCCGTGGCAACAGGGTCACGATCTCATATTCAAGCTCAGATTTTGCCTGCGGTGTCATGGGTCTGATCGTCGCCACTTGGGAGGCAGAATCCTTTGCGGCATCGTTTGATTTCTCACTGATTGCTGGATTTTGTACTAAGCGAATGGCCAGCCACAGCAATCCAATAAGGGCTAGAATCACCAGCCCCAGCGGGTATATTTTTGAGTGAGATTGCAAGGTTTTCATGCACGCCGTCCGATCATGAATGTCTGTTGTCTTTACATACAGACGCGCTATGCCAGTCAATCATTACATGAGTGGATGGTTAAGTCTCGCTTAGCTCTGTCAAGACAACGCTCTGGTCAATCTGGGATTGAAGTTCTGCAAACTCCGTTCTCAGGCGTGGGATCACCTGGTCCAGCGGTACGACCTCGCGCTCAGCGAGATCGCGCCTTTTGAGCTCCACACCGCCGGCTTTGAGGGCGCGCTCGCTAACCGTTAACCGTAGCGGCAGGCCGATCAGGTCGGCGTCGTTGAATTTCACCCCCGGGCTTTCCGAACGATCATCGTACAGCGTGTCGATGCCGGCAGATTGCAGATCTGTGTAGAGCCGCGTGGCAATATTGGGGTTTTCGGCGCTTCCTTTACCAGCCAATAAGACCAGGTGTACGAGATAAGGCGCCACCGAGACCGGCCAGACCAAACCATACTCATCATGATGCTGCTCAGCGATACACGCCATCAGCCGGCCAATGCCGATACCGTAGGATCCCATAACGACCGGGTGCGTTTGCCCGTCGGCATCCAAATAGGTACAGCCCATCGACTCACTGAAATGCGTCCCGAGCTTGAATATATTACCCACCTCCACGCCACGCACGCCGCGCAGGGGCTGGCTGCAGCGCGGGCAGAGGTCACCGTCCTGGGCGGCGGCGATATCGGCTATGATCTCAGCCTGGTAATCGCGCCCGTAATTGGTGTTGAGCAGATGGTATCCCTCCTCGTTGGCCCCTGCCACCAGGTTGGGGCTGTGCGGGATGGCGTCATCGACGATCACCAGGGCGCCTTTCAGCCCAACCGGGGAGGCATAGCCCGGGACCGCCCCCAGGAGGCGGATCTCGGCTTCGGTCGCCGGGCGTAAAGCCTGAGCCTTGACCGCGTTCGCCAGCTTGGTCTCGTTGACTTCCATGTCGCCGCGGATCACAGCGAAGATCAGGTGCTCAAGTTTCGTCTCGCCGTCCGGGATATTCGCCACAAGGAAGACGGCTTTGGCGGTGCGCGACTTGGGGATGTCCAGGAAATTGGCCAGATCTTCGATGCTTTTACACGCCGGTGTGGCGACTTTTTTTGTTGCCCGTGGCGTTTCCTCATCGGGCAGCGCTTTGCGGAAAGTCGCCACCTGCCGGTTGGCGGAGAACCCGCAGGAATTGCAGATCAACAGCGTGTCCTCACCGATGTCTGTCAGGTACATAAATTCGTGAGCCAGGCTGCCACCCATCATGCCAACGTCCGCCTTGACCGCTATAACCGGCAGCCCGCAGCGCTTGAAGACGTTGAAATAAGCCTGGTGATGGGCACGGTACTGGCGGTCCAACCCATCCCAATCCGTGTCCAGGCTGTAACTGTCCTTCATGGTGAACTCGCGCACGCGGATCAAACCGGCCCGTGGGCGAGGATCATCGCGGAACTTGGTTTGAATATGGAACAACATCTGGGGTAGCTGGCGGTAGGAGTGCACCTGGCGGCGCACCAGGTCGGCGACGACCTCCTCATGGGTCATCGCCAGGACCATGTCTCGGCCGGAGCGGTCCTGAAATCGCGCCATTTCTGCGTCGATCTTGTACCAGCGCCGGGTTTCCTTCCAGATGTCGGCGGGGTGTACCACCGGCATGGTGATCTCCTGCCCGCCGATGGCCTCCATCTCCTGGCGGATGATGGCCTCGATCTTGTTCATAGTGCGCCGCGCCAGGGGCAGGTAGCTGAATATCCCGGCAGCGAGCTGGCGGATGTATCCGGCGCGCAACAACAGCTGGTGGCTGGCGATCTCTGCTTCGGCGGGAGCCTCACGCAGGGTCTGGCTGAATAGCTGGCTCATACGCATCGTGGACCTCCTGATGATTAAACAACTTCGCCCTCTGGCTTTCAGTCCAGAGGGCGGTAACCGGTCAGAAACGGATATGCGCTACCCAACCTACCCTGAATGACTGAAAGCCCGCGCCGGCGATCGCGGAGCAGGGGTAGGGGCAGGAACAGGGCAGCAATTACCGTTAACCATGGAGTAAAGTTTACCATTCTTGTGACTGTTGTCAAGGAATGTTTTGCCTGGCACCAGGGTACTTACAAAGTCGCCATCTGGCGATTGAAATCACTGCAAGCAGAGCACAAAGTCTATGGCTAAGAGACCGGTAGCAGTACAGTTGATCTTAAATACCCCGGGCTCACTCTGAACTGATGGATAGCTCGCTGATTTCGATCCAGTTTTGCTCCAAACTCGCCAGCAGGCCGTAGCTCAGGCGACCATCTGGGGTAAATGAGAGATACTGGTTGTCGATCCAGATCACCAGCCCCAAGCGGTTCATGGGGACGACTTCGGTCTCCAGGATGTTCGATCCGTCGACCTGAAAACTCACCCGGTTCGCTTTCCAATCCAGGCGATAGTCGTGCCACCCGGTGGGGTCAGCCGGCAGATTGACCGCCGATTGGCGCACGAAACGATGCCCCAGTCTACGAAGCAGGCGCGCGGCAGGCGGGACGGCCAGCAGCGGCAGCGTCAGGAGGCCCAAGGGCAGCAGCGCGCTAACCCAGGCTGGCGACTGGAAGGTGGCTGCCAGGCTGCCCTGCGCCGGTAAATCATCCCGCAGCGTGAGGTAATTGGGAGGGGAGGCAAAAAAGAACCAGGCGGTGTTGGGCGGCGCAGGCAGGCGCACAGGTCCACCTCCAGCTAACCGCCCCATGCTGAACGGGTCGTTCCACAGCCCGAAGCCCCAGGTGCCGGGGATATCGACAGCCGAGGCGCGTGCACGCAGGCTCAGCGCGGTTGGTGCGCGGTGTAGGAACCTTCTTCGCGACAGGTTGCTATAGTCGTCCAGCTGCGCCAGCCGATAACGTTTTGCCTCACCTGCCGGCAGCCATAAGCGCCACACCCCACTGCTGGTCTCGGATAACTCAGCGCCTGCCGTCAGGCTGGGTTGTAGCCCCAGGAGGTAATCGCTCAACTGGACTCCATAACCTTCTTGTCTTTATCCATCTGGAAACGTTCCGCCAGCATTTTTGCAGTCTGACCGGGTGGAATCTTCACTTCTCCTTTGTTCGCCTGGCCGAACCATAGTATTGTACATGGTCTAAGTTTACCTCCAATGCAATGCGACCGCACGCTTTTCTTTAAAACCAAGAAAGGCGACTCTGTTTGTCAAAACTGATCAGGGCAAAGAATGATGTATAATCTAAACCGTCATTGAGGAGTGTGGATGGAAATAACCTGGTTTGGACTTTCATGTTTCCGGTTGACCGAGCGCGGCATGGCCAGCGTCGTCACCGATCCATATGATCATCGCATTACCGGCTTCGAGCCCCTGAAATTGAAGGCTGATATCGTAACCATCAGCCACGACGCTCCAGGGCATAACAACGCCGCTGGAGTGAAGGGAAAGAGCCATGTCATCACTGGCCCCGGAGAGTTCGAGATTGGCGGCGTTTTCATCACCGGCGTTCAGACTAACGGCGTCTCCAAGCGCACACCGGATGAGCCACGCAATACGTTATATACCTTCGATTTTAACGGTCTGACGGTGGCCCATTTGGGCGATTTAAGTCGCGTCCCCAGCCAGGCGGAGATCGAAGCGTTGGGCAATGTACATGTGGCATTGGTGCCGGTGGGCGGGGGCGGCGGGCTGTCTTCTGCCAAAGCGGTAGAAGTGATCAGCGTACTCGAGCCAGGTATTGTCATCCCGATGCACTACAACGTCCCAGGCAGCGCGTTAAAGCTCAGCCCTCTGAGCAAGTTCCTTAAGGAAATGGGGGTTGCCAGCGCTGAGCCGCAGCCTTCGCTTAAGCTTTCCATCAGCAATGTACCAGAGGATACTCGTGTGGTCGTACTGAGCTGCGAGCGATCATAAAGACCGTTTGGTAGGAGCGTAAAACGTGGCTGTAAAACTGTTGATGACGTGGGACATCTTACCCGGCCGAGAGCAGGAGTATTTCGAATTCGTGGTGCGCGATTTCATCCCCGGGGTGCAGCGCCTGGGGATGGAGCCAAGCGACGCCTGGTACACGATGTATGGCAGCCAGCCGCAAATACTGGCAGCCATGCAAATGCCGAATGTCGGCGCGCTGGAAAATATCCTGAACTCCTCGGAATGGGGCGAGCTGACTCAGCGTCTATTAGACTACGTCGAGAATTTCAAGTTCAAGATCGTCCAGGCTCGCAGCGGATTCCAGATGTGAAGTCATCCCAATTTACTGTTAACCTGCTCGCATGGTATGCGCAGCATGCCCGCGTTCTGCCCTGGCGCGGGGATACCAATCCCTATGCCGTGTGGGTATCAGAAGTTATGCTGCAGCAAACACGCGTCGAGACGGTGGTCCCGTATTATGAGCGCTGGATGAAGCGCTTTCCCGATCTGGCCGCATTGGCTCGAGCCTCGCAGCAAGAGGTTCTCTCTGCCTGGGAGGGGTTGGGATATTACAGCCGCGCCCGTAATCTGCATCGCGCTGCACAGATCGTGCTTCAAGAAATGGACGGTGAGCTGCCGGGCGATCCCAGAGCCCTTGCCAGGCTGCCCGGTATTGGCCGTTATACCGCCGGGGCGATCGCCTCCCTGGCTTTTGGGGAGGATGCACCGGCGTTGGATGGCAATATTCGGCGCGTGCTGGCGCGGGTTTTCAATCTGGTTGAGCCGGCTCGCTCTCCAGCGGGCGAGCGCCGATTGTGGGAATTGGCTGCCGGGCACCTTCCACCCGGGCAGGCAGGCGATTACAACCAGGCGTTAATGGATCTGGGGGCTACCATCTGCACACCGAGCGCCCCCACCTGCCCCGAATGTCCGGTTAGCCGGGTATGCCAGGCGCAGGCCCTGGGAATTCAGGATCAGCGTCCGGTCCTTCAAAAGAAGCCGGCTACCCCACATTATGTCGTCACCGCCGCGGTCATCTGTCGCGACCGCCAGGTCCTGATCACCCAGCGACCACTGAATGGGCTGTTGGGCGGGCTGTGGGAATTTCCAGACGGCAAGCTTCAGCCCGGGGAAAACCTGGCGGATTGTTTGCAACGGGAAATTTGTGAGGAGCTCGGCGTCAGGGTCAACGTTCAGGATTGCATGGGTGTTTACCGGCATGCGTATACGCATTTTCGGGTCACTCTGCATGCGTTTCGCTGCACGCTACACAACAGGATTGCCCCTCTGCCGCGGCAAGTGAACGACTTGCGCTGGGTTGCGCCTGCTGAACTGCCTGGCTTTCCGATGGGGAAGATCGATCGCCAGATTGCCCGCCAGTTGCTGGCTCAGGAGCAGCCATGCTGATTGTCGACGCACACCAGGACCTGGCCTGGAATATGCTATCGTTTGGCCGGGATTACACTCACTCGGTTGCCGAGACGCGGCGCATCGAAGCGGGTGGATTAGCCCCGATCGTAAATGGCGACGCCTTGTTAGGTTGGCCTGAATATCAGAAGGGCTGTGTGGGACTGGTGTTTGCCAGCTTATTTGCTACCCCGGTGCGACATTGCGTTGGCTCCTGGGAGCACGGGCTGTGCTATGCCGACTCGATCCAGGCCGCGCGCCTGTACCGCACCCAATTGGACGTTTATAAGCGTTTGATCAATGATCACCCGGATATGTTCGCGCTGGTAACGACCCGCTCAGATCTGGAGCGGGTGTTGGCAGTCTGGCGAGGTCGAAATGGCGAAGGTACCGGGCAGGAAGATGCTGTAGGGCACAGCGCGTCGCCGGTCGGGCTGGTGGTTTCGATGGAAGGGGCAGAATGTGTCAGAGATCCAGGCGAGCTGGAGGCCTGGTGGCAACATGGTGTGCGCCTCATCGGTCCGGCCTGGAGTGGTAACCAGTTCTGCGGTGGTACACGCGAGCCCGGACCGTTATCCCCCAAAGGCATGGCCTTGCTAGAGCACATGGGCGACCTGGGTTTTGGCCTGGACTTGACCCACATGGACGAGCAGGCTGTCTTACAGGCGCTGGATATCTATCCTGGTGCACTCCTTGCATCGCATAGTAATGCTCTGGCATTGCTGAAAGACCACTCGGACAACCGCCATCTTTCTGATCGGGTGATCGACGGTATCCTGGAGCGCGATGGGATTATCGGTATCGTGCCGTTTAACCAGTTCCTGAAGCCGGGCTGGCGGATTGGCGACCGCCGTGAGGAGGTAAGCCTGGAGTGGGTGGTGGCTCAAATTGATTATATTTGCCAGAAGGCCGGCGATGCACGCCATGTTGGGCTGGGCACGGACTTCGATGGAGGTTTTGGCTGGCAATCCGTTCCGTCGGAAATCAACTCGATTGCGGACTTATCCAAGCTGGCCCCCTTGTTGATGGAGAAGGGTTATCCTGACGAGGAGATCATTTCCGTGTTGGGTGAGAACTGGATTGGTTTGTTGAAGCGCATTTTACCGTAGGTTTAGACCCAGGTGCCTGGACCGATCTGTCATTGATCAACACCGGAACGATTTGAGTGAAGTGTACCGATGGACGATGATCTTACCCAAAAGAAAAACCTGGATGCACGCCTGGGCCTTCGACTGGCGATTTCCGTGCTTGGGCTGGTCATTTTTGTCCTGGGGTTAAACCCGGGATTATTCGGTTTGGATCGCAGCCCGGTAGTGGGTTTTGTCCAAATCGCAGTATTCCTGGTTGGCCTGGCGGTTATTTGCCTGGGCGGCTATTTAACCTTGACTGCCCTGTGGGGAGGTCAGGAAAAAACGATTGCCGCGGATATTGGCTACCGCACAGTCGCAACCGGCTATGTGGTGGTTGTCGCCTCCGGTATGGCCGATGTATTCGGCTTTGGCAGCCAGCCATTCCCGTCCACCCCTTATTTCGGGCAATGGCAGGCGTTGGGTGTGATGATCGGTGAGATTTTCATGATCATTGGTTTTCTCCTGATGATCCCCTACCCAAAGAAGAAATTTGAACGCCAGGCTTGATCACTCTAATGGTCTTGCACGGTTTTGCCCGAGTTAACTAACCACAGCCAGCATTTCCTCATTGGTCTTCAGCTTGTATTCCTCCATACCAAGGTTCTGTGCCTGCGCCTGCTCGGCTGCCTCCAGCAGAGCGACATCCTCTTTCCAGATCAGTCGTTTCCCTTTTTCCGTAAGTTTTTGCACCAGTTGATCCATGATACCCAGTTCGTTTATTCCGGTTGCCGGTAAGGCTCTGAGATATTGCAGAATAGCTCTGGCGCCATTTTCGCCGTCTTTTCTCGCCACACCGACCAGACCGCTGCTGGCCTCGCGGGACCAGCCGGCTACAAAGATACCCTCCAGGGGCCGGTTTTCAACTGGATCGTAGGCCTCAAACGATGCGCCATCGATCGGATAGCAGGGGTTTGGGCTTTTGACGAACTCATTCCACTTGACCGGCAGGCCAAAGCTTTCGTCCACTTTATCGCCGATGCAGAAGATAACGGTATCCACATTCAGGATGCGCCGCACGCCCAGGCCGACCGCTTTGGTGTCGTCCCCCTTAAGCACCAGCTTGGTGTCTTCCACTTCTAGTCCCGTCACCTGGCCTTGTTCGTTTCCGACCATCCTGGTTGGTGAAGCCAGGAAATCGAAGCGTAAGCGGGTCGCCGAGATGGGTTCCATCGCTTTTGGCAGCGCGGACAGGATGTACTCCCTGGCCGCCTGCACATCTTGCCCCACCTCTTGCATGAAGGGGGTGCAGCGCCTCAGCTCGGCATCCAGCGCTGGCACATCCAGGTTGCCGATCACATATTCCATCTCTTTTTTAGTGAATTTCACTTCCG
>MGNS01000161.1:33737-40688 GCA_001795165.1 Chloroflexi bacterium RBG_16_57_11
CGCGATCACCTCATCCACTTTCAGGTCACGCACTGCCCAATGGGCGATATCCATCATCACGTTGCCCACACCCACCAGCGCTACACGGCCATGCACCCGGAAATCCTGCGTGCTGTAAGGCGGTAGCTTGTTATAGTGATACACGATATCTTTGGCATGATAAACGCCCTGCAGGTTCTCGCCGGGAAGCCCCAGCCATTTGGTCCCCTGGGCTCCAGCGGTCACTAATATCGCATGGAAACCCATTTGGCGCAGTTCTTCCAGCGTAAGGTCGGCGTTCTGCCCCACGGTGACATTGCCCAGATAATGGATATCCGGGCATTTCAGGATGATGTGAAACTGCTTGCGTAGGCCGTCCTTCATCTTGTATTTGTCGTAATAAATGCCATATTCAGCCAGGCCGCCCCATTTGATATCGCGATTGAGCAGGACAACATGCACGCCCTCCGCAGCAAGCACCCGGGAAGCGTAGATCCCTGCCGGTCCGGCCCCCACGATTGCCACCAGATGTTGGTTGCTTACGCTCGTCATCGAGCCCTCCTTCAAAAAATTTATTCAGTCAAAATTTTTTCGCCGATTACCCAGGCCAACGGTTGTCATTATAAAGGCTTGAAATGATTTGTACAAGTGACGATCTTCTTGCCCTGGCAAGTAAAATCTTCCATAAAAAATTTTTCCATTGCCTAGAGCCTTCCAGTTCTTGGTGGTAGAAATCCTTTTTCAGCCTGACGTTATAGTAGCAAAATTCCGTATAGTATGCTATAGTCAGGCATCAGGCCTGTGAGCTCCAGATCCACTGAGGAGATGAAAAACTTTGATAGCACCTTTTGCCGCCTCAGGGTGTAAATAGATTGCGCCCATCCATGGCTTTAGCTGCCTCCCCGATCACCCGGCTTCCCCTTTCGAACGGCTTGCTGGTCTTGCTCAAGGAAATCCATACAGCACCCTTGATCAGTCATTGGATCTGGTACCGGGTGGGCTCACGGGATGAAGTCCCCGGGATTACGGGGATTTCGCATTGGGTAGAACACATGCAGTTCAAGGGTACGCCACAATTCCCCGCCGGGTCGCTGGACCGGGCGATATCCCGAGAAGGCGGCTTTTGGAATGCCCTCACGCACCTGGATTGGACCACCTACTTTGAGACCTTGCCGGCGGATAAAATAGACCTGGCTTTACGACTGGAAGCCGATCGCATGGCCAACAGCCTGTTTGCGCCGGACGAGCTGGCTTCAGAGCGCACGGTGATCATTTCTGAGCGCCAGGGCAACGAGAATGAGCCGTTGTTCCGACTGGGGGAGGCAGTCCAGGCGGCGGCGTTCCGCGTACACAGCTATCAGCATGAGGTGATCGGCGAGCTGGCTGATTTGCAGACCATGCAGCGCGAAGACCTGCTTGGACATTATCAGGCTTATTATGTGCCCAGCAACGCGGTATTGGCTATCGCAGGTGATTTCGAGACCCCGAGTATGGTAGAGCGCGTGCGCCAGGCTTACGAGTCGATTCCACCCGGCGATAGGCCGCCGCGCCAGACGCACACCGAGCCTCCTCAGCACGAAGCGCGCCGGGTCAAGGTTGAAGGGCCCGGCGAGACCATCTTTGTTCAGGTCTCGTATCATGCCCCGCCCGCCGAGCAGGCCGATTTTATGCCGCTGATGGCGTTAGATAGCCTGCTGAGCGGGCCCGGCAATCTGAACTTGTTTGGCGAATCCATCTCGAACAAGACTTCCCGCTTGTATCGCACATTGGTTGAGCGAGAGCGCGCAATCAGCGTCTTCGGTGGTTTGCAGGCTACCATCGATCCATTTCTCTATACGATTATCGCAATCGTACATCCAAATAGCAGCCCCGATGAGGTCATCACGGCCCTGGATGGGGAGATCAATCGTTTACAGCAGGCGCCGCCAACCGCAGATGATCTGACGAGAGCGGTCAAACAGGCGCGAGCTCTGATGGCTTATGGCAGTGAACGGATTACTAACCAGGGTTTTTGGCTGGGCTTTTCGGAAATGTTTGCTTCTTATGAATGGTACACCAGCTTCTTGGAGCGGCTGGAATCTGTCACTCCAGACGACTTGCAACGGGTCGCTCAAACATACCTTCAGCCTCACAACCGTGTTCTGGGGGTGTATCTGCCGGATGGTGAGATGACAGAACAAGCGGATGAGGCTTCAACCGATGGCGGTTAATCTGACTGCGGATTTCAGCCTGCATCTGCCGGGTCCGGAGGATATCACCCGCATCGAGTTACCAAATGGCGTCATCGTCCTGAGCCGGGCAGATTACAACAGCGCTTCGGTTGCCATCAGCGGCTATTTACAGGTGGGCGCTTTGCTCGATCCGGATGAGAAATTGGGGTTGGCGGATTTCACAGCCTCGACCCTGATGCGTGGCACTCAGGAGCATAACTTCCACCAGATTTATGATTCTCTTGAGACGGTTGGCGCCAGCCTGAGCATTGGAAGCGGGACGCATACGACCTTCTTCGGCGGCAAAGCCCTGGCTGAGGATCTTGAAGTGGTGCTTGCTCTACTGGCTGAGGCATTGTGCCAGCCGCTGTTCCCGCCGGAGCAGGTCGAGCGTTTGCGCGCCCAGTTGCTCACCGGCCTGGCCTTGCGCGCGCAGGATACCGGTGAGATGGCCGGGTTGGCATTCGACCAAATCGTCTATGCCGGTCACCCCTACGCTCGACCGGATGACGGTTACACGGAAACCATCCAGGCTATCCAGCGTGAAGACCTGGTGAATTTCCATCACAGCTATTTCGGTCCGCGAGGCATGACCATCGCAATCGTGGGTGGCATTCCTCCGGAAAAAGCAGTCGAGCTGGTTCATAAATATCTGGGAGCATGGCAAAACCCCCTGCAGCCGGATCCCATGCATTTGCCGCCGCTGGAGCCCTTGTCGATGAAGACCTCCCGGCGAGTTGACATCCCGGGAAAGTCTCAGGCTGATGTCGTGATCGGTAGAGCCGGCCCACCCCGAACTGCGCCCGATTTCCTGGCCGCCTCCCTGGGGAACAACATCCTGGGACAGTTTGCTATGATGGGGCGGGTCGGAAAAGCCGTGCGAGAGATTGCTGGTCTGGCGTACTACGCTGCCAGTAGCCTGGGAGGAGGCCAGGGGCCCGGAGCATGGCAGGTGTCCGCTGGCGTGGATCCACAGACAATCGACCCGGCGATCGAGCTAATCTGCCAGGAAATCCGGCGCTTCGCCCAGGAGCCAGTGACAGAGGATGAGCTGCTGGACAGCCAGGCTAACTACATCGGACGTCTGCCGATATCATTGGAGTCGAATGTTGGTGTAGCATCGGCACTGCTGAACCTGGAGCGTTACGGGCTTGGCCTGGATTTCTACCGTCGCTATCCCGATATGGTGCGCTCGATCACCCAAGAACAGGTGCTTCAGGCGGCGCGCCACTACCTGGATCCAGACCGGCTGGCGATTGCGGTTGCCGGACCCTAGACAAACCGACTTTTGGAAGGCATTTTCAGTGAAAATTGCTTCTGGCGTTGACCTGGTCGAAATCGAGCGCTTTGAATCTGCCCTCAGCCGGCATGGCAATCGTCTCCTCGAGCGCGTCTTTACCACAGCTGAGCTGGAGGAGGCCGGGAATCATCCGGCTTCTTTGGCAGCGCGCTTTGCCGCCAAGGAAGCGGTCGCCAAAGCTTTAGGGACCGGAATTGGTCCGGTGAGCTGGCGAGAGATCGAGATCCGGCGTGGTTCGGCGCGCCAGCCGCTGTTGAGCCTTCATGGCGCAGCGGCCCAGCTTTCGGCGGACCTGGGGCTGGTCCATTGGTCGATCAGCCTGAGCCACAGTCAGGAGACGGCGGTGGCTGTGGCGTTTGCGGTCGGCGATTAAGCCTCAGCCTTATTTATTGGGCGGGTACGCGCTTTAATCACCTCGTACACGGCGGGCAGCACCGAGAGAATGATGATCGCAACGACGACGAAGGTGAAGTTCTCTTGCACAAAGGGCAGGTTCCCAAAGAAGTAGCCGCCCCAGGTAAACAGCGTCACCCATAGAATACCCCCGACCAGGTTATATGTGATGAAGTGACTGTAAGTCATCTCGCCGACCCCGGCGACGAAGGGCGCAAAAGTGCGGATGATTGGCACGAAGCGCGCCAGAACGATCGTTTTGCCGCCATAGCGCTCGTAGAATTCGTGGGTGCGATCCAGATATTCTTTCTTCAAGAAGCGAACTTCGCCGCTGAAGGCGCGCGGGCCAATATAATGACCAATCCAATAGTTGACCGTATCGCCCAGCACCGCCGCGAAGCAAAGCAAACCCCACAAGAGCCAGATATTAAGCGGAGGCTCCTGACCCGGCTGTGCCAGCGCGGGAGACGCAAATGTGCCGGCGGCGAAGAGAAGCGAATCTCCTGGCAGGAAGGGCGTCACCACCAGCCCGGTCTCCATGAAGATGACAGCAAATAAGATCGCGTACGTCCAGATGCCATAGGTTTGGATAATTACACTTAAATGCTCATCCAGGTGCAGAAACAGGTCAATCAGATACTGGATCCACTCAAGCATGTAAAGAGATTCTCCATCGATACAAGTCGGTTGCTATGGTTGACGCCATTGACAAGGTAAGCCGCAATTATAGCACGCTTTCTCGAGGCGCTTCCGCGGTCGTGCTGGTGTTCGGTGGAGCCACGCTGGTTGCATTCCCGGCGGCCAGCACACGGTTGAAAAAAATCAGCAAGCCTAGAGACGCTATCCCCAGGATGACCAGGCTGGTCGGCGCAACCATAGACAGACCGGTGGCAGTTGGCACCTCGGATGGCAGGTTTCGCATCTCTGCCAGCGATTTGAAGGCGGAATATATCGTCAACCCATTCCACAGTCCGTGAATAGCCACCGAGGTCAGAAAGCAAAGTCCAAGGAGCAGATACCGGCGCCGTGTCCATGCCTGGACCAACGCCCAACCCGTGATCGCAGTGGTCAGGATGTGCACGGAGGCGGTCCCAACGCGTGCGACCATCAACACAGGCCATTCCTGCCCACCGCTGGTCAGGGCCAGGCTTTCGAACAGCGCGTAACCTGCGCCGCTTAAAGCCCCGGCAGCAAAGCCTGCTGCCGGTCGTAGACGCCGTTTGGCTAACAGCCAGACGCCCATCGGCTTGATCAGCTCCTCGATCAGCGGCACAATCACTGCCCCAAAGATCAGAACGCCGAAGAGCACCTCCGGACGGGCCAGGTAGGGCCCAAATTCCTGAAGCAGAATCTCCGGAGTAGGGGGCGCTTCCTGGATCGTCTCAGCCAGGGACATGATCTTGCCCATCAGCTCCGGCTGGCTGGCGATGTACATTGCGACAGGCAGCAAGAAAGCCATTGCCGCCAGCAACTCGAAGAACGTGATCAGCGCCGGCGCCAATACCAGACCGCTGTCAAACACCCCCCACAGGCGCTGCGAGCTACCCAATGGCAGGTTGCGCACTGCCAGGAACAACATCCAGCCAACCGGGATGCCAACAGCCAGTAAGTTTAGCGGCGGCAACACGATCCATGACAGGACTGGCAGCTGCCCCACCCCATAACCGATGGCAAGGATGATCGGAAAAGCGAAGATCCATAGCGCTGGATGCGTTCGGCGCAACCAGGGAAGCGTGTCGACTGTCGGCCGACTGAAAGCACGATAAAAACCATAATAAATCGATGGAAGTAATAACGCACCGCACCCGAACAGCAGGGCTGACAATAAAAACATCGATAACGGATCGCCCATCGTTGGATCTTGAAATATTGCGGTGGCAATCCCCATGAGGATCGTTGCCAGCGCTCCGCTCCACAGGAAAAGGAGCGCCAGGGCGCACAACACACCCTGAAACAGAGAAGGCACGTGGACAGCGGGATTGGACGCCATCTTCCCAACTGCTTGATCTGGATTTGTCATGGTTACTTCTCGATAATGGTCACGTGGACGATCTTATCGCCGGGTGGCAGCTCCACCGGCTGGGATGGATCACG
The DNA here is from genome assembly GCA_001795165.1 of Chloroflexi bacterium RBG_16_57_11. Classification (GTDB taxonomy): domain Bacteria; phylum Chloroflexota; class Anaerolineae; order Anaerolineales; family UBA4823; genus RBG-16-57-11. The sequence goes on from MGNS01000161.1 coordinate 39,714, forward strand.
CGGGGTCAGCTTTTGTAACACGTCTATACCCGAGATCAGGCGACCGAAGATCGTGAACCCGCCGTCCAGATGCGGAGCCGCGGCATATGTGATGAAAAATTGACTACCGTTCGAGCCGGGGCCTGCATTGGCCATGCCCACGACCCCCGGGCTGTCAAACTTCAGGTCGGTGATTTCGTTGTCGAACGCATATCCAGGGCCGCCGTAACCGGTGCCTGTGGGGTCTCCGGACTGAGCCATGAAACCCGGGAGCACACGGTGGAAGGTGACGCCGTCATACCAACCCTGGTGCGCCAGGAAAACGAAGTTGTTCACCGCCAGTGGGGCTTTGTCTGGGAACAGATCCAGGGTGATATCGCCCTTTTCCGTCTGCAGCACCGCCAGGTATTGCTTGCCAGGGTCGATCGTGATCGGTGGGCAATCGTCGAACTGCCTTTCCTCCAACAGGGTGAGCCCCACAACAGCATCCAGATCGCCCAGGGTGAGCGGCCCGCTGTATGGCTCGCCGTTGATCAGCAAGTATGGAGCGCCTGGCATGCGCAAGGCGTAGTTTTGCTCATACGCCTTTTGCACCCGGTCAACCAGCTCCCGGCTGTTCAGATCCGCCTCAAACTGCGCCTGGTCTAGCTTGAGATCTTTGGCGCGTTGAACCAGCCAGGTTTGGAATTCTTTCGGAGATTTTCCTGCCCATTCCTGCTGCCGTGCGAAGAGCAGGTCGTGCATTTCCCAGAAGCGGTCTTGCAGCCCGGCGGCCTCGGCTGCCTGTGCTGCCAGCGCGGCCTTATCGTATACCACGATGAGCGGATAGTGACGGAAGACAACGCGCACCTTCTCGGGGTACTTCTCGTACAATTGTTCCAGCACCGGTGCGACATATGCACAGCCCGGGCATTGAAAATCGCTGTATGCGATGATGGTTAGCGGTGCGTCTGGCGACCCCAGTGCCCAATCGTTTTGGCTGACTTCGGGTATCAG
>MGNS01000161.1:40720-42812 GCA_001795165.1 Chloroflexi bacterium RBG_16_57_11
GGGTGACGACCGAACAACCCGGCTCGCGAGGAGCCGCAATCGTGGCGAGTGCAGAGGTGGGGGTCGCCGGCGTCTGCACCGGCGGAGCAGGTGTCGACTGGCCGCAGGCCACCAGCGCCAGGGCCAGCAAAAAGAACATGATCAGCGTCTTGATCGACATAGGCAGGTCCGAATCCCAGGACAATTGTAACAGTTAAGCCGCCAGGACGGGTATGACCCATATAAACGCATTATCCTGTATCCTCGACAGCCTGTTTAAGTTGCTCGAAGGATGTCATTTGTGAAATGGTAAACAGAAATTGCGCTAGAGATGGGCTTTTCGCCCGCAGAGCGCGCACCGCAGCCCCTACCGGGTCTTCACCAGCCGGGCCCAATGGCTCGTCGGCATACGCGCCATAAAAAGCAAAGTAGGCCTGGTTGAGCTTACGAATGCTGTAGCCGTTCTCCCAAAAATACTGGCGGCGCTGTTCCATATACGCCTCAGCTTCATCGATTTTGCCTTCAGCCAGCAACTGGTCTACGTTCACCCGGGTGGTGTGCATCTCTGTGTTGAAGTCGAAAGCAGGCGGCTCTGCCGCCGGTGTCGGGCTTGCCGGGCTGGCCGGCGCAGGCGGAGGAACCATTTCCGGGTAATATTTCTCCAATATGGACCGGCCAATTTCCTTTCCGGCAATCGAGGCCGCCGTTTCGTTCATCGTCCGCAGCTCAGGACTCTTAAGGTAGTTCATGCCCAGAGGGCGTATGGTAAGGAAGTTATGGATCCATTCATGGGCGACTACTTCGGACAGCCATTCGAGATTGCTGGTCTCGTTCACCATTGTCGGGTACGCGCCAACCCCGCCGATGGGCACCACCAGTGAAGAGACGTCCAGCGCTTGATCGACCTGTTCTTCCAGATTCACCTGCTGCCCCACGGTTAGCTCAGGCACCAGGGAAACGTCCGCTTCGCGCCGGATGACGTCGCGCGGGCTGACCACCAGCAGCAGAGGCAGGGGCGTGCTGTGATATAACACAGGTGGGATGGCCTGCCCGCCGAGGTCCAGCCCCAGGTCGTTGGCAATGGTGTTGACCTGGCTTTCCAGAATGGCCTCTGCCATTGGCGCGATACGGGCCCGTTCGTTGTAGAGCGCTTCCAGTTTTCGATGCGTGGGCATGGCTTCGGCCAGAGGATCGGCCACGGATGGATCGGCATAGATCTGCCGCTCGTCGATTTCCAGGGCTTTGATTTGCCGGACGAGCTCGAGATAGGATAGAACCAGTTGCTTGCGCTCTTGGGGGATCAAATATTTACTTGCGCCCAACGAGAAATCAAGCAGCTTCAAGCGCAGGGCATCCAGCGTCCAACGAACAAAGTCGAATTCGACACCCTGGGTGAACACCTGAACTTTTTGGCTGATGGTTTGTGGCGTCGTGGGCTGGCTGGCTCCCAGCCCGGCCAGGATTAACAGGAAAATCGCCGCCAGCGCCAGCAGGCGGCGAAGGATAGGCTTGGCCTTTCTTATGAAACCTCGCACAGGCAAAAATTTTACCATAACCACCCGGCGCTCCAGATGGCATGACTGTGATGAATATGAGTATTGATTCATCGATCCCCTTCTCACATGCTATAATTTCAACTGAAGGCCGGCGCTCTGTAAGCGCATATCCCAGTTAAGGAAAGCATCGATGAATTTCTTAATCACCGGCGTAGCCGGGTTTCTCGGTTCGAGCCTGGCGAACTATCTGGTTCGCGAAGGACATCAGGTGCGGGGGCTGGATGACCTTTCCGCAGGCAACCCCGAGGCGCTCTCTCCAAATGTTTTGTTCACTCGTGGGGATGTCAACGACAGGCCCAAGCTTTGGACGCTGTTACAGGATGTGGATTGCGTTTACCATCTTGCGGCGCGCGTTTCGGTGTCCGAATCGGTGCTTTACCCGCGTGAATACAACGCCACCAATGTCGGCGGGACGGTTAGCCTGATGGAGGCGATGCGCGATGTGGGGGTGCGGCGGGTGGTGTTCATCTCTTCTGGCGCGGTGTATGGCGATCAGGGCGCTCAGCCACTCCGGGAAAGCGCCACACCCAACCCTCGCTCTCCGTATGCGGTCTCCA
>MGNS01000161.1:43018-53141 GCA_001795165.1 Chloroflexi bacterium RBG_16_57_11
CGCCATGATCTCGGCTGCGACGGCGCCGGGTATCAATCACCTGGTGATCAATGTGGGCAGCGGAACCGAAACCAGTATCCGGGATCTGATCCGCTTGATCATGGAAGTGGCCGGAATGAAGGTGGAGGCCATCGTCAACCCGCGCAATGACCCGGGCGTTTCGCGCATGCGCGCGGACCTGAGCCTGGCGCGTGAAAAGCTGGGCTATCAACCGCGCATTCCCCTTAATCTGGGTCTGCGTTTGACCCTGGAGCGCGATCCGCGGTTTAAAGCGGACCTGGCAGGTCGGAAGTTAACCCCGGCGGGGTAATCTATAAAAAAATAAAAGAGGATTGTTGCAATGAGCGTGACGGCTGTGGTAGGACTGCAATGGGGGGATGAAGCCAAAGGCAAGATCGTGGATATGCTCTCCCCGGGAGCGGAGATCGTGGCGCGCTTTAATGGCGGCGATAATGCCGGGCACACGGTCGTAAATTCATACGGGACCTTCAAAGTACGCCTGACGCCCAATGGCTTTTCCAGCCCGGGCACCTTATGTGTCATCGGGCCGGGGGTTGTGGTCAATTTGGCGACGCTGATCGGCGAAGTGGAGCAAATCCAACAGAGCGGTATCGCTGTGCGTGACCGATTGTGGGTTTCACCCCGCTGCCACCTGGTCATGCCATATCATCCCATGCTTGAATCGATCTACGAACAGGCCAAGGGCCTCTCTCGCACTGGAACAACCAAACGCGGCATGGGACCTGTGTTTGCCGACAAGGTCAGTTACAACGGCATCCGCCTGTTTGACCTGGCAGACGATGCGATCTTTGCGGACAAGCTGCGCCTGCAGCTCTCTGTTAAAAACCCGATCTTCCAGGCGTTTGGCTTGCCGCCGTTAGATTTCGATCAGGTGTATCAGGAGACCCGGAAACTCTACGCCCAGATCCAGGAGTGTGTTCGCGAGCCTTTCGGGGTGGTCCAAGAGACCTTGGGACGAGACGGTCGCTTGCTCCTGGAGGGAGCACAGGGAGCATTGTTGGATAACAACTGGGGCACTTATCCCTACTGCACCGCCTCGATCACCCTGGCAGGCGGCGCCAGCGCCGGGCTGGGCATCGCACCGCGCTGGATAACGCAGGTGGTCGGTGTGGTCAAGGCCTATACCACGCGCGTGGGCGCCGGGCCAATGCCAACCGAGCTGACTGACTCCACTGGTGAAGCCATTCAGAAAGCCGGGCAGGAGTACGGCACGGTAACCGGGCGAGCGCGGCGCTGCGGCTGGTTCGACGCTGAGCTGGTTCGCTTTACCGCCCAGGTGAATGGCGCCACCGACCTGGCCCTGACCAAGCTGGATGTGCTGGATAGCCTGGAGAACGTCAAAATCTGTGTGGGTTATCTCCGCCCGGATACCGGCGACCGGCTGTGGCATTACTGGGAGCTGGACGCCCATCACCTGGAAGAATGCCAGCCGGTGTATATCGAAATACCGGGTTGGCAGCAACACTCCCACGAAGTACGGAATTTTGCAGGCCTGCCGGTCAAGGCTCAGGCTTACGTGCGCAAGGTGGAAGAGCTGGTAGGTGTGCCGGTGCGCTACGTCTCCGTCGGACCGCAGCGCGAGGCCACGATTGAAGTCCGATAGACCTCACAATTCATGGCAGGCTGTGCACGTCTAACTCGATGATCGTGCCGTTTTCAGGTACCAATCCCCAGACTTCTTCAATAGGTTTTTTCATGTAATATGCCCGAGCAACTGCGATCACGAAACCGTGGGATACAATCGCGATCGTCTCATCTGGATGTTTTATCACGATATCGCTCACAGCACTAAGAACACGCTCCTGCACTTCTAAGGCGGTCTCGCCACCAGGTGGTGCCACTTGCAAGGGGTTATCGCTCCTGCGCTGGAATTCATGCTTATATCTGGATCTGATGTCGGCAATAAGTAGCCCCTGCCATTCTCCCTGATGTATTTCGCGCAGGCGGGGGTCTTGTTGGACCGGCAATTTTTGGATGCGCGCCAGTTCCCGGGCCGTTTGCCAGGCACGCTGTAAGTCACTGGAATAGATAGCATGAATGTTGGTACAACGTAGGGTGTGCGCTATGTCGATAGCCTGTTGCCTGCCACGTTGGTTAAGCGGCAGGTCGGCCTGTCCTTGCCACCGACCCTCAACATTCCAATCCGTTTCTCCATGCCGGATCAGCAGGAAATGGGTCATGCTTTTCGACGCTCCTGGTATTCAGGTAGGGATTTCATAGGAGGGCGCTCCTTTTCGGCAATTTCTTCTACTTCCAGGAAATACCGTCCCAGCTCGTAGCGGATCAGTTTCATCGTTTTATTAACATCCTCCAGCATACCGCTTTTTTGACGTCTGTCTAATTTTTGAATAACCGCCTGGATGATGGCAAAAGACATCTTACTGAGTGCTTCTAGCGACTGGTTGTGGTGGATGCGCTCCAGGAGATCCACCTGGGCGATACTATCCAGCCCGAAGCACTCGAATATATCGATCAGTAGGCCAATTTCTACTCCATAACCGGAGAAAAAGGGGAGCTGTTCAAGCGCGGTTCTGCGACCCCCATATTCACCGGATAGTGGCTGGATGACCCCGGATAATTCCGGGTAGAATAAGTTGAGCAGGGGTCTGGCAGTTAGTTCGGTCACACGCCCTCCGCCACCCGCTTGATAACGATCACCGACCTTTATGGGACGCCGGTAAAACCCTTTTACAAACTGCAGGCGCCGGTCGATCAGCAGAGGACCGATTAAGCCAAAAACAAAACGTGGGTGAAAATTTACAATGTCTGTATCTACCCATATCACAATATCACCGCTGGTCAGGTATAAACTCTTCCACAAAGCCTCCCCTTTTCCACTCCTCGCGCCGTACTCGGATAAGGTCTGTTGATGTATGTGCAACGGAACGCCCATTTCTGTGACAATCTCCCTTGTCCGGTCAGATGAGTTTGAATCTATGACAATGATTTCATCCACCAAGGGTATTTGGGTCATCAAAGCGCTCGTTGCAATTTGGATGACATTCCCGATTGTTTCTTCTTCGTTGAGTGCCGGCAGAGCTAGACTGATGGTCAGACCTTGTTGCAGCTTGAGTTCATGCAATGTCTCCAAATCCTGGAATTCGTCCGCTTGATACGTGTTTTCTGCAAACCATTTATCAACCAGCACGGAGATGGCGGTATGACCAACAGCCTCGGTGACAAATTCAACCGGTATTCTTTGTTCGCTCTTAACTGCAATCACTCCCCTCGGGCTTGTTCGGAGGAGCTGTTCCGCAACTCGACCTACAGCGGGTTGCCTGGCATGAGGTTGTGAAGAAACACCCATCAATACGAGGTCATAACCCTCCCCCGCGGCCTGGATCGTTTCCTCAGCAGAATCCGATTTCACCTGCAGCCATTCGATCTCCGGCAGATTTTGTATAACTCTTGCAAGACCTTTGAAAGGGGCATCTTCTTGCTCGGTCATCGACTTCTTCTGTACATGCAAAACGGTCAACCTGGTTGCGTGGCGGCTGGAAATCTCCAGTGCGATGCGCAATGCCAGCTCTGCATACGGCCCTCCGCGCATCGGTATCAAGATGCTTTTTAGAGGCGTTTGAATAGGGCCTTTAACCACAGCTATATTACATGGCGCTTCCTCGAGAAAAAATGCCGGTTTTCGATCAAATCCATCAACAAAACACTCCCAATCGAAGACGAGCAAATCAGGCTGTTCCTTGTTCACCACTGCTAAAAGATCGTCCCACACAGAGTACGCCACTCGTATCCTGGTGTTTAGCCGGCCTCCGTTTTCCTGTGAGGCGGCGCGAATTTGTTTGCGCAACGCTCGGACGTAATCGGTTGCTGCGCTAAGGTGCCTGCCTTCCTCGACACCTACAAAGCCTATCAGCAAAATGCGTGAAGGATCGACCAATAGACGCGCTGCCGTTAAAGCCATTCCTTGCTCGCAGCCATAGAAAAGGGGTACCAATATTTTTCGGAATGGCGATGAAAGATATGCTTTTGGGGTTGTCATTCTATGCCTCTTGTCCTAGCACTATTGGTTCGATGTGCTGGTGATAGATCTGACTCCAGGAGTAGCTTTGTCGCAACCTGATGCGCAGTTGAGCGACCGGATTTTCATGTAATCGGTCACCGATCATCCTGGCAAGCTCACCAGGTTCGATATCAGGATCGAAGTAAGTCGCAAACGCCCCTGCCAGCGTTTGTAAGGGTGGGATACTGCTGCAAAATATGGGTATCCCTGCTAACCCCGCCTCTAATACAGGTATGCCAAAGCCCTCCTCCCGGCTGGGCAGGAATAAAGCGTCGCCCAGACGGTAGAGTTGAGCTATGACAGCGTCTGGCAGGTAACCTGCTTCGATTTCAGCTAAAAAGTGAGCACTGCTTTCTAAATTAAGCTCCCTGCGCAGTTTTACTAAACTCTCATAGTAGTTGATATTGGCTGGGTTATGAGGACCCAGTGGACCCGTCACTACCAGTTTGGATTTCGGAAGGTATTCAGACAGCTTTTTTAGTGTTCGCAGCGCTAGTTCAATATTTTTTCGCTGTGTGATCCGAACCGGTAGTAATAATAGCGGCGCAGCATCTAACAGATTCAAGCGTTCTATAATGGACCAGGTCTCCGCTTGTAAACCCAGGAACTCTTCAATATCTATCCCATTTGGGATCACCTTGATTTGTTGGATTGGGATATCGGTGAGCCCTGACAGCTCCTTTTGCCGCAACTCAGAGACTACCACATGTTGAGCCTGAGTCCAATCCGTCCGTAATAGGTCCCAGGGAAAACCTGTATGCAGCTCGGATACATAGCGAGAAGAGGTCCAGGCCAGATCATGGTGCCATAAAATCAAGCGCAACGCCTGGAGTGAGGCTGCGATTAACCGGATAGCGGCAGTAAGCGGTAAATTTTTGTGCAGAGAGCAGACATTATGGGCAATCAGGACCTGTGTGTCCTTTAAAGTAACCCGCAGCAGTTTGTATATGTCATCAGTCAAAAGGGAGAACTCCGGTGGGACGATCCCCCTGTCTAGAGTTTGTTTGACTGCTTGTACCTGTGGATTTTTCGAGTCAACCAGAGGTAGCTGAACAAAGGGGATCTTTGCATCTGTTTGAGAGCCACGTCCTGCGAGGATACGAACCTGATGCCCGGCATCAGCCATCAAGCGTGCCTGGTGACCGATGACACTTTCGACGCCTCCGACAATGGGTGGTGCAGAGTAGTGCAAGAGATCGATCTTCATGCCAGCTTACTTGAGCGGACCGCCAGGTCGATAAAAATTGCCGAGGACCAACCGAAAATCGAAGCTGCTTTTGGCGGATTGATGCCCGTCTCTGGGTGATAATACTCGTAAATATCCTCGCGTTCATTCACCAATTCCAGCGTCTGTAGGCTGAGTTTATCCGCCAGTTCAGCATAACCAGATTTCTGTAATCCCTCGATCAGGAGGTAATTGACATTTAACCAGGTTGGGCCACGCCACATCTGCTCCGGGTTGTAATTAGGGTCATTGATTGCTACAGATGGGACCGGGTAACGCGGCATAAATTCATTTGGGTCGTTAAGATGGTTTATCAGGGCCTGAGCGATCTCCGACGGTAGTCGACCGATAAGTAATGGGAAAAGGCTGAATGGTGTGCGTACGTAGATCGGTTGACCATTTCGTTTAGCCCAGAACAGACCGTTACCAGGATCCCACATCTTGGTTATGATCCTATTCGCCATCGCCTGAGCACGCCGTTCCCACATTTTAGCGTCATTTTTGAGTCCAATCACTCTCGCAATTTTTGCCAGGGATTCCTGTTGTAGAAACAGGTAGGTATTTAAATCCGGCGATTCAACTGGCATACCTCCATCCCAGAGAGGGCTGTCATCCAGACCGGATGAAAACGGGTGCTGGTATTCGCACAACCCATTTTGATCCAGATCGTTCTTCTCGAACCACCAATCGTTCGATCGAGTAATCGGCTCGTAAATTTCTTCTAAAAACTCACGATCCGGCTCATGCTCGTACAATTTCCATGCAGACCAGGCAATCAATGGCGGCTTTGTCACATCAGCATCTACAGGAGAACTTAGGTGGGTGACAACCCCCTCGTCATGAACTGCATCCGGGATCATGCCATCCTCCCGCTGGTGGTCGAGCAGGATGCGTATTTGATCTTGGGCCAGGTGTCGGTCGACATACCTGTAGGCGAGTGAATGGAAGAAGGAATCCCACTGCCAAACGCCAACATAATGAATCTTGGAGGGAGTCATGGCTTCGCGGGTGGTAAAAAAGCGTGTGGATATCAAACCGGCGCGCATCACCCACCAGGCATAGTAATACTGCTGCTGAAACTTGTCCAACACCGGCGGGGCCGCCGCGAACCAGGCATGCCAGCGTCTGGCGGCTGCCTCGATTGCCTGGGTAGGATCGGGAATATGGCGATTGAAGCCGAGGCGAGGTGTGATATTCAACATCAGGCCGCATTCTTCATCAGCGGTCAGTAACATATGAACCTCGTGGGCATCCGGCTCAATTGGCTGTATTAAATTCTTTGTGATTTTGGCGTTGGTCGTGTATGCGATGTTACGGCGGATATCCCCGATCACTCTTAAGATGCCGCCGCGGCGATCTGCCTGCGCCTGATCCAGGTTTGCCCGAAATGTCATTCCATATTGGCCGGGTGGTAAGCGGACAATTAGCGTTTCACTGTCCAGAAATGCGATAGAAAATGTACCCTCGGTTGTATGTAACTGGATACAGTGAGGGTAAGTCTCCAACTCGCATTTCAGAGGCTGCCCAGAGTCGTCAGTAAAACACCATTCTTCGATTAAGGGTGGGCGTTGCCGGTAGCCCGAAAGCTGGCCTTCCCGCTTGAACCAACGCTCGGCAAGCCTCACACCGAGCTTGTGATCGGTTTGGAAAACTAGAAGCCGCGATCCTCGGTCGCTAAAGGGGATGTTCTTCAAGTTGATTCGATTTTTTAACATCTTCAGGTAGGTTGAAGTAAGCTCTGTGTTCATGCATCCTCGCCAAAGCAATCTGCCAGCAGGGTTTGCAGTCGGCGCCCCAAAACCGAGTAAGAATAGTAACGTCTACCCAGGCGATAGTTGTGCTCTGCCATCTCTTTCGCCAGTTGTGGATTTTCCAGGATTTGATGGGCGTGTTGCAGCGTGTCCTCTGTTATATAGCCATCAAACTCGATCACTCGAAACCCTTTGGGCTTGATGTCAACCGCATAGATCGAATAATTATTAACCAAGATTGGCCGGCGGAAGTAAACCGCTTCCAAAAATGTGTTTCCGAAACCCTCTAAATCTGATGGGTAGGTAATCAGGTCTGCATGGGGATAGACATCCCATAAAGCGTAAATTTTCCGTCCATCGATCGTTCGATTCCGCTGGAGTTGGATGACATCTGAGACAAAGTTCACCGGCACTGCCAACAGCCTGGCAAATTCCCGCAAGTGGTCCTCGTAGGTGTGGTCTTCGTCACCTGTGGCATGGGAAATGACAAGGCGCGCTTTTACCCCCAATCGGTGTATGAATTCGATGGCATGTTCGATCCCTTTGCGCTGCACAACTCGGGTGGGTTGTAAGAAGAAAAACTCGTCAGGTTCTACTCCCAGGTCTTGTCGCAGACCTTGAGTGTATTCTCCCGGCGGTTGAGGTGGGTTCTCAAAATTCATCACATTGGGAATGAGGGTGCTGGAGATTCCCGTGCGCAAGCTCAACTGGTTGGCAGCCGATGAATTTATCACTACGTGCTGGATATACGGCAGATGCGGTGGGAAAGCCATATTCAGATAGTCCCATACGCAATTTACTAAGAAGCGCTTGCGCTCCCAAAAGAAATCATGGTGGTGCGCAATCGTTGGCAGGCCGGTCTCTGCGATGAATTCAGTCAAAGCCAATCCCAATGGTATGTTAAGCGGAATTGCCAGTGCATTTTCCACTAACAGCATATCGACCTGAAACTTGTTGACAAACCATGTGATTTGGTCTTTGAGATAATCTTTCACCTTGTGTGTCAATACAGAAATATCAGGGGAGCGCTTGGGTTCAGAAAAAGCTGCGACATAAATTTTCTCCACATCGGGATGGCGAAAATGTGCTTGTGGGACAATGTGAGTATAAGCAGCGGGTTTATCTGATTGGCTTGTAAAAAAGAAACATGTATGCCCAATCCTCTGCAGGACTTCTACCCATTTATCGGTTTCCAGGGACACGCCGTCTGTACCCAGCATGCGTGTTGTAATTACACCGATTCTGTGATTTGTTTGATGGTTAGGTGCCATATGATAGCCCATACCTTTTCCAGGGTTTCTTGAAATGTCTGTAAATCGATTCCTTCCAACATCTGAATAATACCTTTCAATTGTCCAGTTCGTTGGTCAGCCACAGAGATTGGTAGGGTGCCATCGCTATATAGTTTTGACGACCTTCGAGGATATATTTTTCGCTGACCAGGTCCCGCAGGCGCCGATTTGCCTGCCCGTGGATGCCAAAAAGATCCTGGTCCAGCAGGATCGTTTGACCCTGACCGGACACATTTTGAATACACACTACTCTGGCGGTATGATCCGGTGAAATGCGTTCGATGGCAAAGATGGCTGAAGAATGTTGGATCACGCGCTGAACACCAAACGGATGAAAAGCATGGCTGCTGGCGCGTGCGCGTAGTAGTCTACTGTATCGGTTATAAACCTTTCCAGGTCGAGAGTCTGGATTGGATAATTCGGCCTCAAGTTCAGAGCGTTGAAGCTTCTGCCGGTTGATCGTCCGGCTGCGTCCGGTTTGCTTGACTCCTTCCGGCCAGCCGCGTGAGCCGAACAGGCTGTGGAAATAAATCCCCGGCACACCGATCATTGCCAGCATGATCGCTTGAGCTGCCATGAAACGATCCACCTGCTCTGCCAGGGAGGTAGCACCTCCAGGTTTGCACAGCATATCGAAATAGTTGATGTTGAGTTCGTAAGGGCTTTGGCTGCCATCCGGATTGTGCTTATTTGAGACGATACCGCCATGATCCAGGGCTTTTTGAACAAGCTTATCGATCCTGTTATCTGGTAAGATCCCACGTACCGGGTTGAGTCCAATGCCATCGTGTGAAGCGAGGAAGTTGAAAAAGGTAACCTGCTTGGATGGCAGGGTTAACCCTTTAGCCCACTTTGATAGAACGCCTGCGTCTCCAGTATTCAGAGCATCCAGCACAAGTGGCGGGAGTGCAAAATTGTACACCATTTGGGCCTCATTGTGGCCATCCCCAAAATAAGAGACGTTGTCAGTGTGGGGGACATTCGTCTCAGTGATCAGCATCACCCACGGAGCGACCTCGTCTAAGACCGCCCGGATTAGTTGAATGATGTGGTGGGTCTGGGGCAAATGGATGCAAGGTGTGCCAATCTCCTTCCACAGGTATGCAATCGCATCTAGGCGGATGAGCTCAGCTCCTTGGCTGACGTAATACAAAAGCGTATCCAGAATTTCTAGTAAGACTTGTGGATTTTTATAATTCAAGTCCACCTGGTCGGCGCTGAAGGTTGTCCAGACTCTAACCTGACCTCTCGATGTATCGAATGTGGTAAGGAGTGGCAGTGCCCGCGGTCGGACGACCTGGGACAGATTTGGATCGTCATCTACGGTGATAAAGTAATCCTGGTATGCTGGATCGCCGGATGTAAATCCCCTGAACCAGTCGTGATAGACAGATACGTGGTTGATTACAGCATCAAACACCAGCCGAAATTGTTTCCCCAGCGCGCGGACCTCCTCCCAACTACCCAATAGAGGATTCACTTCCTTATAGTTAATTACTGAAAATCCATCATCTGATGAATAAGGATAAAAAGGCAAAATGTGGATTCCGCTTACCAAACCAGTCAGGTACTGTTTGCAAAAATTGCCTAAAGTATGCAAAGGATGGAACCCTTGTTCCTGGATTTGATCTCCATAAGTGATTAGGATGACGTCTTGCTCGGCCAGCCTTCTGTCACGACTGGAAGGCTGCACTGTTGATAATAGCTCTTTATAATGGTAGAGGAGTTCGGATAAGCGCGTTATGAGTGCCGTTGATAATTTTTCCCCATAGAGGTTGATAATAATTTCGGATATCTTCTCCATCATCCGGCTGCG
>MGNS01000162.1:0-2148 GCA_001795165.1 Chloroflexi bacterium RBG_16_57_11
GCTGTGGTACCGGCAATCTGACCCAGACGGCAAAAAAATACGCCGGCGCATCAGGTTCGGTGTATGGAATAGACGCGGCCACAGAAATGGTCGATGTTGCCCGGAAAAAGGCGATGCACGCAGGCGCCGACATCTCCTTCAATGTCTGTCTGATTGAGAAGATCGAATACCAAGATTCAACCTTCGATGTTGTCGTCAGCCGCCTTGTGATCCACCATCTTCCGGATGATTTAAAGCGCCAGGGCTTTGCAGAAATATTCCGGGTGTTGAAACCCGGTGGCCTCCTTTTCCTGGCCGATTTCAATCCGCCCGCCAACCCCGTCCTGGCCCATGTCACCACCGCCTTGGTGGGTCATAGGATGATGCACACCAGTGTGCGCGATATTCCCGCTGTGCTGGCGGCAGCAGGTTTCGTCGAGATTGCATCCGGGCCGACACGATCTGCGTTCCTGGCTTTTGTCAGCGGGAGGAAACCGGTATCCTGATCTGCTAGAAAGAGATGCAACCTGACAGGTGTTAATTTGACCCAATCCTCGCCAGAGCCATTAGAAATCCAGGTCTACCCAGCCACAGTCGAACGCTGGGCGGATCTCGAGGCCCTTTTTGGCCCCTTCAGCGCATGCTCCGGCTGCTGGTTCACCTTCTGGCGCTTGAGGAGTGCCCATTTCAGCTCAGTTTTCCGTGCTGTTGGTTTCGAGGTCGTTGGTGTCGCCTCTGAAACCCAGCTGATTTTGCGTTACACGGCGAAAGACACCATTTAAATTGGTAACCTGACTCTTATTGATAAAGGAGAAACGATCATGCAATATATGGTTTACGACCCTCATTTCAACCCTGAGCAAGGCCCACCCCCGGATCCGGAGACGATGCAAGAGATGGGCAAGTTCATCGCTGAAGCCGCCCAGGCCGGCATACTGGTGGCTACCGGCGCGCTCGAGCCGAAGGCCACCCGCCTGCGCCGTATCAACGGGAAATTCACCGTCACCGAAGAGCCGTTCATAGAGCTGAAAGAGCTGATGGGCGGCTGGGCGGTAATCCAAACGGGCTCGCTGGAGGAGGCTGTTGAATGGTGCAAGCGCTTCCGCGATATCATCGGGGATGGCGAGTCCGAGATTGTACGGACATATGGCCCGGAAGACTTTAGTTTCGAGTAAAACTCGTTAACCTCATCCAAAGCTGACGAGAATTTGACATATTACTAGGGCGTACGGTCCATTCTGTAACCCCCGGAGGAAGAAAAATGGAGATGCCAACACCCTCACCCGCCGATCAAGCCCTGCACATCCTCGAAGGCTCGTGGAGTGGTCAGGAGAAGATTCACCCATCACCTTTCGTGCCCTCCGGAGCGGTCGCCTTCGGCCGGGTTGTCAACCGCCTCGCTCTCGACGGCTTCGCTGTCATCCAGGACTACCAACAAGAGACCGCTGGCAAAGTCAACTTCAGGGGACACGGGGTGTTCCGCTACGATCGTGAGAAGAAAGCTTATATCCTCTACTGGTTCGACTCATTCGGGTTGCCCCCGTCCGAATACGTGGGCGACCTGGTCGATCGAGTCTTGTGCTTGACAGCCATCACGCTTCAAGGACATGCTCGCGTCACCTGGGACTTTTCGCACCTGGGTCACTATCACTACTCGCTAGAAGTCTCACCGGACGGCAAGGAATGGTTCCCTTCCATTGAAGGTCGCTACGATCGGTCCGAGTGACTGCTGCCGCCTGACAACTTGCACCTGCGGAAAGCAGCAACGTCGCTGAGACAACCGGCAGTTAGATTCTCGAACCTTACATGCAGATACAAAATCCACCCTTAGGCTTTCAAAACCGGGACGAATGGCGCCTGTGGCTCGAGCAACACCACGCCACGCAAAATGAAGCCTGGCTGGTGATCTTGAAAAATCGCGCCTCCAGACCGGGCGTCTATCTGGAAGAGGCGGTGGAAGAAGCGGTCTGTTTTGGCTGGATCGATAGCTTCATGAAAGGCAGCATCGGAGAATTCTACTACCTGCGCTTCACGCCACGCAAACCCGGCAGCGTTTGGTCGGTATCCAACCTGCAGCGAGTGGAGCGCCTGATCGCCCAGGGTAAGTTGACCGAGGCCGGCATGGCTAAAGTCCGGGAAGCCAAGGAAAACGGCGAATGGGAGGCTGCC
>MGNS01000162.1:2229-10733 GCA_001795165.1 Chloroflexi bacterium RBG_16_57_11
AGCTTCCGGCCTCGCAAAAGAAGCAAGCTCTATACTGGCTGGCCAGCGCAAAGACCGAGGCGACGCGCCTGAAACGCATCCGGCAGATCGTCGAACGGGTATCCCGTGACAAGCCGCCTGGATGACCGCGTGACCGAGGCTCCCAGGTACGTCGCACTTTGAAAGTGCAACGCACCTGGATGAAACCTTTATCTATAAAAACGCACACTTAATGAACAACGCCCCAAAATGGATCCCAATTCTTTTCGGCAGCCTCATGCTCCTCATGGGTGTGCTCATCCTTGGGGCGCTCATTGGGATCGTCCCAACCGATGAAACAGGGCGTTTCCTGGCGCCTCCCCTGGTGATCATCTCGCTGGGTCTCAGCCTTATACTCGGCGGGCTTCTACTTTGGTTCCCAAAACAGCCTCCGCCTGCGGTGCGAAGCTTTCTGTTTCTCCTGGCCCTGGCATTGGTGACGGTGGTGTGCAACTGGACAGCCTTCGCACCGAACGAGGTGTATTCTTCGTCAACTTCGATCGGCCCAATGAGTATCAACGGCGAGGTGGGAATTGTGGGGCGCATTGCGTTTGGCATTTCCGCCCTGGTGGTGGATATTTTCTTCATTGCCACGCTGATCGCCTGGCTGCGGTCGCCGGGATCGCCGGCACCCTCATTCCGCCCAGCTTGAGCGGCGTGGCCAATCTTTTAACTTCGCATAACTTTACAGGAGGCAGAATGAATTGGTATCTCCTCATCAAGTTTTTCCACATCCTGGCAGTGGCCCTCACAATCGGCGGGATGTTTGCACGACAGCTGGTGCGCGGCATCGCCAGGAGAAGCGACGATGTGAGCACCGTCGCCTCGCTTACCCGTGCAGCCCTCCGCATTGACAGGACGCTGGTCGCACCATGGAGCATCCTCATCCTCGTCGCAGGGATAATCCTGGCTGTGATGTTGAAGTGGCCACTCTTTGGCTTTTTGCAAGGCGCGGCTCAAAACTGGCTGCTGGTATCCAATATCCTGTTGATCATCATGTTGGCGCTGATACCGGCAGTATTTGTTCCGCACAACAAAAAAGTCGAAACTGTCCTGCAAGCCGCGCTGGCGGAGGGGCGACGCACCCCGGAATTGAACGCCGCTCTCGATGATCGAAAGAACAACCTGGCACACCATGCGGAGGAGATTATCATTGTAGTTATTGCTGCGTTGATGGTACTGAAACCTTTCTGAGGATCGGGTAAAACCATCGGATTAAAGCAATACAGATTCTCGTCTTATTTATAGAGTACCCGCTGTTGACAGAAAAACTCCCCCATAACGCTCTGGGGGAGCTTCCTACGCAGGAGAAAAAATTGGAGGCATAACATGAACACTTCTCGACATGATGCCCTGCTCGATTCGGTATTAGGCGCGATCGGCAACACCCCACTCGTTGAGCTCTCCCGCATCACCCGCGGACTGGAGGGTCGCATCCTTGCCAAGCTAGAGTATCTCAACCCCGGCTTTTCTAAAAAAGACCGTATAGCATTACAAATGATCGAGGAAGCTGAAACGGATGGTAGGCTCAAACCAGGGCAAACCGTCGTTGAGTTGACCAGCGGCAACACTGGCACCGGCCTTTCCATCGTTTGCGCGGTAAAGGGCTACCCGTTTGTGGCGGTGATGTCGAAAGGTAACTCGACCGAGCGGGCACGAATGATGAAAGCCTTCGGCGCGCAGGTGATTCTGGTTGATCAATTACCCGGGTCAAAGCCGGGGCAAGTCTCCGGTGGAGATTTGGCGCTGGTCGAAGAAACCACCCAACGGATCGTGAAGGAACGGAACGCTTTTCGTGCCGATCAGTTTCACCTGGAGAGCAGCGCGCGGGGACACTACCTGCATACCGCTCCGGAAATTCTGAGACAAGCCGGAGGAAAAATCGACGCGTTCTGCGATTTTGCCGGGACGGGCAGCTCATTCGGAGGCTGCGCCGCAGCGTTTAAAAAACATGATCCAAATATTAAATGTTATATCGTCGAGCCCGCCGAGGCAGCAATACTGGCAGGCAAGCCGGTGACGAACCCCAATCATCGCATTCAAGGCGGTGGATATTCGATGACGGAATTATCTTTGATCGATAAAAGTCATATCGATGGCTACCTTCAGGCCACTGATGAAGAGACGATGGATTTCGCAAGGCGGCTGGCGAGAGAAGAGGGAATATTCGCAGGCTTCTCTTCAGGTGCAAATGTTGCGGCTGCAGTTCAATTGCTCAAAACAACTCAAACAGGAAGAACGATTGCTGTATTGCTGAGCGATTCCGGCCTTAAGTATTTAAGTACAGATTTGTGGATATAACCTTAACATGGAAACGATACAGATGACTCCGGATCATCCGGATATTTATTTACAGATTCCGCATAATTTAGAGCATTCGAACAAAGATTATGGTAATATCTTATCGGAGCGTGTACACAACCGTAATCTAAGAAGGATACTAGCCGGAGGAGGATTTGCGATGGAAACCTATGTCATTCTGGGTAAATACACTGAGAAAGGGGCGGCCAATATTAAGGAGAGTCCTGCCAGGATTCAAGCAGCCCGGAAAGCCGTAGAAGCGGCGGGTGGAAAATGGCTCGGGTGGTACCTGACCATGGGTCAATACGATATGGTGGTAATCACCGAGGCGCCTAGCGCACAGGTGGTTGCAAGCGTAGTGCTGGCAATTGGGTCTCAGGGGAATGTGAGCACTCAGACGTTGCGCGCTTTCACAGAGGAAGAATTCAAGGGATTGTTGGCATCCCTGCCTTGAGTAGTTTCGATAACCGACTGATATACACGCTCCAGATTTTTTCAAATTTTCTACCGCGGAAACCACAGAATCCGCCGAAAGGACCTGGAACCCTCCTTTACACATTAAGGTATGTGATTCTAGCCTGATGAATACTGATGATGATATGACCCGTACGTTACTGCCGTTTGATATACACCCAGGCTGCCGTTCGAGGTAAGCTTTCATACCCGGGGACCACTCATCCGATAAAGGTAGTGAATTCACCCCCCGACAAGGTCTATTGATTATAATAGGAGAATTACCAGGCTATTAATATCGGTATTATCTTATATCTGGTCGAAAGGATGAATACAATGCTAAGTCTAAATTCCGTGATGATTGGAACGCAGCAGCTCAAGGAGTTAGCGAGCTTCTACCAGAAAGTCCTGGACAAACCGGCAGACATGATAGACACCGAAAATGGTTTCTATGGCTGGCAGGTTGGCGCCACGTTCATTGGCGTTTTGGAGCATTCCGAAATGAAAGGTCCCAGCAAAGATCCAGGGCGGGTGATGATCAATTTTGAGACCACGCAGGTCAAAGAGGAGTTTGAAAGAATCATGGCCCTTGGCGGTGTGGCCATCAAGGCGCCCTATGAAATCGGCGGAGGGTGGATTGCCACCCTGGCTGACCCGGATGGCAACTTCTTTCAGTTAATAACACCCATGGACTAAGAAGTAGCTCCACCTGCTTTAATTCACCGAGCAGTCTCTAATTCGCAGCCACGGAGGGCCGTTCTTCGCCCTATGATCCATATTGAGCACGCCTCCTGAGATCTCTTGGAAACCGGCCTAGATCCCACACGTCACCCCGCCCACAGGGCCTACGAAGCAGTGGGCTTCGACCGCCAGGTGCCCATTGTAAAGTAATGGAAACCCGTCGCAGGTCATTGACAGCGTCTGGCGTGCCCTAAAGCCCAGCGGCCGATTCGTCGGCGAGTTCGGCGGGCACGGCAACGTCGCCACGACCCGGGCTGCGCTCGAAGCAGCGCTTGATGCCCGGGGGATGGTCGTCCCCTGCTCCTGGTTCTTCCCCCGCCCGGATGAATACCGCCGGCATTTAGAAGCCGGTGGCTTTGCGGTGAAAACCATCGACCTGTTCCCACACCCCAACCCTTTACCCGGAGATATAAACGATTGGCTGGAGATTTTCGCCCAGCCATACACAGCCGCGTTGCCGCCGGCCGAGCAGGGGGCTTTCATTTCCGATGTCGTCGAAATGCTGCGCCCGGCGCTGTGTGACGCCTCTGGACGCTGGACCGCCGATCACGTGCGACTGCGCTTCTCGGCTGTCAAGAAATCCTTGCGTTCTAACAACCGCAGAAAAAGCTGACCACCACTGGCGACTTTATATGATTATTTTGCGAGAAATTAACTTAGAAATAAGACCAACTTTGTTATAATATACAAAAGACAGATCTCCTATTCGCTCATCCTTGCATCACGGCTTGTTGGTAGAACGTCTGCCATCACTGATCCTATCCACTCGATGCAAGTCTTATTCGTTGCCGGAGAATCGCGATGAAAACTTATGTGTATACTAGTCTCAAGCGGTTGCTCACCCTTTTGGCAATCGTTAGCCTGCTGCTCATCCCGCTTTCCAGCGGTCTGGCGGCAGGCAATCCGATGAAGCTTGTCGGGGCGCTCAATCCTTGGAAGGATGGACAATTCTCTAATGTGGCTGCCGACGCCAGCCGGCAGGTCGCCTACTTGGGTTCCTACGATGACCAGGGCGTGGCAGTCATCAATACGCACGACCCGTCCCATCCTGCCCTGACACAGGTCCTTTCCACTCACATCACAGACGATGCAGGCACATCCGATTCAGCCGACCTGGACCTGATCGGGCGCTATCTGGCGATCAGCCACCAGTCTTGGAGCGGCTCGGGCGCCTTCACAGGCATCAGTGTCTACGATACACAAGCTGACCCATACCATCCCAATTTGTTGCGGCGCATCGCTAGCGCCGGCGTTCACACCGTTCAGCTCGACCCAGAGGTAGAGAGCGGGCGGCCTTACGCCTATCTGAACAGCGAAGATGACTTGATGGTGACGATTGTGAACATCCTGACCGGTGAGACCCTCAGCCAGTACGCCTCTTCGGAGGGGCTGGGCTGCCTGCCGTCGTACGCTGACTGCCAGCAATTCACCTTTGCCCATGAAGGTTTTATCCAGCGCCATCCGGTTAGCGGGCGGGTACTCGACTATGTCAGCTATTGGGACAGCGGCTTGCGTATTGTGGATGTAACCAACCCCCGCCATCCGGTTGAAGTGGGCGCCTTCGATTACACACCATCCCTAGGCAACTGCTGCGCCCATTACGCCGCCGCGACCCCTTCCGGTAATTGGGTCTACCTTGAAGACGAGATTGGGGTAGGTGGAACTGGCGGAGTGCACATCCTCGACACCCATACCTGCGACGGCAATTCCTACTGTACCCCTATCCAGGTTGGAACCTGGCACATCAGCGGGCACCCGGTCCAGGCAGCCGCCTACCACGGGGTTGGCTCAGGCTCGTATCACGGAGTGATCCAGCGTTTCTTCACCTACGACGCCCACAACCTCGACTTGAGAGGCGAAGACACCCTGCTGGTTGCCAATTACAGCATGGGGGTGCGCATGGTGGACACAACAGACAAGGCTAACCCGCTCGAAGTCTCGTTCTACCTGCCCAATGCCAATAAGAGCACCGCCTGCACCCAGAACTGCTTCTTCCAGGGTCGCGAAACCTGGGGGGCGTACTTCGGCTCCGATGGTTACATCTATGCCAGCGACTTTTGGCTGGGGTTCTTCATTATCAAACCATCAGGGTAGCCCGGCGCGAATTGCAACCGGTTGGAACAATAGACCGATTTTCGGTCCAGACTGCAGCCAAGCCACCCACATCGGCATTTATGCCGGCCTGTTGGCAATCTCCCTGGGGGTTGACCCGGACGGTGACGTCGCCTCTTTGCCCGAAGATGACAGGTTCTCCCTGCTTACCGCAATCCCGGCCCATCGGCTGGCTGGAGACGTTTGCCCAGCCATATACTGCCACCCTGCCCGCTGGAGGGCAGGAGCCCCTCATCTCAAAGGTCGTCGAAATCCTGCGCCCGGCGCTGTGTGACGCCGCTGGCCGTTGGACCGCCCATCACGTGCGACTGCGCTTCTCGGCAGTCAAGCCAGGCTAAATAAATGTGTTAATGGCATTTCACTGGCGCGCTTCGTTAGCACAGAAAAGCGGCGCACCAGACAATGTCAACCGATCGCCAAGACCCTGTAATTTGAATATACATCCAGGCTAACTGGGTCAAATTCGCCGCCCATTTTGCGTAGGGAGACAATAATTTTGTTTATTATGATATTATTGGCAAATTAGGTACGATTATGTATTTTTCTGTCCTCTGATACTCAGGTGCCCCATGCAAGATATCCTATACAAGCGAGCGTTCAGCATCACCGATTTAGTCTCTCAACTCTCATCGGATAAAGATGGGGTCAAGATTCTCGCTGGTGGCACCGATCTGATCGTGCAATTGCGCGAAGGCCGGAGGAAAGCCCGTGCTCTGGTCGACATCAAAAATATCCCAGAAGCCAACGTGCTTTCCTATGATCCAGGATCTGGGTTGACCATTGGCGCCGCGGTCCCCTGTTATCGCATTCGCCAGGAGGCAGCCATCGCGCGCTATTATCCTGGCTTGATCGATGCGGTCGAGTTGATCGGGGGAGTTCAAATCCAGGGGCGCGCCACGCTGGGCGGGAACCTGTGCAACGCCTCCCCCGCTGCCGATTCCATCCCGGCCTTAATCGTGAACGAAGCAACATGCACCATCGCCGGTCTAGGCGGGATGCGTCAGGTAGCCGTCGAAGATTGCTGCACCGCGCCTGGTCAAACTATCCTGGAGCAGGCGGAATTCCTTCTTTCGCTCCACCTGCCGCCCCCCAGGCCAAGATCTGGCGCTGCCTATCTGCGCTTCATCCCCAGGAACGAGATGGATATCGCCGTTGTCGGTGCAGGGGCATCCGTAGTTCTTGACGAGAGCAGCACGGTGATCGCCTCCGCCCGGGTTGCACTGGGTGCTGTTGCCCCTACCCCTCTCTTTGTATCCGAGGCTTCGGATTACCTCACGAACCGGGAAATCAGCCCACAAGTTGTCCGGGAGGTTGCTCGCATGGCTCAAGACGCCTGCCGCCCAATCACCGACCTGCGCGGCACAGCCGCCCAACGACGGCACCTGGTCGGCGTCCTCACCCGCCGCTCCCTGGAAAAAGCCATTCAAAGAGCCCAGGGCAACATTTGATCATTAAATTTTTTACTGATCTCAACCTTTGCGAAGGGAAATCTTACATGACCAAAAAAATCCCGGTAGAAACCCAGATCAATGGGGAAGAAGTCGAATTCCTCTGCGAGCCCCGCCAGAGTTTACTGGAGGTCCTGCGCGAAGGGCTGGGATTAACTGGCGCCAAGGAGGGCTGCAACAATGGCAATTGCGGGGCCTGCAACGTCATCCTGGAGGGTGTGCTGGTCAACTCCTGCCTGGTGCTGGCGGTTGAAGCGCAGGGGAAGAGCATCCTCACCATCGAGGGCCTCCGCGGGGTAAACGGGCTCCATCCGCTGCAAGAAGAGTACCTCCAACAGGCTGCCCTGCAGTGTGGGATTTGCACACCAGGTTTCATCGTCTCGTCCTACGCTTTGCTGCAGCAGAATCCACACCCCACGGAATTAGAAGTACGCCGCTGGCTGGCAGGCAACCTGTGTCGCTGCACCGGCTATGATAAGATCGTGCGCGCGGTGTTAGCTGCTGCCGCCAAAATGGATATGGAAGCCAGCGTAGATGCGCTGGTTAGCTGGAAGGGATAGCATGGCTATCGGCATTCACCCCGAAGAGCTGCAAGAGCAAGCTACAAACACCGAAAAGGGCTACCAGGTGCTCGGGACGCGCCCCATCCGTCCGGATGGCACGGATAAGGTCACCGGCAGGGCGCTTTACGGGGCGGACCTTCGCCTGCCGGGCATGCTGTACGGCGCCGTGCTGCGCAGCCCGCATGCTCACGCCCGCATCCTGTCGATCGATACCCGGCGGGCGCAGGCTTATCCCGGTGTTCGGGCTGTGCTGACCTGCGCCGACATCCCTGAGCCAGTAAGCAAGATCGGAGATCTCGGAGAGGGCTCGGCGAACCTGCTGTATCAAAGCGCCAACGTGCTGGCGCGCGATAAAGCGCTCTACAACGGACACGCCATCGCCGCTGTGGCTGCCACCAGCCCGCACATCGCTAAAGAAGCCCTGGCGGAGATCGAAGTCACATACGAAATCCTCCGACCGGTACTGGATGTGCTTCAAGCCATGCGCCCGGAGGCGCCTCTCTTGTTAGAAAACCTTTTTACAGACGAAATGGGCAAGGTTGCAGACAGACCCAGCAACATCGCAAGCCACGTGCAACACCGGCGCGGGGATGTCCAAAAGGGCTTTCAGGAATCGGCGGTCATCATCGAACGCGAATTTAGGACCGGTACGGTCCACCAGGGCTATATCGAGCCTCAGAACAGCACGGCGCTCTATAACCCAGACGGACAGCTGACGATCTGGTGCAGTACACAGGGATCGTTTGGGGTTCGCGACCAGATTGCCGATATCCTGCAGATCCCTATTTCAATAATCAGGGTTATTCCGATGGAAATCGGAGGGGGCTTCGGCGGCAAGATCAGCGTATATCTGGAACCCCTTGCCGCG
>MGNS01000162.1:10744-14244 GCA_001795165.1 Chloroflexi bacterium RBG_16_57_11
GCAAGCCTGTAAAAATGAGCATGAGCTACGACGAGGTGCTGGCTGCTACCGGACCCACTTCGGCTTCCTACATCCGTGTGAAGATTGGCGCCAATTCAGAAGGCAGGATCACAGGCGCTGAAGCTTACCTGGCTTATGCAGCCGGCGCCTTCCCGGGCGCGCCGATTTGGGGCGGGGCCAATGTGATCTTCGGTCCTTACGCCATTAAAAACCTGCTCATCGACGGCTACGATGTCGTGGTCAACAAGCCAAAAACGGAAGCCTACCGGGCTCCGGGCGGCACCAACGCTGCTTTCGCCTGCGAAACAGTCCTGGATGGGATCTGCGAGGCCTTGGGGATGGATCCGCTGGCCTTTCGCTTGCTCAACGCCGCCAGGGAAGGCGACCGCCGCGCGGATGGCGTTCCCTACAACCGCATCGGATTCGTCGAAACCCTTGAAGCTGCTCGTGACCACCCGCATTATCATGCTCCCCTGGCTGGCCCCAATCGTGGTCGCGGTGTCGCAGCCGGTTTTTGGGTCAATTATGGCGGCAAATCCAGCGCTTCGGCCAGCGTCAATCCGGATGGCACCATCAGCCTGGTCGAAGGCTCGGTGGACATCGGCGGGACGCGTGCGTCCATCGCCATGCAGCTGGCAGAGACTTTGGGCCTTTCCATCGCCGACATAAGGCCGACGGTCGCTGATACCGATGCGGTGGGCTACACGGAAGGGACCTATGGCAGCCGCACCACCTACGCCACCGGCTGGGCCGTCTACGAATTAGGGCTCAGCCTGCGACGCCAGATGATCGAGCGTGCGGCGGACCTGTGGGAGCTTGACCCGGGACAAGTACACATCGAGAATGGGGTCTTCGCTGGAAATGGCCACCAACTGACCTTCAAACAGCTGGCAGCCAGGCTACACGATTCGGGCAGCCCGATTATGGCCAGCGCCAGCGTCCAACCGGGCAGGGCCGGACCGGCGATTGGTGTGCACATCGTCGACCTGGAAGTCGATCCGGAAACCGGCAAAGTTCAGATCCTGCGCTATACTGCGGTCCAGGACGCGGGTAAAGCGGTCCACCCTAGCTACGTCGAAGGCCAGATCCAGGGCGGAGTTGCCCAAGGCGTTGGCTGGGCGCTGAACGAAGAGTATGTTTACGACGACCAGGGGCGTTTGCTCAACGCAAGCCTGCTGGATTACCGCCTGCCCACCTGTCTGGATTTGCCGATGATCGAGGCCGTCATCGTCGAAGTGCCTCATCCCGGTCATCCGTATGGCGTGCGCGGAGTCGGCGAAGTCCCAATCGTCCCGCCGCCGGCTGCGATTGCCAATGCCATTCATCAGGCGCTGGGTGTGCACATGAGAGTCTTGCCGATGTCTCCTGCGCGCATCCTGGAAGCTATCTGGGCGCAAGACTCGGGCGTATTAGCATCGCACACCGACCAGGATTGACCTGATGCCCGCTGTATGGATCCCGGCGTTGATGCGCGACCTGACCGGAGGTGAAGAAGTGATTCAGATACCCGGCCAAACCGTCCGGCAGGTGATCGAGAATTTAGAAGTGCGCTTTCCTGGTATTCAGAATCGTCTGTGCGACGAAGATGGCCTGCGACATAATATCCTCCTGGTCATTGATGGGGAATTGAGCCACCGCCGGTTGCGCCAGGCTCTATCTGAGGACAGTGAAGTGCATTTCTTACCGGCCATTAGCGGGGGTGTTTACCAATCCATTGCTGTTAAGCCAGAATCTATCGACCAGTTGCCGACCCGGCCAGTTGATATGAAGTTATTTGACGTCAATGAAGCGTTCATTAATTAATTTAACAATTCTACAATCGCAGCTGATCGGATATACGCAAAGCTGTGTTGACACCGACGGTGAAGGACAACAGATCGCGAAATCGCCCCTGACCGCGTGGCAGATTCTTGATTTGGGCGATCTTCTTTCTGTCACGAATTGGTCTGACAAAGATCATAGCTTCGGTTGCAGCGGACGGCGCTTCGCGCCGCCGCTGAGCCGGTTGTTAAGCGCATCTTGTTCTCTCAGGCCGGCGTGATGTTCTGGTTTGTATGGAAGAGATTCCCAGGATCATATTGCTGCTTCACCCGGCTCAGGCGCTCGTAGTTCCCGCCATAGGCAGAGCGCACCCGATCGCCCTCATCGGCCGTCATGAAGTTGACGTAGACCCCACCGCTCGCAAAGGGCGCCGCGGCTTTGAAGAGCTCGCGCGACCAACTGATGCAGCGCTGGTCCTCGGCCGGGCTCTCCCAGCGTCCGTGGACGTTCATCAAGAACTGCGCGTCGCGCTGGCCATACGCCGAGGAGTCCGGGCGCTGCCGGGAGGTGGCGCCCCCAAGGCTGGCGATGAAGATCTCACAGTGGGGCGACGGCAACGTGCGAACGAATTCGATCAGGGCGTCGAACAGACCGTCGTCCAGCTTCGTGAAGTTGTGGGACTTCCAATAGTTACGCGCGCCGGGCGTGAGGAGGGGATCGAACGCCTGTTGCCAAGCGGTGTAGGGCTGGACGCCCACGTGCGCGCCGGCCGGGGTGCCGAACCGGCGGATAGGCTCGATGAGGGCTTCGCCCTGAGTCGGGTCACCCGCGTAGAGGAGGGCGAACACGACGACCTCTTTGCCGTGCACCTCCGCCGGCAGGAACGGCAGCGGTGGCGCCTTCCGCATCACGACCCAGACGGTCAGTTCGTCCGGCGCCTTCAGGGCAAAGTCGCGGTATTGCCGGAGGACGGATTTCGCGTCTGCGAACGGATACACGATGAGGCCGCTCAGCAGGTTGGGGCCTACGTCGTGAAGCCGGAACTCGAACCGGGTGACGACCCCGAAGTTTCCGCCGCCGCCTTGCAGGGCCCAGAAGAGTTCCGGATGTTCGGTAGCGCTGGCTCGGATCACCTCGCCGGCCGCCGTGACCACCTCGGCGGACTCGAGGTGGTCCGCCGTCAAGCCATACTTACGGCTGAGCCAGCCGAATCCGCCGCCGAGTGTCAGGCCCGCGATGCCGGTGGTGGAATTGATGCCTACGGGCGTGGCAAGGCCGTGGGCCTGGGTGGCGGCGTCGAGGTCCGCGAGCGTAGCGCCGGCTTCGATCGTGACGCGGCGTGCGTCTGGGGTGACATGTGCGGCCTTCATCTGCGATAGGTCGATCACGATGCCGGCGTCGCAGAGGGCGCTGCCGGCGATGTTGTGCCCGCCCCCGCGGATAGCGAGTACCAGGTTGTTGTCCCGCGCGAAGTTCACCCCGCGGACGACGTCCGATGTGGTGGCGCAGCGAGCGATGACGGCGGGGCGCTTGTCGATCATCGCGTTCCAGATCTTCCGTGCGCTTTCGTAGGCACCGTCGCTCGGAAGAAGAATCTCGCCCTTGAAGCCGCGTTTCAACTCCTCGATCTTCCTTGCTTCCAAATTAGCCATAAGTTCCTCCTTTACTATATTGTGGGTAGCTCCACAGTAAACGATACTGTTGGCGAATTCATATATCTCTAATTCGGGTACAATCTG
>MGNS01000163.1 GCA_001795165.1 Chloroflexi bacterium RBG_16_57_11
TCTGTTTTTTGTGGGTTGTGGGGCGGTTGTCAGACTGCCCCACAACTATTTAACCACGCTTTTACCAACTTTGGAACGATCACAGTAAATGTCAGTGTATGATATACTGCCATCATAAAGTCAAACGAAACCGAGTCTCCATTGTTAGCTCAAAAACTCACCTTCTCTCAGCTCCTGGCTCAGGCGGTTCTGAAGCTGGTCGGCTGGGAAGCGATTGGCACCTTCCCTGACCTCTCCAAATTTGTCCTCGTGGGAGCGCCGCACACCTCAAATTGGGATTTTCCGCTGACAATGTTGCTGATGTTCGCCAAGGGTTTGCGATTCAACTGGATTGGGAAGGCATCCCTTTTTCGCTGGCCCTTTGGAGGGCTTTTCCATCGACTGGGGGGAATACCAGTGAAACGCGACAGCTCGCAAAACTTTGTACAACAAATTGTGGCAACATTCGAGCATTCCACACACATGATCATCGCCATCGCCCCAGAAGGCACGCGCAGCCTCGTGACCCGCTGGAAAACTGGTTTCTACTACATGGCTGTAGGCGCAAAAGTGCCACTGGTGCTGGGTTTTGTCGATTACAAGCGGCGGCAGGTGGGCGTTGGACCGGTGGTCTATCCAAGTGCGGATATCGAAGAGACCTTTGCCCAACTGCGCCTCTTCTACGCCGATAAGAAAGGTAGATATCCGCATAAACAAGGCGAAATCACATCAACTCTATAGATAATATTCACAAACGCCAGCTATCCAAAATAGCTCCCCGCCTTGTGCTTCACTCAAGGCGGGGAGCTTCGTTGAATGGAAATAACTTTAACTGTTGGAGGTTGGGGAGGGGTTGGTCTGGTTAGGAGAAATACCCCAACCGCCGCCGCGCCCATATCCACCGCCATGCATCGGGCAACCACCCGGCACACCCGCCTGACCCCACATGCCCTGCATGCGAGATAGCATCCAATCGGCTTGCTCCTGGGTGAGCACACCATCAGCGACCATCTTTGTAAACGCAGCGTTACGGGCATCCACCATCAGCTTTTGGAACTCTTCCAGACTCAGACCTTTGGCTTCAGCAACCTGCCACATGTTCTTGCCCGCAGCCAGCTCGGCATCCAATTCTTCATCGGTCATACCAAAAGCTTCAGCCATGGCTCCGACCATGTACTCGTGCATCGGCCCATACTGCCCGTCTCCAGCTTGGTTCCACCGGCCCATCATGCCACCGCGACCCATCATACCGCCTCGGCTGTAGCCAGGGCCATAGCCCGGTCCGAAGGGGATGGGCTCAGTGGGCTGCGGTCCCTGGGCATATGCAAAACCAGCCGCACCCAATGCCACCAACGCGACAACCACTACAACACCGATCAACATGAACTTTTTCATTATTTTTCTCCTTGGTTATTTGCTTTGAAGTATTAGCTTATAGCTGTTGGCTATTCACCATCAGCGATTGGCGAGTAGATATCTGCAACTCACAGCATATTGCTGATTGCGTATTACTCATTGCTGGTATGATAACCCAGAGATGTGGAGAAGTTGTGAAGATGGTACTGATAAGTTGTGAATGTTTGGGGATTTAAAGGTGTGCACTCCCGCTTTCACTGGAAATGCGATGGGCAATCAGAATTGGTATGAAGGTAAGCAGGATGACGACAATAGCCACTACGTTGGTGACCGGACGATCCCGAGGCCGGGTGAGCTGGCTAAAGATCCAGATCGGTAAGGTCATCTGCTGCCCGGAGGTGAAGGTCGTTACGATTACCTCATCGAATGACAGGGCGAATGCGAGCATACCACCTGCCAATAGAGCCGTTGACAGATGAGGCAACAGGATGTGGCGAAAAGTCTGGAAGCCATCCGCCCCCAGATCCATTGAAGCTTCAATGAGTGAGCTGCCAAAACGTCTCAGACGCGCGAGGACATTGTTGTACACGACGACCACGCAAAAGGTGGCATGACCCAGCACGATGGTCCAGTAAGTGAATGGGATATCGCCCATGCTGATGGCAGAGCGCAAAGCGATGCCTGTGACGATGCCGGGCAAGGCCAAAGGCAACACCAACAGGACCGAGATAGCCTCTCTCCCAAAGAACTTGCTGCGATAAACAGCCGCCGCTGCCAGCGAGCCGAGTATCAAAGCTAGTAAGGTCGCAACTCCAGCAACTCGCAGCGATAGCCAAAGTGCATCCCAGAAATCCTGCCTTGCGAAAGCCACGCCAAACCAGCGCGTGGTCAACCCCGGTGGTGGAAACGAATAGGTCGCTTCGTCGGTTGTAAAGGCGTATAGCAGGATGATCAAAACCGGGATATGCAGGAAGAGCAGTACGCCGGTCGCTGCCAATTTCAGAGAAAATGGAGCTTGCTCGACGAACGAGCCGGCAGATTTAGAGGGCATCAAACGCCCCAAGCCTACGTGCAACCATCAGGTAGATGATCATAATGACAATTGGCACAACGGTGAGCGCGGCTGCAAATGGCAGATTGCCGGAGGTGCCCTGGTGCGATAGAACCGCCTGGCCGATAAAATAGCTGGAGTTTCCTAAAGAAGCCGGGACGATGAAATCCCCGAGGGTGAGTGAAAATGTGAAGATCGAACCTGCCACGACACCAGGGATCGCCAGCGGTAAAGTGACATGACGAAAGGTCTCGCCTGGTCGCGCTCCAAGATCGCTGGAGGCTTCAAGCAGCGATTTTGGTACACGCTCCAAAGCAGCCTGGATCGGTATGACCATGTACGGCAGCCAGACGTAGGTGAAGACGATAAACATGCCTATCGGGGAAAGCGACAGGGAAGGCCCGCCAATCGCAGGCAGGTTGAGCAGTAACTGCAACGCCTGGGACAGGCCAGTGTGTGCAATGGTCCAGCTGAGGATGCCTTCTTTTGCAAGGATCAGTTTCCAGGCGTAGACACGCACAAGGTAGCTGGACCAAAGGGGGAGCAGAACTGCCAGATACAGCCAGCCTTTACTGCGTGGGGAGGCGTATCTGGCGATAAAATACGCCAGCGGAAAGGCCAGAATAGCATCTGCCAGGGTGACAGCAGCCGCCATCCCAACCGTACGCAGGACGATGTCCAGGTTAGAGGGCGTAAAAAGCTCGGCGTAGGACCTCAGTGTAAATTGGCGGACGATCAGACCTGTGAAATCGTCGAGGCTGTAGAAGCTGTTGACCAGCAGGGTGGCGAGTGATCCCAGATAAACCACCACCATCCAGATCAAGGGTGGTCCCAGGAGGAGAAGCAGTAACAGGCTCGGGCGGAGATAAATATAGGTTGAAAGGCGGGACGCAATCGAGCGATCTCGCCGTCCGCCCGCTGAAGCATCTATGGTGCTCACACAGGCTCCTCCCCTCCTTCATCCAAGTAGCGATTGGCATTTTTTAACCAGATCAGCCTCGCCGGTTGGTCTCGGACGGAGAGCGCTTCACTGCGGGTTGTATTAAGGTTCTGCTGAATGACGATCAGCTCGCCACCTAGATCGAGGGACATCATGTAACGCGTATATAAGCCAAGATATACGACATCGCGCACACAGGCGTCCACTGCATACTCATCAGGAGTTGGCAGAGTGTCCCGGGGCACGATGCGGATTTTCTCCGGGCGGACGGAAAAGGTCAGCGGCGAGCCGGTAATGGCTTGCGCCGTCTCACCGCTGACCAAATTGGTGACGCCAACAAAGCTGGCGACAAAGGAAGAAGTGGGGTTCTCGTACACATCCGCCGGCGCGCCCACCTGCTCGATCTTCCCGAGGTTGAACACAGCCAGTCGGTCGCTCATGGTCAGAGCTTCCTCCTGGTCATGGGTCACATAGATAAAGGTAATTCCAACACGCTGCTGAATTGCTTTGAGCTCAAGCTGCATCTGCTGGCGCAACTTCAAGTCCAGCGCGCCAAGAGGCTCGTCGAGGAGCAGGACACGCGGATGGTTGATCAGCGCGCGCGCCAGGGCAACTCGCTGGCGTTGACCGCCGGATAACTGGGAGGGTTTTCGCCCTGCCATACCGGATAATCGAACCAGCTCAAGCATCTCATCGACGCGCCGCTCGCGCTCGGCCTTCGGTGTTTTCTTGATCATCAGCCCGTAGGCCACGTTTTCTCCCACTGTCATGTGTGGAAACAAGGCGTAGTCCTGAAAGACGGTGTTAACATCTCGCTCGTATGGCGGCAGGTTCGAGACATCTACACCGTGCAACAGGATGCGCCCGGATGTGGGGCGATCGAACCCGGCGATCATACGCAGGCAGGTGGTCTTACCGGAGCCGGACGGGCCGAGCAATGTGAAGAACTCGCCGTCGAGTAAATCCAGGCTGACCTCGTCCACTGCCTTGATATCACCGAAGTGGCGGCTAACCTGCTCAAAGCGGACTGCTATCTGCAGCGGATCGGTCATGCATCAACGCCCGCCTATTACAGCGATGTAGTTGGTCACCCACTCGTGATAGGGCACGCAGTCCATCGAGCCATTGCCGCAATCCGCCGTGGGGGTCTTCCAAAAGGCGATCTGGTCAAATTGATCCATACCGTTGGTAGTGCAACCCTGGTCGGTGAGCAGCTCATTGCCCTTGCAGGCAGCCGGGACGGCGGGGACAGAGCCAAACCAGGCCGCAAGATCGCCCTGTAGCTTGGGATCCAGCGAGTGCTCCAGCCACATGTAGGCGCAATTGGGGTGCGAGGCGTCGATATGCATCATAGTTGTGTCTGACCAGCCGGTGGCACCTTCCTTGGGGAAGACGCTGGCAATTGGCTCTCCTTCGAATTGCAGCAGGTTGACCTGAAACGGCCAGGAGCCACTGGCTATCACGCCTTCGTTCTTGAAGTCATCCATCTGGACAAAGGCATCGTGCCAATAACGGGCGACAAGCTGGCGCTGCTGGCGCAGCAAGTCGAGTGCCGCGTTGAACTGGTCGCGAGTCAAGGCATAGGGATCCTGAATACCCAGCTCAGGCTTGGTCGCTTTTAGGTACAGGGCAGCGTCGGCGATGTAAATCGGGCCGTCGTAAGCCTGGACACGGCCTTTGTTGGATTGGCCATCGCCTAAAGTCTGCTCTTCGAAGACCACATTCCAGCTGTCTGGCGGGATGGGGAAAGCATTCGTGTTATACATCAGGACGTTCGGACCCCATTGATAAGGCACACCGTAGTGCTTTCCATCCACCGTGTTCCAGGGTGCGTTTTGCAGGCGTGGATCGACAGTGTTCCAGGAGGGGATTAATGCGGTGTTGATTTCCTGGACACGCCCGCCGGAGATCAGCCGATTGCTGGCATCGCCGGAGGCGGTCACGAGGTCAAAACCGCCTTCGTTCATCAAGGCTACCATCTCGTCAGAAGTCGCGGCAACCTTGACCGTGACCTTGCAGTTGGTTTCTTTCTCGAATTCGGTCACCCAGTCATAGGCAGGGTCGGTCTCACCCCGCTCGATATATCCAGCCCAGGCGACGATGGAGACCTCACCTTCTCCTTCGCCGATAGACTGCAATGGAGCACCTTTAACCGGGGCTTGGGTTGGTGCTTCTTCGATAGGGGCCTGTGTGGCAGCCGGGGCTGCCGGGGTGGCAGCGCCACCGCAGGCGGAAAGTACAACGCTAAGGATGGTCAAAAAGGCGATAAAAGGTGCGACGACATGCATGGGTTTACGCTTGTGGTTCATCTCTCTCCTTTGGCTGAGAATATAAAGGGTTGGCGGTACCGAATGTAGGCTGCTAGAAGATTGCTTTAATTCTATACGTCTATGCGAAATCCAACACCCCCTTCCGAGCGTAGGCAAGCGCACAGAACCTAAGGGCTTGGAAAACCCATGGGTTCTGCCAGCCAGGCACGAAATGCTCAACGTATGCCAATCATTACCCCGAAAGCCACTATTAGCGGGAAGACTGGCGTAAGTATATATTAATTGCCTAATATGTCAATATTGAGTTTACAAATTAAAACATGACGTTCGTCACATGACATTCCGGGCAAATTCTGAAATAATAACACCTGACGATTATTTTACCGGATGAGCCGCGATCGATGATTTCTTTTATTTCTAGCTGCCGATCCAGCTTCCTGATCCACCTGAGCCAGCGATCCAGGTTAATCATCGCCGCCTTCCTCATAGCCATCTATTGTTTGATGGCCGCTGGCTGGTTATTTCCTGCACAGGCCAGGGTTCTTGGACCAGAGGATCCACCCGATCCGAACGGGCCAGAGATCGCAGCCACACCGGTCATTCCGCCTCAGCTAAAAAAGCCAGTCATGCCCGCAAAACCAACCGGCGCCGATCTTGGCTCGATCACATGGTGGGGAGTATGCCTGGCCTGCCATGGCGACAAGGGCCAGGGGCTGACCGATGAGTGGCGCGAGCTGGCCTTCGGGGAGGATATGAACTGCTGGAAATCTAAATGCCACGCCTCCAACCACCCTCCTGAGGGCTTCTACCTCATCCGCCAGGTTCCACCGGCCATCGGTCCGGGCACCTTGAAGCGCTTCGTCACCGCCGTCGATCTGCAGCACTACCTGAAGGAGAAAATGCCGTGGTGGAAACCCGGCTCACTCAGTGAGGATGAAGCCTGGCAGTTGACCGCTTACCTGCTTCGCTCCAACTCCCTGCTACCGGTCGGAGAGGAATTGGCTATCGACCAGGCGAACTTCCTGGCGGTGCACCTGCCTGTCCGCCAGGTCCAGGATGAGCGCGGCTGGCAAATCATCCTGGTAGGCACCCTCAGCCTGGCAGCGGTTGGATTGTACAGCCTGGGTAAGCGAACACTGATCGGCAGGGTAAATGGCTCGATCAGCAATCAAAACGAAGGATCCGCTCGACTCAAACAGCCTGCAAGACCGTCCTTCTTCCACCACCTTCACCCGCCCAGCATCCCGCTTCCACAAGCGCGCTGGCGGTACACACTTGGCGCGGGCGGTCTGGCAGTTTTCTTTTCGCTCGTGGTGGTGGTTACTGGCATCCTGGAAATGTTCTTCTACATCCCCACCCCTGAGCAGGCCGGATCTTCGATCCAGGTCATCAGCTATTCAATTCCATATGGGATGCTTGTGAGGGGTTTGCACTTCTGGGCTGCCCAGGCCCTGGTGGTTGTGGCGGTGATCCACCTGCTGCGGGTGGTGTTGACCGGAGCGTTTATGCCACCGCGGCGCTTCAATTACCTGCTTGGGCTCGGGTTGCTGGTAATTATCCTGTTCCTCGACTTTACGGGCTATGTCCTGCGTTGGGATGAGGGCATCCGCTGGGCGCTTATGGTCGGCACTAACTTGCTGAAAACCATCCCTGTGGTTGGCCTGGCGCTTTACGGGTTCGTCGTCGGTGGAGAGGCCCCCGGCCTGGCCACTTTGAACCGCTTTTATGCCTGGCATATCTTCGGTCTGACCTTGTTCCTGATCGCAGTTGGCGTCTGGCACCTCTTTCGCGTCCGGAGGGATGGCGGGATCGCCACCCCTTCCCCCGAGTTGCGCTCAGACTCGCGCCGTATCACCCGTGATGAGCTGGTGCGTCGCGAGGTGCTGGCGATGGCTTTGGCGACCGGCGGTTTGATCCTGG
This sequence comes from Chloroflexi bacterium RBG_16_57_11, assembly GCA_001795165.1. Lineage (GTDB taxonomy): Bacteria > Chloroflexota > Anaerolineae > Anaerolineales > UBA4823 > RBG-16-57-11. The sequence continues at coordinate 7,517 of MGNS01000163.1, forward strand.
CTGCCACCCTGTTCATGCCACCAATTGCACCGCCGATATCCGATCCACCTACCATCCTGACCGAAGAAGTGCGCGCCCCATGGTTCTTTTTGTGGATCCAACAGCTTCTGCGCCACGGTGGAGCCTTCTGGATGGGTGTGGGCATCCCATTGGGCGCGCTCGTTATCCTCATTCTTTTACCTTACATCAATAAGCCCGTGCCCGATGACCAGCGTGGACGCTGGCTTCCTCGGGCCGGTCGGCTCGCGCAAATCATTGCGATCGGCGTCGTCCTGGCCTGGCTGGCGCTGACCGTCCTTGAGATGCTCGAATGACCGAGGATATCTCCCGACGCAGCTTCTTAAAACTGGCCGTCCAGGGGCTGGTCGCGATAAGCGGATTGCTGGCGCTTGACGGCTTGAGGCGCTATTTAAGCTTCAAACCTGCTCCACCTCCACCGAAGCGCTTCGAAATCGGGCCAGAATCCGATTATCCACCTGGCACGCGACTGGTACTGCCGGAAATCCCGGCCGTCTTGATCCACGACCAGGATGGCTACCACGCTCTGAGCCTGGTTTGTACCCACCTTGGATGCGTCGTCGAGCGGCAGGTCGACGTATACGCCTGCAATTGCCATGGCTCACGTTATGACAAGAGCGGGAAGGTCACTCGCGGCCCGGCGATCCACTCTCTGCCGGTTTTCCAGGTCGAGCGCAACCAGGATGGGAGACTGGTAATCCTGAAGGGATAGAATCAATCAGTACGAACGGGGTAGCTCCACAGTAAACGATACTGTTGGCGAATTCATATATCTCTAATTCGGGTACAATCTGCCTAAATTCTTGCTGGTAGCCGAGGAGGTTGA
>MGNS01000164.1:0-2372 GCA_001795165.1 Chloroflexi bacterium RBG_16_57_11
CGCCGGTGTGGGCGTCCCCAGCGTAGGGCTGATTTCTTGGGCCGGCAGAGGGATAGAGACATTCTGCCCGTCAGATCTCGGGGGGTTTTCCATGAGCACATCTGATGCTGCCGTGCGGTATTCAGCTGGCGGTGTGACGGCTGCCTGCGCTGGGAGCCAGGAGAGCAGCATGCATAATAAGATGAGCAGGTGCAGCAGACGGAAAGCAAATCGACGCACGAACCGCAAAGACGGGTACGGAGCCATAGCTATTCCCTCCTGGGCTGATAAAGGGCAAATCTGATAAGGCGCAATCTGGTCGCAGGTAGCGCCAGTATGATCATATACAAAATTCTATGGCAAGGTCAAGTGTTGCCGGTCATATTATTGCAGCGACGTTTGTCACCTCTGGCACATCGAGCGATTGGGGTAGGTAACCCAATATTCACCCAGGTGAACCCACGTGACTTCTTCCCGATTCGTCGTGCACTTGTTCTATGAAAGCTTTCCGCCCTCCTCTGCCCGCCTCGCCTCAGCGCTCCCCCTGGAACCGGATTGGTTTCGATTTGTTTTATTAGGTTCAATTTCTCCACTACACCCCCACCCCTGCCGTCGGTCCCGCCCATACCGCCTTCCTCTCCTACCCCTGGCCTCGGTGGTTTCCCAGGATTGGCATTCGTTTTCCCTGGCCAAGCGATCCGTCAGGATGGCCGAGCATTCCGCAAGGATAGCCAGGCGCTTCCCCAGGATGTGCTAAAATAAACCTCCAGTAACCCCTGGGAGAGAACCACATGCCGCCTCAACCTGGTCCACAAACGAAGCTTCCCTGGCTTGTGCTGCTACTGGCCCTGAGCCTGCCGCTCCTGGCCTGCCGCTTGCTGGTCAACCCCACCCCCGCGCCCGGGGCCACCCGGCCAACCGGCCGCGTGCTCTTCAGCGACGATTTCTCCGACCCCTACAGCGGCTGGAACCAGGTCACCGCCCCCGGCGGCGAGTCCATCTACCTGGATGGCGCCTACCGCATCTTCGTCAACCAGCCCAACGTCGACATCTGGAGCAAGCCGGGCAAGACCTTCCGGGACGTGCGCCTCGAAGTGGATGCCTACAAGGTCGGCGGCGAGCGCGACAACCGCTTCGGCCTGATCTGCCGCGCCGTGGACGATGACAGCTTCTACACCTTCATCGTCAGCAGCGATGGCTACTACGGCATTGGCCTGATCGATGGCCAGGAATACCAGCTTCTGGGCATGGATGCCCTGCAGCCCTCTGACGCCATCCACCTGGGCTCGGCCTCCAACCATATCCGCGCCGATTGCGTCGGCGATACCCTGACCCTTACGGTCAACGGCGTCCAGCTTGCCCAGGTCAAGGACACCCGCTTCCTCTCCGGCGATGTCGGCCTGATCGCCGGCACCTATGCTACCCCCGGCACCGACATCCGCTTCGACGACTTCGTCGTCTACCAGCCATGAAGATTTACCTGGACACGATTGGCTGCCGGCTGAACCAGGCCGAGATCGAGCGCTACGCCCGCCAGTTCCGCCTGGCCGGCCACACCCTGGTCGCCTCCCCCGAGGCTGCCGACCTGGCGGTGGTCAACACCTGCGCCGTCACCGCCGCGGCGGTGGCCGATTCGCGCCAGAAGGTCCGCCAGGTGTCTCGCCTGGGCGCCGAGGAGGTCGTCGTAACCGGCTGCTGGGCCACCCTCAAGCCGGGCGAAGCCGCCCTCATGCCCGGCGTCCGGCGGGTCGTCCTCAACGCCGCGAAGGATGATCTGGTCGGGCTGACCCTCGACCTGCCTGCTGAGGTCTTCGACCTGGAGCCGGTCGAGCGCCAGCCGCTCCCCGGCGCCCGCCAGCGCACCCGCCTGTTCGTCAAGGTCCAGGACGGCTGCGACAACCGCTGCACTTTCTGCCTCACCACTCTGCTGCGCGGCCCCGGTCGCAGCCGTCCAATCCCCGAGATCCTGGCCGAGGTCCACACCGCCTCTGAGGCCAATGAGATCGTCCTCACCGGCGTCCACCTGGGCTCCTGGGGTCAGGATTTGCCCGGCGGTGTGCGCCTGCGCCACCTGGTGCGCCACATCCTGGATCACACCGACCTCCCCCGCCTGCGCCTGTCCTCCCTGGAGCCGTGGGATCTGGACGCCGGTTTCTTTCGCCTGTGGGAGGACCCGCGCCTGTGCCCTCACCTGCACCTGCCGTTGCAGTCCGGCAGCGCCAGGGCACTGCGCCGCATGGCCCGCAAGACCACGCCCGCTTCGTTCACCCGCCTGGTGGCCGCCGCCCGCTTGGTGATGCCCGATGTGGCTATCACCACCGATATCATCACCGGCTTCCCCGGCGAGAACGAAGCCGAGTTCCTCGAGAGCCTGGAGTTTGTCCAAAGCCTCG
>MGNS01000164.1:2401-8324 GCA_001795165.1 Chloroflexi bacterium RBG_16_57_11
TCGGCCCGCCCCGGCACCGCCGCCGCTCGCATGCCCGACCAGGTCTCCCTGGGGGAGCGCAAGGAGCGCAACGCCCGCATGCGGGCCGTCCTCGCCCAGGCCGCTCACGCCTACCAATCCGGCTTTGTCGGCCAGGTGCTGCCGGTGCTGTGGGAGTCAGCCTCCTCGCTCGGCCCGCAGGGCTGGGAGATGAGCGGGCTGACCGGCAACTATCTGCGCGTCAACGCCTACGCCCCGCGCGGCTTGTGGAACCAGATCACCCCGGTGCGCCTCACCGCTCATTCCGAGACCCACCTGCTGGGCAACATATTACCCGGTTGATATTCCCATGTCCAACTGTATCTTCTGCCAGATCATCCTCGGAAAAAGCCCCAGCCACATGCTCTACCAGGATGAGCGGGTCTCCGCCTTCCGCGACATCCACCCCGTCGCCCCCACCCACGTCCTGGTTGTGCCCAATCAGCACATCGCCTCGGTCAACGACCTGGCCCGCGAGGATGAAGCCCTGGTCGGCTACCTGTTCACCGTCGCCCACCAGGTGGCTCGCCAGGAGGGCATCGACGGTACCGGTTACCGCCTGATCATCAACACCGGTCCGCACAGCGGGCAGGTCGTCTTTCACCTGCACCTGCACCTCATCGGCGGGCAGCGCATGCGCTTCCCCATGGGTTAGCTATATGAAGGATGTCCTTCGCCAGGCGGATATACCCGGCGGCCAGGTCTTACAGCTCCTGCACGGCGACCTGACCGAGCAGCGCGTGGATGCTATTGTCAACGCTGCCAACGCTTATTTGCAGCATGGCGGCGGTGTGGCCGGGGCCATCTCCCGCCGCGGCGGCCCGGCCATCCAGGCCGAAAGCGATCTTTGGGTTCGCCAGTATGGCCCGCTGACCCACGATCGCCCGGCGGTCACATCGGGCGGCGACCTGCCCTGCAAATACGTCATCCATGCCGTCGGCCCGGTCTATGGAGAGGGTGGCGAGGATGAGAAGCTGGCGGCGGTCGTCGCGGGCGCCTTGCACCAGGCCGATCAGCTTGGATTAACCTCGATCGCCCTTCCTGCCATCTCGACCGGTATCTTCGGCTTCCCCAGGCCGCGCGCCGCTCGGGTGATCCTCTCTACCATATCCCTCTACTTTGACGAGATGCCCTCCACCAGCCTGCGCCTCGTGCGCCTGGTGCTGATCGACCGCCCAACTCTGGAGGCCTTCACACAGGCCTGGGACTCCCACTACCCTCCGGCCGGACCAGATGAGTCCACCGAGAAACCGTATGATCACTTCGACCGCCAATCCTAAGATCAAATGGGTGCGCCTGTTGCAGGCTCACAGCCGCGAGCGTCGGCAGGCCGGTGCCTTTGTGGTCGAAGGGGTGCGCCTGGTGGAGGAAGCCCTGGCTGCCGGTTGGGAAGCCCGGCTGGTCCTGTACACCGAGGATCTTTCCGAGCGCGGTCGCCTGGTCGTGGATGGCTTCGCCGCCCGCAGCGCTCCGCTCGAGCAGGTGTCTGCAGAAGTTTTACGCGCCGCCAGCGACACCGAGACCCCCCAGGGCTTGCTGGCGGTGCTGACGCAGCGCCTCCTGCCGCTGCCTGCTACGGTGGACCTGGTCTTCATCCCCGACCGGGTGCGCGACCCCGGAAACCTGGGTACCATGTTGCGCACCGCCCTCGCCGCCGGTGTCGGCGCCGTTTTCTGCCCGCCGGAGACCGTCGACGCCTTCTCGCCCAAGGTGTTGCGCGCCGGGATGGGCGCCCACTTTCGCCTGCCGATCCACTCGCTGGATTGGGAGGCAATCGCGCCCCACCTGGCGCCGTTGAAGGTGTTCCTGGCCGCCAAGGACGAGGGCCTGGCCTGCACCCAGGCGGACTTCCGCCCTCCATTGGCTTTGATCATCGGAGGTGAGGCCGAGGGCGCCGGGCCGCAGGCGCGTCGCCTAGCGAACGCCTGTGTCCACATCCCCATGCCGGGTGGGGGCGAATCGCTCAACGCCGCGGTCGCCGCCGGGATCCTGTTGTTCGAGGTCCTCCGCCAACGCTCAGCCTCCTCGCTCACCTGAGCGCTGGCTGCCTACATAATACTTACTGATGAAAATCCGCAGCATCACCTGCTTCCTCGATCCCGGCTGGCCTCTGAATTTAGAGGTCCTTTCCTGCGCGGGCGAGTTCATCACTGCTGCCGTTCCGGCTTTCGAGACCGCTGGCTATGAGGTGCAGACCTGCCGCCTGGCGACGCCCTCGTTCACCCGCCTGCTGAAGACCCTGGAGGTGGATCAGGTCGTCGAGTTCGCTGTGACCCTGGAGAGCGCTGCCCGGGCCCATGGCTATAGCTACCTCTCACTAGGTCCGGCGCTGCCCGACGTGCCGTCCAGTTACGCTGTCATCCCTCCGGTGATCGCGGCCACCAGGAATGTCTTCTTGTCTGGGATGATGACCATCCCCGGCGGGGGCATCTCATTGCCTGCCACCCGCCTGTGCGCCGAGGTGATCGACCGTATCGCCGGGATCGAGCCGGACGGCTTCGCCAACCTGCGCTTCGCTGCCCTGGCCAATGTCCCGCCGGGGTCGCCTTTCTTCCCCGCGGCTTACTTCGATCCGGAACGGATGGGCGCGGGTATCGCTTTTGCGCTGGCGGCCGAAGCCGCCGATCTGGCAGTGGAAGCCTTCAGCGGCGCTTCCAGCCTGGAGCAGGCGCGCCAGGCGCTGGTGATGGCAGTGGAGAACCACGCCGCCGAGCTGGCCGAGGTGGCGGCCGGTTTGGCGAAGCGCTTTGAGCTGAGCTTTGGCGGCATCGATTTTACCCTGGCCCCCTTCCCGCAGGAATCCCTTTCAATCGGAACGGCGATGGAACGCCTTGGCCTACCGGCGGTCGGTTGGCATGGCTCATTGGCGGCTGCCGCCATCCTCACCGATACCCTCGACCGTGCGGAGTTTCGGCGCGCTGGATTTTGCGGTCTGTTCATGCCGGTGCTGGAGGATTCTATCCTGGCGATGCGCGCCGCCCAGGGTACCCTGACGGTCAAAGACTTGCTGCTTTATTCGGCGGTGTGCGGCACCGGGCTGGACACCCTCCCACTACCGGGCGACACCACTGCCGGGCAAATCTACCCTGTGCTGCTCGACCTGGCTGCGCTTTCGCAGCGCCTGGATAAGCCGCTCACTGCCCGCCTGCTACCCGTTCCGGGCAAACACGCTGGCGATGTGATCGGCTTTGATTTCCCCTTCTTTGCCAACAGCCGCATACTTGCGCTGGAGGCCGAGCCGCTGACCGGGTTGCTGGTCGGCGCAGAAACGCTCACCTTACAGCCGCGGCTGCGCTGAGTTGGGCGCTTAGACCGTCAGCGCCAGGTCGTGGATCCACCGCCGGGAGGCATAGCGCCGCATCCCCAGGATCCATTTCAAAACCTCTTCCAACATGATCATCAGGTACACGCCGTAAACCGGCAAGTCGAGCACGAATGCGCCAAAGATCGCCATCGGCACGCCCACCACCCAGATGATGACGCCGTCCAGGAAAAACGAGAAGCGTGTATCGCCGCCGCTGCGCAGGATGCCGACCACGATCACCGCATTGCACGCCCGCACCCAGGTGAAGATCGCCACGATATTCAATACTTGCTGGGCGGTTTCGATCACCTCCGGTGAAACTTTGTACAAGCCAAGAATATACGGCGACAATACCATCACCAGGCCACCGATCAACATCCCGATCAGGATCGTCAGCGCCAGCGAGCGCCCGGCGTACTCGTAGGCCTGCTCGTTCTCTCCAGCGCCAATTCGATTGCCGACCATGATGGCGGTGGCGTGAGCCAGGCCAAAGGTCAAGACAAAGGCCATGTTCTCGATGGAGGAGACGATGTTCATTGCCGCCAGGGCGTCGGTGCCAATGCGGGCGTAGACCGCATAATAGGCTGTGATGCCCAGCGCCCAGAATGTTTCATTCAAGATGACCGGCAGTATCGGCTTGAACACACGCCCGACAAACGAAAAGCTCAGCCCCAAAAAGTCTCGCAGCCGTACCGCCACCACCGGGCGGTGGCGATAAACGATCACCAACATGAAGGTGCATTCCAGCACGCGGGAGGACAACGCCGCGTAGGCTGCGCCGCGCACCCCCAGCGCCGGGAAGCCTAATTTACCGAAGATCAGCACATAGCTGAGTGCAGTATTGAACACCAGCGCCAGGATGCTGATCGCCATCGGTGTCTTGACGTCGCCTGTGCTGCGTAAGACCACCCCAAAGCACATCGTGACGGCGAAGAAAAGGTACGCTGCGCCAAAAATATGCAAATACTCGCTCCCCAGGGCGACTACCCTCGGGTCCTTGGAGTAGATCCCCAGGACGAGCTCAGGCTTGAATACCGCCAGGGTGAAGAAAATCAGGCTGGCGCCTCCGGCCAGTAGCAGACCCAGGCTGAGCACTTTGCGGATGTTGGGCAGGTCTTGCTTTCCCCACAACTGCGCCGTGAAGATGGCCGCCCCGCTGGTGATGCCGAAGAGCACCAGTTGCAGCAAGAAGAACATCTGGTTCGCCAGGCCGACCGCCGCGACGGGCACTTCCCCGAGCTGCCCGATCATCACCACCCCCACCATGTTCAGCGAGCCGGTTACCAGGTTTTGAAGCGCAATCGGCAGGGCGAAGCGCAAGATCTGCCGGAAATATTCCCGGTCCGTGAAAAAAGCCGAAAAATAAGGGGTGATCTGACGGAGCAAGATATTCTCTGTGAAGCCGGTTTGGATTATGGGTTTAACGGATCAATTGTAGCGTACAACTCGGTCCGATGATAGCCAGCATTACAGTTTCTTATCTATAAGTATAAAAAAGACTTATACCTGAACAGGATTTTTGTCACTTATATTGCTCATTAACACAATATAAAATTTGAGCTGCAAGGATTGTGAATAATGGAGCAATGGGCTCGAAATAGAGTTATAGGAGCAAGAGGCGTATGAAGCACTCGATTTCTGTACTCGTGATGATCATTATCGTGGTTTTGATAGTGGCCGCTGCAGTAGCCGTTGTTGGGTTTATTCAGACGCCCCGACAGGCTAGAGAAACTACGGAAATCGTCGTTGAACTTGCTCCAACTTCATCCGGGGAATCACCGGAGCCTCAACCAGCCACTGAGGCGCCTGCCGTTGTTACCACGGAGCCAACCGCAACCCCCACGCAAGAGCCGACTGCGACCCCTACCTTGGAACCCACCCCTACCGAGGTGGCCGTGGCTGATTATTGCGTGGATTGCCATACAGACAAGGAACAGCTTATCGCCACTGCAAAGGAAGAAAAGCCTGCCGAAAGCGAATCGAAAGGGGTTGGCTGAGGGGGTTCTGTGGCTCCGTTGGAGCCTTGGGAGAAAGTTCTGGTCGATTACGAAGCGTTTGCAGAAACTACTCACGGCAAGCAATCCTGCGAAACCTGTCATGGAGGCGCTCAGTCGCCGGATAAAGAGGCCGCCCATGCAGGGTTGGTAGCCAGTCCTAGCGAAGACGCCCAGACCTATTGCGCTGCTTGTCATGCCGATCAGGTCAGCACTTACGGGTCAAGCTTGCATGCTACCCAGCAGGGGTATTGGACTGTGATTAATGCCCGCTCGGATCCAGCGGATACCGAAGCGCATGCTGCACTTGAATCTATGTTTGGCAACCATTGTGCCACCTGCCATACCTCTTGTGGCGAATGCCATGTTTCCCAACCGGACAATGTTGGCGGTGGGTTGTTCACCGGTCACGTCTTTGAAAAAACCCCGCCCATGTCGCGAAGCTGCACCGCCTGTCACGGCAGCCGGGTAGGCAGCGAATACATGGGTAAGAACGAGGAATATCCCGGCGATGTGCATTTCCGTGAGGCGCGCATGAACTGTGTCAATTGCCATGCCGGTGATGACCTGCATGGCTCTGGCGAAGTGGTTGAACATCGCTATGCCG
>MGNS01000164.1:8347-16776 GCA_001795165.1 Chloroflexi bacterium RBG_16_57_11
CACACCGCCGTCACTTCGCCAGATACGGATAACCTGTTCCACAGGCAGCATGCAGCTCAGCTCCAATGCCAGGTGTGCCATTCAATCACCTATACTTCGTGCGACGGCTGCCATGTTGCGGTCAGCGAAACAACTGGTAAGCCGTTTTTTGAGACCGAAGCGACCTACTTCACGTTCTTGATCGGCTTGAACCCACGCCAGAATGAAGATCGGCCCTATAAATATGCGCTGGTCCGCCATGTGCCTGCCTCTCCGGATAGCTATGCTTATTATGGTGAGGATTTGTTGCCGAACTTCAACACTCTTTCCACCTGGGTCTATACAACCCCGCATAATATCCAGCTCAAGACGCCGCAGACCGAGTCTTGCCAGGCGTGTCACGGGAATACAGATATCTTCCTGACGGCCGATAAGGTAGCTGAAAGTGAGCAGGAAGCCAATCAGTCCGTCATTGTGCCCGAAGTTCCTAATCCGATGCCCTAGATATAAGATATTAAACACCAGTAGAAAAGTCGTAGGGGCGCATGGCATGCGCCCGCAACGTTAATCGGATTTCAACCAAATAAGGAGAAAGATAAATGTCTAAAAAGTTCCAAATCCTGTTTGCCCTGTCGATATTGCTGAGCATGATTTTGGGGGCTTGCGCGCCAGCAGCCGAGCCACCAGTAGCCACCCAGGCCGTGGTGGTCACCGAAGCGCCAAGGCCGACCGAAGTTCCTCCCACTAAAGCGCCAGAGCCCACCCCTGTACCGCCTACCGAGTTGCCCCCGCCGGATTTTGCCGCTCTGATGAGCGAGGTCATTGCCTCGATCCCTGCCGATAAGGCTTATGGCACGGTAAAGGCTCCCGATCTGAACACTGCGTTGGTTGAGAAGCCGCCATTTTTACTGGATGTGCGTGATGCAGCGGAAGTCGAGAAGGATGGCTATATCAGTGGAGCGGTGAATGTTCCCGTCAAGGAACTGCTGAAGAACCTGGATATGCTACCCGGCCTGGATGAGCCGATTGTCATCTACTGCGCTTCAGGCCACCGCGGCGGTATCGCCATGTCGACGCTGAAAATGCTCGGTTACACTGATGTAAAGAACCTGGCTGGCGGTCTTGGCGCATGGATGAAAGCTGGACTGCCCACCGAGAGTGGCGCTCCGGCTGCAGCCGAAAAGATCAGCACACCGATCGTTGAGAACGAAGCCTTGTTCACCGCGCTGGATGAGTACCTGGCCAACCTGCCCGAGGGTTTTGGCACGGTCAAGCCGGATGCTCTTAACGAAGCTCTGGCGAGTGGTGAAGCACCCTTCCTCTTGGACGCTCGCACAGCCGATGAATTCGCCAAGGACGGCTACATCGAGGGCGCAGTTAATGTCCCCTTGCAGGAGCTTCTGACCAGCCTGGATAAGCTGCCAGCCAAGGATGAGCCGATTGTGATCTATTGTGTTTCGGGTCACCGAGGTTCGGTTGCCATGACCGCGCTGAAGCTGCTGGGCTACACCGATGTGAAGAACCTGGGCGGTGGTCTGAACGCCTGGAAAGCCGCCAAGTTCCCTGTGGAAGGCTGGGTGGATTGGACCACGGTCTGGAGCGAGTACCTGGCTGCGATGCCCGAAGGCTATTACACGGTCAAGGCCCCTGATCTGAATACCGCTCTGGCAGAGAATCCGCCTTTCCTCTTGGATGTGCGCGAAGCTGGCGAGATCGAGAAGGATGGCTTTATCAAAGATGCGGTCAATATCCCGGTGCGCGACATGCTCAAGAACCTGGATAAGCTTCCCGCCCTGGATCAACCGATTGTGATCTACTGTGCCTCGGGCCACCGCGGCGGCATGGTCATGGCTGCGCTGCAGCACCTGGGTTACACGGATGTTAAGAACCTGGCCGGTGGCCTGGGCGCCTGGAAGAAGGCCGAGCTGCCGGTTGAAATGGGCACCCCTGCCGCACCGACGGCTGGCACAGCCCCCGAAGTGGACGCCGCTCGTTTACTTGATCTGGATGCTTTCCTCTCTGCACTGCCCGAAGGCTTCTACACTGTGAAAGCACCCGATTTGCAGGCTCAGCTGGCCACCGACGCCAAGCCCGCCATCTTCGATGTCCGCACTTCTGAAGAATACGCCGGCGGTTACATCGAAAGCGCTGTGAATGTGCCCATTCAGCAGCTCCTGGCCGATATGGCCGCGCTGCCCCCGAAGGATGCAGCCATGGTCTCGCTGTGTCAGTCAGGTCATCGCGGTGCCATCGGTATGATGGCCCTGCGCATGCTGGGCTGGACGGAGATCCTCAACCTGGCCGGCGGTATGAATGCCTGGACCGCGGCTGAGCTGCCGGTCGTCGAGTAGTTTACTTGTCAAGCGATTAGATCATTAGCAGGGGTGGGGCAGCCTGGTTGTATGGCCCCACCCCTGACTGATTCGATTGGCAGGGAAGGTGGAATCTGCTTTATAATATATCGCCAGGCGTTTCCTGGAGTGATGGAGCAGATACCGCTTTGTTAGATTTAGGCGCATTAAATGTCTTCTTAGCTGTGGCCGAGCATGGCAGTTTCAGCGAGGCTGGGCGTCGCCTGCAGCTAACCCAGCCGGCTATCAGCCAGACGATCCAAAACCTGGAGCGGAGTTTGGGGGTCGAGCTGTTTGTGCGCCACGGAAAGAGCGTGCGTCTTACCGAAGCGGGCCAGATGCTTCGCCCGATGGCCAGTGAGCTGCTCGATGCAGCGCGCCGTGTGATGGAAACCATGGCTTCCCTGCACGGCGAAGTGATTGGCGAGCTGAATATCGGTTGCTCCACAGCCTCTCGCAAATATTTGCTCCCGGGTATGATCGCCCGTTTTCGCCAGCAATACCCCCAGGTGCGCATCAATGTGTTGGTCACCAGTCGCGAATCGGTGATCAAGCGCTTGCTGGCGGGTGAAATCCCCGTGGGAGTTAGCAGTAAGGTGTTGGAACATTACGACCTGGAGTATCAGGACTTCTATCTGGACGATGTCATCCTGATCGCACCGGCCGGTCATCCCTGGGCACGCTATCGTCAGATTTATCCCGATGATCTGCTGGATGAGCCATTGATCCTGCGTGAGGAGGCCGCAGGTTCTCGCGAGGTCCTTATAGATGGACTGCGGCGCTTTGATATCTCACCGGACATGCTCAAAGTGGCGATGGTATTGGGGAACGCTGAAGCGATTGAAATGGCCGTTGAAGAGGGTATCGGAGTAGCCTTCATTTCACGCCTGGCCGCTGCCCGCGGTTTGGAATTAGGCCGGATTGTTGAAGTGGCGGTTAAGGGAATGGAACTGAAGCGCAATTTATATATCCTGCGGAATCGGCGCATCCCTCTGACGCGCGCACAATCAGAATTCTGGAACCATGTGAGCGCTTCTTCTCAGATAGTTACCGTGTAATCCGAGGCAATCATAATGGATCAAACCCCAAAGACCTTCGGCCAGCAAGCAGGCAGGCGCTCCTGGGCGGAGCCGTGGAAAATAAAGATGGTCGAGCCGATCAAGATGACCAATCCCGCCGACCGCCAGGAAGAGCTGGAGCGGGCCGGTTATAACACCTTCTTGCTTCGCTCGGAGTGCGTCTACATCGACTTGTTGACCGACAGCGGCACCAGCGCCATGAGCGATCGCCAATGGGCAGGGATGATGCTGGGCGATGAAGCTTACGCCGGCAGCCGTAATTTCTACCACCTGGAAAGCGCCGTGCAGCAATACTATGGCTATCGCTATGTGGTCCCCACTCATCAGGGACGCGGCGCCGAACACCTGCTCAGCCGGGCAGCCATCACGCCGGGGCAGTATGTGGCTGGCAATATGTACTTCACTACCACCCGCCTGCACCAGGAGATGGCTGGCGCCACCTTCGTGGATGTGATCATCGACGAGGCCCACGATCCGGAAAACCTGCACCCATTCAAAGGCAATGTAGACCTGAACAAGGTACAGCGCTTAATCGACCGGGTCGGCGCCGACAAGGTAGCTTATATCAGCCTTGCAGGCACGGTCAATATGGCCGGTGGGCAGCCGGTGAGTATGGGCAACGTGCGCGAATTGCGCCTCCTATGCGATCGCTATGGCATCCCAATCTACCTGGACGCCACGCGCATGGTGGAAAATGCCTTCTTCATCCAGGAGCGCGAGCCCGGCTACACCGGTAAAACGATCGCTGAAATCCTCAAAGAGTTTTGCAGCTTTACCCACGGGGCGTGGATGAGCGCCAAGAAGGACAACCTGGTTAATATTGGCGGCTGGTTGGCGGTGAATGACTGGGATTTGTTCGAGGAATTGCGTAATATGGTGGTCATCTTCGAAGGCCTGCACACTTATGGTGGTCTGGCAGGGCGCGATATGGAAGCTATCGCCATCGGCATTGAGGAAGCTGTGCAAGACGACCACGTTCGCTCGCGGGTCGGCCAGGTGCGCTATTTGGGCGAGCTTTTGACTGCCTGGAATATCCCCATCGTCCAGCCGGTGGGCGGGCATGCCATTTTCCTGGATGCCAAGCGCTTCTATCCACACATCCCTCAGGATCAGTTCCCGGCCCAGACCCTGGCTGCCGAGCTATACCTGGACTCGGGCATCCGCTCCATGGAGCGTGGAGTGGTCAGCGCCGGGCGCGACCCCCAAACCGGCGACCACCGGTACCCGGCCCTGGAGCTCACCCGCCTGACCATCCCACGTCGGGTTTACACCCAGGCGCACATGGATGTTGTTGCCGAAGCCGTGCAGGCTGTCTTTGAAGCAGCACCCCAAACCCGCGGTTTGAAGCTGGTCTATGAGCCAAAATATCTCCGCTTCTTCCAGGCCCGGTTTGAGCGAATTTGATTCGAGCGACCTGAATAATCGCTTGCGAATTGTTGCGTAGCCGCCATCGGCGATGGCGGCTACGGCTTTAACCGCCCTCTCTCTGTAGCGCTAATTTCTCGGCAGCCGCCAGTTCCTCCGGGGTGTTGACATTAGAAAAACACAGCAGTTCCGGCTCGAACGACTCCAGCTCTTGCTGGTCGAAGAAATACATCCCCACCTTCGCAAACCAGGCGTCTACTCGCCACTTATCCCCTTCCAGGGCAGCCTGGATGTGTGGCAGACAGGTATCTCTTCGGTACACGGCATGAAAAGGCTCCAGACCGCCTTGTGGTCGGGGAATAGCAATGTCCTTATTGGTGGCAAGCAGGGCCTTATGCATCGCATCGAGTAAATCGGTGCACACGAAGGGCATATCGCAGGCCACCACCGCCACCAACGGCTGGCTGGCCGAGCTCAAGGCGGTGTACAGGCCACCCAGCGCCCCGCGTCCCGGGACCAGGTCCGTGAACAGCGGCAGCCCCAGGAATCGATAAGCCTCAGGATTGTTGGTCGTCACAATCAGCTCATCAGCGATCGGGGTCAATCGATCGATGACACGCAGGATCAGCGGCCGGCCAAGGAAAGGCATCAGCGCTTTGTCCTGTCCCATGCGGCGTGATTCGCCGCCGGCTTGAATGGCTATACTCAACATTAAATAAAATTATATCTTTTCACTCCGAATTTGGATATAATAGATGATAAGAAGTTTTTGCGGTTCGGTCGAGTTCGATCGATCCAACCGCGCAGGAGTGTGAAATATGGAGACTATTGGTGGACTATTGGATCAATTGACAGTCGAAGGCCAGCTGTACGAGCCGCTGGAAAATAACGCCGTTCGCTGTTACGCCTGTGGGCATCGTTGCTTGATCCGCGAAGGCCGGCGCGGCATCTGCCAGGTGCGCTTTAATCAGGACGGCAAGCTGTATGTTCCATGGGGCTATGTTGCTGCTTTGCAAATCGACCCCATCGAAAAGAAGCCCTTCTTCCACGTGTTCCCTGGCGCAGATGCGCTGACGTTTGGCATGCTGGGCTGCGATTTTCATTGTGATTATTGCCAGAATCACCTGACCTCGCAGGCGTTACGCGATCCGGCTTCGGATATCGCCTACAGCCTGGTTCGGCGCCTCTCTCCCGAGCAGCTTGTCACTCTTGCGTTGCGTGGTGGGGCTGAGGTGATTGCTTCATCCTATAACGAGCCGCTGATCACATCCGAATGGGCGGTGGATGTCTTCCGCGTGGCAATCGACCAGGGGTTGAAGTGTGTGTATATCTCCAATGGCAACGCTACACCTGAAGTACTGGACTACCTGCGCCCGTATCTGTCTGCCTACAAGATCGATTTGAAGACCATGCAGGATCGCCAATACCGCAGGCTGGGTGGCGTGCTGGATCACGTCCTGGAGAGTGTTCGTCGTGCTTACGCACTGGGGCTGTGGGTGGAGATTGTGACGCTGATTGTGCCGGGTTTCAACGACAGCACGGATGAGCTGATGGAAGCAGCCCAGTTTATCAAATCTGTCTCGCCGGATATACCCTGGCATGTAACCGCATTCCATCCTGATTATAAGATGACCGACCCGCCGCCAACCTCGGTGAAAACCCTGCTCCGTGCCGCCGAGATCGGTCAGGAGGCTGGCTTGAACTACGTTTATGCCGGGAACATACCCGGGCGCGTGGGCGAGTATGAGACCACCTTCTGCTCAAACTGCCAGGAGCGGCTTGTGGAGCGGTACAGCTACATTGTTAGCCGCTACAATATCACCGCCCAAGGGACCTGCCCAAAGTGTGGCACCCATGTTCCTGGCGTGTGGACGAATTCACCGGAGCGGGTCCATCGTGGCGGTCTGGGTGTGCCGCGGCCGGTGTTTTAACAACGACGGATGAGCGCCCGGAGGATGTAACGGTTCACTGCGCCGAAGCGGTATTTGTAATCCTCGCCGCCGCGCATGAAGTCGATCGATTCACGTCGATGGTCGTTCGCCCATTTGAGCAGGTTTGACAAGAGCACCCAGCCCGGTGACAGCTCGCGAAAGGCGAAATTCAGGCCAGAGTTATACACCCAGATGTGCCCGGCGTAATCGAAATTCAAGTAACCGGCCGCCTTCTGACCATCAACTACCATAAAGGCCAATTGAAGCCATCCGGCTTTAAAGGCTGCCTGAATCGAGTCGTACATTTGAGCGCGCATCACCTGGGTCAGGAAGCGATCCTTATCCGGATCTTGTGCCATTAAGGTGAGGAAATCCTCAATCTCGGCCTTTAGTGTGGATTCATCCTCAACGATGTACCAAAGCGCTGGCGGCACGTTCTCTTCAGCTCGGCGCATCTTGCGACGGATTTCGTGGCGTTGTTTCTTGTCAATGCCAGCCAGGTAGGCCTCCCAATCCCCAGGCAGCGGGATGTAAGGGCAAGGCTGGAGTTGTTGCTCCTGGAAAGACCAACCCCTTCGCTCGGCTGCCTCCTGGAGGACAGCCAGGGTCGGGGAAGTCTCCGGCAGATTGTAAAAATCTAAAGCCTGCCAGGCGGGAGCTTGATCGGATGCCAGCAGGTCAAACAGCGCTTCGAAAAAAATTTGTGTGTCTGGGATGCGTACGATAAAATCAAGGTAGTCTGAGATCTCGATACTTCCCAGAAGCATCAAAGCCGGCTCGCCATCTCGATTATGAGTAAAAAATAGCGGCGCTACCCCGCTCAAAGTGTGATTTTCTTGCCGCGCCAGGACGGTAAACAGCTCACCATCCTTCCACTCGCCGCCACCCAACGTCTTCCACCAGCTACTCAGGTATTCGTAGCGTAAAAACGGCACGTGACTTGCACTGCAACTAGCAAGGAGCTCGTTCCATTCATCGGCCAGAGGATCATTTGGGTTTAAGGTGCGCAGGATTTCTAATTGCATGGTTCATCCATTTAGGTATCATATAAACTGCATTTTACCAGTTATAATGGCCGTTTAGGTGGCTTAACCTGACGAGCAAGGCACACAGCATGGCTACATCCTTAGATATCAATCTTCTGCCAGCAGCTCGCTATGCAGGGCGGGATTATCCTGAGCTGTTGAGCTTACACGCTGCGGAGCCGCCGCGCCGTACCGCGCGCGGTCGTGAAGCAGACCGGCTTATTCTATACCTGGCGGTTGCGGGAAACGCGCCGCTGCCACCTGGTAAGCAAGACCAGGTCTTAGCCGACCTATCGAAGCTTTTCTTCGAAACACCCGGTTCTGTAACTGCCGCTATGCGCAGAGTGGCAGAGGAGCTGAACAGGCTTTTGCTGGACAGAAATCTGCACCTGACCAGCAGCAGCCGCCAGGGTATTGGCCTGCTAACCCAGGCAGTTTTGCGTGGTTCGCAGCTATATCTGGCCGTTTCTGGCCCGGTAAATCTATTCTTGGTGGCTGCCGATCAGATACAGCATTTTTATGATCCGGAAATGGCTGACCACGGCCTGGGTCAGGGGCGATCGACCCCGATCCATTTCTTCCAGGCTGGATTACAACCCAATGATACTCTGATTATGGCAGCGCAACCTGCCCCCGGTTGGAGTACTGAGACACTCACAGGCTTGCATGGACAGGGGCCGGAAAGCCTGCGCAGACGCC
>MGNS01000165.1:0-294 GCA_001795165.1 Chloroflexi bacterium RBG_16_57_11
GTCTTATCCCCGGCGACCAGACGGATCTTGCCATGCTGGGTCTGGGAATGCTCTTAGTAGGGTTGAACCTGGTGCGGGCCGTCCGCCAGATCCCGGTGAGTTATTTCTCAATCACGCTGGGCGTGATCTTCTTGCTCGTGTGGATGTGGGGTCTAATTAGCCCGGCGTTGGGTCTGGGTATACAATTGGAACTATTCCCCCTTCTGCTGATCGCCCTCGGGTTGTATCTGCTGATCCCGAGCCCAAAAAGAATGAAAACCGTGTAATGGTTCAGGATTCGAGTGGCGGGGTGCC
>MGNS01000165.1:312-4450 GCA_001795165.1 Chloroflexi bacterium RBG_16_57_11
CACTCTCCAGCAAGTCAGGATTTGGCGCCAAATTTTCCACAGGCGACACACGAAATCGTCTTAGCGGGAGATGAGCGGAAGGTACAGCCGAACCGTTTCCTCCACAGGATGCCGCACCTCCTCGATCAGCCGCGAGCGCCAGGGGCACCAGGTACAGCCGGGCAGGAACGCTCCGCAGGCCTCATCCAGATGTTCCTCGACAGCGGCAATGTTCGCGTCGCACACTTCGATAGCGGCGCTGAAGAATTGGATGGTGCTGGGTTCCAGGTGGTAGCTCCATGGCGGGTTGTAAGCAGCGGGCTGCTTGATGATCTGGCCCATGATGTGCCTCGCAGGTTGTAGCCCGGCCAGCATCGCCCGCGCCTCGTCGATCGACCCCGGATCTGAAAGCTGGATAATGAAGGTCTGCGGATCGGGCGGGCAGTCGAACTTGAAGTACACCTGCTCATCTGTTCGCTGAGATGGTAAAGCAACCACATTGTTAGAATTCAACGGCAGCAACACCGTGACCAAAACCAAGCCCGCTCGCAGAATAGAGTGTGGCATTTTTATCGTTTACCGAAGAAAGCGTAGCCCACAAAGTGGGCCACGCTTCTACATCAAGCCATCTATGGCGCTTTGTCCGGACGATGGATCACGGCAATAGCATTAATGATTGGCACGCCGTAACTGCGTTTTGGCACAAAGCGAATGTTGAGCTGTCCATCCGTCACCAGGACGTAAAAGGTGTGGTTGTCTGCTGCTAAGCTGCCCACCTCAAGGGCGACGTCATGGGCGTAGATCACCATATTGCCCTCGATCAGGACGTCAAACACGCGCCGGTTGGGTTGGGTCTTACTGACTTCCGCGAAGCGCAGATACACCTGGTAGATCCCCGGCGCCAGGCCGTCAAAGCGATATTCAAGGACGCTCGAACGCTGTTTCTGGTAGAGGGGATCATCGTCCGTACCGGAAATCGCCTTGCTGGTGGAAAACGTCTGGGAACGGTTGACATAGCCCCAGCTCCCGCTGGTGTATTGTCTGTCAGCCGACCAGGTGTATCCGCCCAGATCAACATACAGAGGGCCGCCTGCGTTCACCGCCTGGTAGAAGGCGGGGACGATCAGGGTCGCCGGGACGAAGATACGGTGATTCTTGGGATCATTGGTGCGAATCAGCAATCGAGCGTTGTAGACACCCGGCTGCATCCCGGTCGTATCGACCGAGATGTTGATCTGCTGCGCAACGCCAGGGGCAACTGTACCGCTGGTGGGCGCTACAGACAGCCAAGGGATATCCGTGACCGGCTCGAAAGCGTAGGCATAAGGCACACTGTTCGACAGGATCGGCCCTCCTGGCCAACCATAGGAGTAGGAGATTTCCAAGGTTTGCCCGAAGGCCAGGACCCTTCCAGCATAGTAATCGTACTCGATCAGCGTTGGAAGCCCTGTATAATTGCCATCGGCGATCACGTTGACTCCAGGCGGCAGATTCTCGAAGTAAGCGTGGCTTGCGCTACTGCCCCAAAACGGGTCGGGGACGCCCTGCACCACCGGGTGCAGGTTATCTTCGATATCGTTTTCGTATTCGAAATTCGGACGGACAATCACCCCACCGGGCAGCTGACCTCCATCAAAGCTGCCTCCATTCCAGCCCCAGGCCGCCGCGCCGACCCACAGGAAACCGCCTGTCTCGACGTATTCGGCGAACCATGCCGCGTGGGTGTTGAAATTGTCGTAGAAATATTGGGGCTGGTCGCTGGAGATGAACACTACTTCGTAGCCAGTGAGATCGATGGCGCCCATCTGGGAGGAGTTGGCCAGGTCGTAGGCGATCTGGTTAGCATTCAGAAGTTGCAACAAGATGTCGGTTCCCCATGGGTAGTAGTCCATGAACACCAGGACAGGCCCGCCGTTGTTCATGGACGCGTTCACCACAGTGGGAGTATAGCCAGCCGGCTGTGCATTCGTGTTTACATTCTCGGGCGGGGTGACTGAGCCCAAGCCGCTCGTCGTTGGAGCCGGCAGCTCTCGGATTTCATATGCCAGGTCGATCTGGCCGGCATTGTTGATGGTCAGCTTCTGGGTGAAGGTCTGATTCTGGGGCGCCAGGAAGACCAGGGAGGCCGGGCTGACCTGGGCGCGGGCGGATCGCAGGGCGAAGTCCTGAACAACGTGCTCGTCATCCACGTCCAGGGCTACCGTGGCCGTTTCGGTGGTGTAATCCTGCGCCGTCGCTTCGATGGTATAAGTCCCCAGGGGCAAGATCCACTGGTAACGCCCATCGGCGTTGGTGACGGTTTCGCGCACCGGGCTTCCATCCTGCATCGCGCGCACGGTCACCCCGGAGATGGGCTGGCCATCAATGGCATCCGTCGCCGTGCCTTGCACGAACCCGGCAGGCGGCGGCGTATAGCGCACCGCCAGCCCACTCCTCAGCACCATCTCATTGTAGGAGTACTGCAAAGCGATCGAGCCGGAAGGGTCTTCGATGCCAATCGTCGCCTCACCGCCTCGCTCACGTACGTTATCATCGATGTCCTTGTACTGCATCAGGATGTCGCCGTTCTCATACAGGATGGCCTCGAAGCTGAGCCGCTCCGGGCAACCCACGCAGATGGCCACATCCCGCCATTCGATGACGAAAGCCCGGTTGGGAGGTGTATCCAGGAAAGCCGTGCGCACGCTGCTCGGGCTGCCGTACGAGCCATCGCGGTCGATGAAAAAGTAGTCCCAAAACGTGTAGATCGATCCATTGGGACTCCAGGGATTCGGGATTGGCTCATTCCACGAAGGTGCGTACGAATCGAGGAAATTCAGGAATCCATTGCTCGTAACCCATCCAGTCTGGTAGAACTGGCCGTAGAAAGGAAACTGGAAAGGCAGGTTAACCTGAACGGAATAGTAATCATACCCCATGGGCAGAACCGTTCCCGCCTCGACAAAGCCGAAAGACGCCGGCTTGCACATATACCCGAAGGCGTCCATGCGTCGTGGCAGGGTGAAGTCCAGTGTCTCGTCACCATCGACGATCAGGTTCTGCGTCAGGTTCTGGTAACAACCACCCGCCTCAGCGCTAACATCATAGTTGCCCTCCGGCACATCGCCGAAGAAATAGTACCCCGCCTCGTCAGTGTAAACGACGGGGATGGGCGTGCCCAGGATGGTTACTCTGACATATGGGATCGGCGCGTTAGTGTCATCGCGCACATGGCCCGAGACGGTATGGCGCGGGATGAGCGCCAGGGCAAAATCCTGAACGGTCGTCTCGTCTTCGGTGATCACCACATCTGTAACGGTCTGGCCGTAATAGCCAAAGGCACTGGCGGTCACCTGGTAGGTGCCGGTCATCACTAGAATTCTGTAGAACCCATTCCCGTCGGTGGTGGTGGTGCGGTAGGTTGGACCGGCCAGCTCAACCGTCGCCCCAGTGATGGGCGCGCCAGTGCCGGCATCTGTGATGGTGCCTTGCAGCCATCCCATCGGCGGCGGGATGTAGCGCACCGCCAGCGCTTCGGTGATGGCAGGCTCGTTGTTGGAATACTGCAAGGCGATGGTGCCGGTCTCGTTCTCGATGCCCAGCGTGGCGGAGCCGCCCTGTTCACGATCATTGGCATCGATACTGGTGTATTGGGTCAGGATCTCGCCATTTTCGTACAGAATCACTTCGAAGCGTACGTATTCGCTGCTGGTGCAGCAGAACTGCACGTTGCGCCACTCGATGACGAACTGCCGGTTGGGCGCTTCGCCCAACACCTCGGTCCTGACGCTCCCATCCGGAGCTCCCCCGCCAACCACAAGATCATCCCAGAACAGATAGATCGCCCCGTTGGGATCCCATGGGGTAGGTATCGTATCGTTTCCAAGGTAAGCGTTCCACCCGAGGAAGTTCAAGTAGCCATTGGTGGAGACATAGGCGGTGGTGTAGCTCTGCCCGTAAAACGGGAAAGCAAAGGGCAGGTCGATCTGGGTTGCCGTATCATCGCCGTACATGCCCGTATCCTGCGTGGCGTCGATGAAGCTGAAGGGTTCGATGCGGCAGTGATAGCCGAACGCATCCCGTCGAGCCGGCAGGAGGAAGTTGAAATCGGCGACATCGCCGCTCACGGTCAGCGACTGCACCAGGGGATCGTTGCAGCGCCCGGCTTCGGCGCGCACAT
>MGNS01000165.1:4484-28161 GCA_001795165.1 Chloroflexi bacterium RBG_16_57_11
GAAGCCATTGAGGTCCGTGTTGACCGGAGCTATGGGCGTGTTCAGGATGGAAATCGTGGCATTGGCCACCGGATTGCCCAGTTCATCCGTGACATAGCCCGAGATGGCGTAGGCCGGCGCAGGCACCATGGCGAAATCTTGCACGGTGGTGGCATTTTCACTGACCAAGACGCCGGAGGCGGTCTGGGTCAAGTAGGCAAACTTGCTCACCATGACGTCATACGTGCCAACCGGGAGCATGAACTGGTAGTAGCCGCTCGCATCCGTGCGGGTCGTGCGGGTCGAAGGACCGACTGCCTGGATCGTAACATCCGCTACAGGCCAACCCGTGGTCGAATCGGTGACGGTACCCTGGAGGGTGCCTGTGGGGCCACGTGGGGATTGGTCCACCGCGGCAAAGGCGTCCAGCCGGCCTTCACCCCACACGTTGTTAGGGTTGCCTTCCTCCCCCGGGGCAGGGTAAGCATCACACTGCGTGTCGAAGACGTCGAAGGCCGTATGATCCAGGAGGAGGCGCGTGGCGGAGACATCGCCGAATAAATCTGGAGCTGCCGACCACATCAAAGCCACCGTCCCGGCGAGGTGCGGCGAGGCCATCGAGGTGCCGCTATACCAGTTGTAGGTGTTATCCGGTACGCTGCTGCGCACATCCACGCCGGGAGCAGCCAGGTTAGGCTTGACGATGCCGCCAAAGGCAGACGGCCCGCGGCTGGAGAACCAGGCGATGCTATTGTTGATGTCAAACGCCCCGGCAGCATAACTTTCCGGATAATCGCCGGGCGAATTGGCTGACCCACAACCAGACCCGGAATTCCCGATGGAAAAGGCGGGGAAGATGCCCGCCGCAATCCAGGCCTGCACGCTGGGCTGGTACCAGGAGTTTCCACTGCCACCACCCCAGGAGTTGTTGACGATTTGCGGTCGCCGGCTTGGGTCGCAGGAAGGATCCCCCGGGTAAACGCCCAGCGGGCATGGCGCCAGGATCCACTGGGCGGATTGCAACAGGGCGTAATCGGAGCACCACTCATATTCGCAGCCCTTGGCCGCGATCCAGCGCGCCCCGGGAGCCACGCCGATCTGGTTGCCGCCGCCATCATCACCCACCATGGTGCCCATGGTGTGCGAGCCGTGGCCGATGTTATCGCAAGGAGCGCCCGGGGAGCAGATGTTGGCGGGGTCGAACCAGTTGTAATTATGGTCATAGCCCCCCCCGCCCAGGTTGCCACGGTATTGTGATGCCAGGGCTGGATGTTCGTATTGCACACCCGTATCAATGTTAGCGATCACGATGCCCTCGCCGCGCACCCCAAAAGTGGACCATACCTGCGGGGCGTTGATGCGGTCAATGTTCCATTCAACCGAATTGACCTGGCCCTGTGGTGTGCCCGGCAGCGGATCGGGCAAGTCGAAGGTGCTCGAGGCTGAGATCTCTCTCACCCCTGGCTGCGTCGACAGCTCCTGGAGCAAGGCTGCATCGCCCGTCACCCGCACCACATTGACAATCCAGAAGGAGGTGAAGGTTGCCCCACGCTTTTGCAGCAGCGAGCGCAGGTCGGCCTGGCTGGCTTCTGCAACCGCGCGCAGTTGGTCAACCACAAATTGGCCGCGCTGGTCCCAATCCTGGATTTCATACGCCGGGCTCAGGTCGGCCTGTTGGCTCAAGTAGACCCAAAAGGTCGCCTCACCTTCGGCAGCGATTTCATTCTGCAGTTTAGCTTCGATCGGAGCAGGCGGCGGTGGAGTTTGGGCAAAAGTGATTTGATGGGTGACTAGGAGCAGCAAGGTAATAGCGATGATATATCCCGCCCATCGGAAATATTTTTTTACGTTCATCGCATACACTCCAAGGTGTTACATATATTGAATATTTATTTTGTTATGTAAGGCAAGCTCTGCCACCCAATGGAGAATAATGTTTCGAAGTAGGGGAACATGGGATAAGATATCCCCTCTATTATGCTAAATCGCATCACCTCCTCACCGATTAAACACCGGCATTCGATTTTCCAAATCAGATAATAATATACGCCCAGCGCACATGGCAGGGCGTTTAATGAGGTTCCCCGATGAAACACCCACATCGAAAAATTCGACAGTGTTGAGAATATGTCGATTTGTCTATACGTCTGTATTATTACCTAATAAATAATTAATGTCAAATTAATGATATTTTTCACAATATCACCTTTGGCGATTCAGGGATTCGGCTTTTCAGTAAACTTGATCTGCGCGGTAGAGGAGGGCCTGGTGGGCGAACGGACGGGAGTCTCTGAAGCGCTGGGCGAGTGCGTGGTGAGCGTCCGGGTGGGCGGCGTGGGGGTCGATGGTCGGATTTCAGCAGGAGTCCGGGTCGATTCGAGCGGAGGTGGTGTGCGACGATCCTCGATTGGCACGGGGTTCAGACCGAGCAGGCGGGTGAGCGGGATCTCAACGGGCAAGAAACGAACGTAGGCTGGGACGCCCGCTGGCCTGGGCAACAATTGGATGAATAGGGCGCTAAGGAGCAACAGGCCGACCAATGCCAGAGCCCAACGGGCAGCCCGGTTCTCCAAAACTGCCGCTCCACGCTCAGCACGCATCCTGGCCGGCTTTTCGTAAATGCTCAGCAGGCTGTAGTATGGGGCGGCAAGATAAAGGCTGGATTGCCAGGCCAGTAAGACGCACAACAACAGCGTACGCACCTCCGGATGTACAGCAAAGGCCAGCACCCCAACCGCTAGACAGGAGGCACCAATCAGGGTCTCCCAGCGGGTGACCGATAGTGCGTGGAGGACTCTGGAATTGGACCTGGTTTTCGGGGTTCTCAAGAAGGCGCCTTTCGGCTGGACCAGCCCCTGGATACAGGCCAGGGCTACCGTCCACCCCAGGCTGAAGAAATTGTACATCGAGCGGATGGCCACTCCCCAGGATAAACTCAGTGCATGTCGTAAAACCCACACAAAGCGTAGGAGGCCAATTAATAGAAATATAGCCGGTAAGATCATCAAGGTGCTGGTTAAAGGGCGGATGGAGATCTGCCCGCCGGACAGGCTGAAGATGCCGCCAAGGACCAGGAATGAGGCGAAGATCAGGTTGAACAGGTCCGTGAACCACTGAACGCCGCCAGCCAGGTAAAAATAGCGTTGGGAAAGGGTCAGGCGGTTTTCCGGGCTCACCCAGCTCGACCACGGCATCAGAGTCTCCCAGTGTTTTTTGAGGATCTGGATGCCTCCGAAACACCAGCGGAAACGCTGCCGCTTCAATCCATCGAAGGTGAACGGGATCAAACCCTGTCCATACGTCCGGTTGATATACAACGACTTGTAGCCGCGTCTCAGGATGCGCAGGCTGGCTTCGGCGTCTTCGGTGATGCACCACTCATCCCACCCACCAATCTCTTGCAAGACCGATTTTCGGATCAAGCCCATCGTTCCGGCGTAGATAATCGCGTTGTATTCGTTGCGCGTCGGCATAGAGACTTCGAAAAAATACTTGTAACCGTGGTAGGTGGATTCCAGGTAAGCGTTCCCAGCATAATCACGGTAATCTTGCGGGGTCTGTACAAAGGCAATCTGTGGATCGGCGAAGGCAGGTACAAGCTCCCGCAAAAAGCAGCGATCTAGCTGGTAATCGGCGTCGATCGAGCCTATGATATCGGCGCGTGGATCGGTCTGAGTGAGAGCAAAATTCAGGGCGCCAGATTTGTAACCCGGCCATTTATCCAGGTGCATGAAATGGAATTTTGGCCCCAACTTTCGGCAGGTGGTTTCCAGGAGACGCCAGGTGCGGCTGTCTGGGGTATTGTTATCGATCACCAGGACTTCGAAGTTTGGGTAATCCAAGGCTGCCAGCGATTGCAAGGTTTCGGCAACTAATTCAGGCGGCTCATTGTAAGCCGGGACATGCAGCGAGACCATCGGCAAGTAATCTGGCTGCGGTTCCAGGTGGTCGATGCGGCGCATCCAGTGGATGCGGCAGGTGGCGTCGAGACTCTCGTAGGTGTGGCTCAGCGCCATGATCAAAGCCAGCGCTTCAATAATAAAGAATATCATCGCCAGGAGGAAAGAAAACGCGTTGAGGGGGGTGAAGGCGGTCACCTGGAAAGCGTACACGATAAAAAGGACGGTTGTCATACTGCTGGCAGCCCAACAAACCTGGCCAAGAGCGTTCCAATGGCGCATCCAGTGGATGCAAAGCAAGCCATAGAGGAACGCTAGCGAAGTGAGCAGGGCGGTCTCGAACGGGACCCCGAAGGTGAGCAGCGCCCAGGCATCCCCAATAAACAATACGCCAATTAACCAACCTGTCGATATCACGAGGTTACCGCGGTGAAGCCGGGTGCCGCCGATTAACGTGGCAAGCATGCCGATAAAGAGCCAACAAAGCGACAGGTAAAGCGCGCGTGTGATCATAATACGTGTAAGAGCATTATGGCGCTTAATAGCAATCCGCCCAGCCACAGGGCGCCGGAGAGGAGCAACACCACCAGGCTGCGGATCCGATCAGCCCGGGAGATGGGGTGGAGATTGAGACCCAGTGCGGCTGCAGCAGCCAGCGTGGCAAACACCATCGCCCCGAGACCAGCTATGAGCAGCCCGAGGCAGGCCATCCAAAGCCAACGATAAGCCTTCTGAAGGAGGGCAGGTCTTCTGGCAGGAAATGGCTCGGGGAGCGACCTGTTTTTACGTACCCGCAGATCCAATTCGGTGCCATGCCGTACATGGTATAGCTCGTCAGTTTCCTCGATGTATAATAGAAAAGGATCTTTGCCGAGCAGCTCTTGGACGAGCAGGTAGGGGTTAGGATCATCCTGGATAGCAGCTCGGTTATTCACCTGAGCCAGGGCCTTATACTGGGGTTGTTGTTCGGAATTACCCGCCAAGCCGGTCATTCAGTTATTGTATCGTTTATTGTGGCCGATATGCTAAAATAACCTTAGTATGTCAGAAATTCAAGCCTCTGAAACGATCCACGAGCGCAGGATCACCTGGAGCCTGATGGCGACGGTGGTCATATTTGTCCTGCTGATGTCTTGTATTGTCCTGTGGGTAACGATCTCGCTTATCCAGGAGGAGCGAGGCGAGACCAGCTTAACCACTCCGACTGGCCTGTTGACCTCCATGACACCTGATTTATCTACCATCACACCTACGGATCTACCCAGGCTTACCCCAACTCCCCAGTCTGAAATAATGGCAAAGCCTGTGTTGAATGAAGCCACCTGGACGCCGGTTCCAGGTCCGAAGAGGTATGTGAGATTCTTATATTGGAAAGTGATACCGAACAAGATTAAGCTCGGCGAGTGTATCCAATTGACCTGGGAGACCGAATACGCAGCCAGCCTGAAGCTTTATCGCAATGGTGAGCTGTACGTCGATAAGGCCCCGGCGGAGACAACGCTGCAGGATTGCCCGGATCGACCAGGATACGCAGTTTACCGCCTGGTGGCCTGGAATAAGGCTGGCGAGAGTAACTGGGTCGAGTTACAGGTCAAGGTAGTAGAAAATCATTAAATAATGAAGCGATTAGCTGGGTTGATCGTATGTTTTCATCTGGCAATCTGGGCCTTGGGTTGGCTTCCCGATAACTTTCTGCTCGCCAGGGCGCAGCAGCCGAATTATCTGCACACCGACGGCAGCCGTATCCTGGATACAAACGACAATGAGGTGATCATAACTGGGATCAGCTGGTTTGGCATGGAAACGGCGAATTACGCCCCCCACGGCCTGTGGGCGCGCAGCCTGGATAGCTTCCTGGATCAGATCGTAGAGCTAGGCTTCAACACGATCCGACTTCCCTTCAGCAACCAGCTGCTTGATCCTTCGAGCCAGCCCAACGGGATCAATTACGATCTCAATCCGGATTTGCAGGGCTTGAACGGGCTGGAAATCATGGATCGTGTAATTGCCAAAGCCGGGGAGCGCGGCTTGAAAGTGATCCTGGACCGCCATCGGCCGGATAGCCAGGGTCAATCCGAGCTCTGGTACACTACACATTATAATGAAGAACGCTGGATCGGCGATTGGTTGTTGCTGGCCGAACGCTACGCCGGAAACGATACCGTCATCGGGGCGGATTTGCACAATGAGCCACATGGAGCTGCTACATGGGGCGGTGGCGATGCAGCGACGGATTGGCGCCTGGCGGCCGAGCGCGCCGGCAATGCCATTTTGAAAGTAAATCCGGATTGGCTGATCATCGTACAAGGCGTTCAGGAATATCAAGGAGATACTTACTGGTGGGGAGGTAACCTGATCGGCGCACGCGAAAACCCGGTACGCCTGGAGGTGCCAGGCCGTCTGGTTTATAGTCCGCATACTTATGGCCCTGGAGTGTATCCCCAGCCCTGGTTTTCGGATCCCAGTTTTCCAGATAATATGCCCGAGATTTGGGATCGCCACTGGGGATATCTGAACAGAGAAAACATCGCCCCGGTCGTTTTAGGTGAGTTTGGCGGGCGCTCGGTCAAGAATGACCAGGAGGGCATCTGGCAGCGCGCCTTGGTGGCTTTTCTGCAGGAGCAAAAGATCAGTTATGTGTATTGGAGTCTGAATCCAAATTCCGGCGATACGGGCGGCATCCTGCTGGATGACTGGCAGAGCGTCGATCCGGCCAAGGAAGAACTGCTTACCAGCTACCAGTTCCCATTGATTGGCAGCAGCGGCGTTGATGAACCCGGTGTGGCGACCCCAGCCGCGCTAGCACCGTCTGTTACCCCGCCTGCGACGGTAGAAATTGGTCCAACAGCCACGCCCTTGCTTTATGCTACCACCCAATCGCCCGCAAGGATGAATACACCCTCGACTGCAGCTGCTCTTGCCGCAGGCGCCGCCGGCTTGCGGGTGCGTTATCACACCTCGAACCCATCTGACCTATCGGTTGATTCCAAGCCGGAGTTCATCATCGCCAATACTGGCAAGGAGCCGGTGCGCCTGGATGAGCTCGAGCTGATCTACTGGTTCCAGGACGAGCCTGGCCGGTCTTATGCATTCGCCTGTGATTGGGCCAGGATCGGCTGTGAGAACCTCTCTGGCGAGTTTCAGATTGAGGCGGATGGTGCTAACGCCTTGCGCATTCACTTTCAACCCGGTCTGGAGCCGCTGCTCCCAGGCCAGGATAGCGGCGAAATCAAGCTGCGCTTCAACCGCCTTGATTGGACCGAATTCCAGCAGTCGGATGATTATAGTTTTTCTCCCGCACCTGATTATGTGGAATGGGAGAATGTGGCCCTTTATTCAGGTGGTAATCTGGTTTGGGGCAGCGAGCCCGGTGCAGCTCCAGTGAGTCCGGCAAAGGCTACCTTTACCCCTATTCCTTCCACTCCGCTGGCGACCCAGACCCGAGCGTCTTCCATAGCTGCTTCGGTGGACACGCCGACGCTGCCATACCGGCTGATTGTGATCGTCGTGGCGCTCGTCGCGTTTGGCGCAGGAATTCTGCTAGCGGCAGTATTATTGCTTCGTAAAAACAGGTAAAATCATTCTACGCGGATCACACGGTGGCTCATTAAGTGTAGTCCCGAGCCTCACACGTTGTAAACCATTATAGATTATTGCAACGCTACCCTGGCTGTTCGTCTGGAGCAATAAAGGCAACTGCCAGCCCAGCCTCGTCGTCCATTGCCAGTTCAAGATGGTGCCCTGGACGATAATCAGCGACTTCGATCAGACGTACTGCCTGGCAGATGCTCTGGTCGCATTTGGCCCACTCTTCCAGACGATTCGGCGTTTGATAAAAGAAAACCTGATTAAAAATTGTTTCTGGCTCATCGAGATTAATTGCCAGAGGGTAAATTTGCGCCTCCATTAAATCCTGAAAGAAATGCGTCCCCAAGGAAGGCTCCGGTGCCAACCCAAATCCCTTTCCCGAAAGCTCTACCAAAGCCCCCGAATTGCAGATATCCGAATAACATACATAAACCCCAAGATCGGTGTTCAATGATCCCCAGCGACCCGGACCCACGCAGATGAACGACTTTTCCGGCAATGCAGTATTCAATCGACTGATCACCCCACCTACATCCTTGCGTACTCGATCCGAATCCAGGGCATAATACACCTCAGGAGATACAAATAGGACGTGCCGGATTTCCGCCACATGTCCTCGTGGGACCATGAAGCGAGTAGAGAAGAGCATATCTTCTTTTCCGATTGAACTGGGGAGCTGAACAGCTTGCGTTTCTTTCAGGAAACTTTGCGGGCGACATTGTAACAGAGAAATTTGTACTTGCGGCGGTTGTGTAAAAGGACCTGTGACCTGGACGGTAAATTCTATATCCACCGAGCTATGATAATGTTCTTCCAGCAGGCGCAGCATCCGAGAAAGTGTAACCGCAAATGGAGACCGGCGCAGAAGATCATCGAAGGTGATCACAAGCCAACCGGCTTCTTCTTCCAATACCCGGCTGCGCGGTGTAGTCAGGTACTCGTCTCGATCTAATTGTGCAATGAATCGCAGCACCGGATAATTCGGTCGGAGCACATCGAGAACCGGCAATGACTTGAGAGCATTTTCCTGCAGATCGATCAGGTCAACATATTGCTGTGAATAGCGACGAATCGCTTCCGTTGATTCGTCTGGTTGAAGAGTCGGATGACTGAGTGCTACCGGGCGTGGATAATCGTTGCCCACCCGCTCGACTGCTCGCGTCCCTAAGCCCCACACTAACCGTGCAAACCCGTCTTCACGACGAATTTGTGGGCTCCATCGATAAAGGTTACGACTAAATGCCACCCCCGCGCCATGAGGCAGATAGTACCGGCCGTATTTTTCTCCCTGTACTTCCTGTATCAGGATTGCCATACGCTCATCGTAATCTTGCAAACCCTTACTTCGCCGATATAACAGCGCCTCTGGTTTGAGGGTACTGGCGAAGGTACGGGCGATGGCCAGGGTAAGTGCTTGCAGATTCTCCTCTGATGTGCTTTGATTCGGGCAGAAATAACTGTCATACTTGCCGGCAAAGGCTGTTCCGAAGTTATCTTCTAACTGGCTGGAAGAGCGTACGATCAACGGTTTGTTACCGATTCTGTCCAGGAGAGTCTTTAACTCGACCAGAATTTCTGGAGGAAACCTGCCGGCTTCGAACTCGTGCTTGATTTGCGGGTATTCATCCCAAATCTGATCTTCCGGCTTATATTTCTGGTCATTCCAATAGGTCAAGCCGTTCATTGCCATGAAGATGTACATCACATCCGAACCAAGGAAGAAGGATTCGGGGACGTAGACACTGCTACGCAGAGCATCATCTCCTGTCTCGTTCAAGATGTTCGCCGCTAACATCATCCCGGCAGCCTTACCGCCGATGCGACCCAACCCAATTTTTCGCCGGTAGATCTCAGCCAGGTCTTTCACTTTGAACCATTTCTTGGCGATGTTTATGTAAGCCAGCTGGTCGCTGATCAGCCTGCGAATCAGCACCACCTTCAGCTCGGTAAGGTGATGTTCCAGAGCACCGCGTGCTTCACGCGGGATGTTCTCGATGGATAGTGCGTGCTCCAATAACCTGCCTTCTGGCATCAGTTCCGGATCGAATGCCTCCGGGACGATAAGCTTTACCTGTTCGATTTCTAAACCTTTATGAGGTAAGAGTGGTTCGCTAGGGGCAGTGCGCCTCCATACGGAGGTTGAGCGAAGGTAGGAACTTTCAACCAGCAGCCCTAAACCGCGCTGCTCTTGCACTTCCTGGTCTGAGACCATCTTCACATCCAGGCTAAAACACCTTGGAGGTGCATCGGCACAGCTAATCTTATGACGACTGGCTTTGAGAACCGTCTCCAGCGTCTCCAGGAGAGCATTCAGGGCGGCGCTCTTCCGCTCGGCCCATACAACCAGGTTAATGCCCACGTGAGGCTCTGATCCAGATCGTGTGATTTCGGGCGTTTCCACGGGTTCGTAGTGGTACACGGCTTTCACCGTGCGATCCATTCGGCCCAGGTATTCCCCAAGTTGCCGCGCCAGGCTCTCGGATACACGTCCACAGTATTCACAATGCCCCTGGAGCATCATCTGGCGCACGCGGTGTGTATCACCGGCGAGGAGCTCGTCGGCGCACTCGATAATGGCCTGATCCACCATTCCATCGATCAGTGACTGGTCGATTTGCATACCAATCATCAGGATGTCCTTTTACACGGAGTGTCAATTCTGTGCTTGCACAAAATTGACACCCCATTTATAAAAATGGCCTGGAGCCCTGGTTTACCCCGGGCATTTCCAACTAACCAGCTTCTCGATCTGGAAGTTTCGCGCTCAGACAATCCCATACGCCAGCATCGCGTTGGCGACTTTGACAAAGCCGGCAATGTTGGCGCCTACCAGATAGTTGCCCTTCTTGCCGTATGTTTCTGCCGCTTCCAGGCACGACCTGTGGATGCTCTTCATGATTCCATGCAGGCGCTGATCCACCTCTTCGCGAGACCAAGACAGGCGCATGCTGTTCTGCGACATTTCGAGGCCCGAGGTGGCTACGCCACCGGCGTTCGCTGCCTTTGCTGGTCCGTACAGGACGTTGTTATCCAGGAAAATCTCGATCGCCTCCAGCGTGGATGGCATATTCGCGCCTTCCGAGACGCAGTAGCAGCCATTTTTCACCAGGGCAGCGGCATTTTGGCCATCGATCTCGTTCTCGTGGGCGGAGGGGAATGCCAGATCGACCGCTAACCCCTCCTGGCGAATCACATCCCAGACGTTCTTGTTCGGATAGTATAGGGCATTGTAGCGGTCAGCGTATTCCACAATCCTACCCCTGCGAACGTTCTTCAACTCCAAAACGAAGTTGAGTTTCTCCTGGTCGATCCCTTCCTCATCTACGATGGTGCCATTGGAGTCGGACAGTGTGATGACTTTGCCTCCAAGCTGGAGCAGCTTCTCCACCGTGTATTGGGCTACATTCCCCGATGCACTGACTGCGGAAACTGTTCCTTTGATATCCTTATGGCGTGTTGCCAGCATCTCTGCAGCAAAGTAAACCGCACCATACCCGGTGGCTTCCGGACGGATCAGGCTGCCGCCGTATTCCAACCCTTTGCCGGTCAGAACACAGGCATGCTGGTTGACGATTTTCTTGTATTGGCCGTACAGGTAGCCTATCTCGCGGCCGCCGACGCCGATATCTCCCGCTGGCACATCTACATCTGGGCCGATATGGCGGTAAAGCTCTAGCATGAAGGCCTGGCAGAATCGCATCACCTCCATGTCCGACTTGCCCTTCGGGTCGAAATCCGAACCGCCCTTGCCGCCGCCCATCGGAAGGGTTGTCAAAGCGTTTTTGAAAACCTGCTCGAAGCCGAGGAACTTGATGATTCCCAGGTTGACAGATGGGTGAAGACGCAGGCCTCCTTTATAAGGGCCAATAGCATTGTTGAACTGCACACGGAAGCCGCGGTTTATCTGCACATCGCCGTTATCGTCCACCCAGGGAACGCGGAACATGAGCACCCGGTCGGGTATGACGATTCTTTCGTAGATCTTGGCTTTGACAAATTCAGGGTGTTTATCGATGGTGGGCTCCAAGGAGGTAAGCACCTCTTTGACCGCCTGATGAAATTCAGGTTGCCCGGCATCTTTTTCCTGGATCATAGTAAGGATATCTTCGATGAGATGTTCAGCAGGTGAAGCAATGGCATAATCATAGACAGACATGGTTGATCTCCTTAAACGTTTTATGCGGATGGGATATGACATCGTTTATACTAATATAGTGAAAAGGCATGGTAAACTCATAAAATTATTCGACCAGTGTATTAAAATCGTATAAAAAAGTGAGTTGCTCGCTGCACGTCTGGCGACCATGCTATATGAAGTTTACTTTTTCGATGTAAAAAGCTGATGGGCCTGTGGTTTTTTGTTTCAGATTTGCATGGACAGATGCCGCGCTACCAAAAACTATTCGCAGCAATCCTGGCTGAAAGGCCCGCAGCGGTGCTGTTGGGTGGAGACCTGTTGCCAAATGTCCATTTGATGAGCAACAAATGGCCGGCAGGGTACTTCTTCCACACCGTTCTGCAACGCGGATTCGCCGAACTCGAACAACAGCTTGGGGGTGCTTACCCTCACGTTTTTCTTATTCTGGGGAACGACGATCCTCGTTCCGAAGAGATCGGCCTGGCGGAAGGCGAATCTTTGGGGTTATGGCGCTACATCCACAACCACACAGTGGAATGCGGTGGATTTGTAGTTTACGGATACGCCTGCGTCCCCCCAACACCGTTCATGCTGAAAGACTGGGAGCGCTATGACGTATCCCGCTACGTTGAACCTGGCTGTATCCCACCCGAACAGGGTTGGCATTCTGTCCCCGTTGCTTCGCATAAGATGAGGTTTTCTACAATTCAATCAGAGCTTGAACAACTAACGCGCAAAACCGATCTTTCCCGCTCCATATTTTTGTTCCATTCCCCGCCTTATGGTACGGCCTTGGATCGGGCAGCACTAGATGGCAAATGGATCGACCGCGTGCCTGTGGATGTGCACGTTGGGAGTATCGCCATCCGCCGTTTTATCGAAGCCAGGCAGCCTTGGATTACCTTGCATGGGCATGTACACGAAGCCGCCCGGCTCACCGGATCATGGTGTGAGCGATACGGAGTGACGGCCTCATTCACCGCGGCACATGATGGACCTGAGTTGGCCCTGGTGCGTTTCGATCCATCTGATCCAGGGCAAGCGAGGCGAGAGCTGATTTAATAATACCCATTCCTGCGGCGGGCTATTCCAATAGGCAGTGGTCGAGCTGCGTCAGTCACAGCTCCTATTTTTGACGCATAACCGGTGCGATTGCGGATATCCTCGTCCGTTACCAGGTGCACATCCAGCAAGCCATTAATTTTATAACCGGTGCGCAAGTAATTTGTTTCCGCCAAAGATAGGCTCCATCCCTCCAGCCAGGTAAACAGCTCTCTTTGTTGTGTTTCATTTCCCTGGAAATGGACCAGCAGATCAATGTCGCTTTCGGGACCGGCTGTGGCGTTGTTTGTACTTCCGAACACGTAAAAATTATTGACGCCGAAGCGTTGTGGATCGATTTGCGCGGCGATATCCTCTGCTGCTTGCAGACGCCAGCGCCAGTGGACATCGTTGCCAGCCTGGGGCGTGCGCCTCCTGGCTTTTTGGAGGCCTGAATCGATCGTTTTTACCGGCTCAGTCAAGCTGGCCAGGCCGCGCTCTTCATCGGCGTTCATCAGCACCTGGAGCACCTGCCCTCCTGTCGCCGCTGGAACGTCGATCACGCGGATCACAGCGGACAGGTTGGTGAATTCCGGCAGCGTATCCGGAAGGATGCTCTGGGCCGTATTTAGGAAATGCTCATTGAAAATGATGCCTCGGTCATCTGGATAAAGCGGCAGATAGCGGATAGAGGCCTCCACAAGGTCCTGAAAGAAATGCGTTCCAAAGGATGGATCTGGTATATAGTCTTTCTGCTTGCGGGCAATCTCGATGAGCATGGCGGTATTGCTGATGTCTGAATAGGTGACGCTCACCCCAAGTTTGATGTCGCCGCGACTGCCCCAACGCCCTGGCCCCATCAGGATAAATCGGCGTCTTGGCAAGATTTTGTTTAACCTGCCCACAGCTCTGCCAACAGCGGAAAAATCTTGCTGATCTTTCAGTTCGCTATACTTCTGAGGATCCACATACACGATGTGTGTAATGCCTGGCACATTGCCATTCGTAATAAACCGGTTGGCAGTGAAAATGACTTTTTCCGGGGGAATATCGGTGGGTATCCCGGCCGGAAAGCTATCTTCAGCGTAGCTCTGGGCGCGACATTGTAAGAGGTAGAAATAGGCACCGTCATGGGCAAACTCGATGTCTACGGGGTAACCCAGCGCATCTTGTAAAACCTGCAATATAGCTTTGGTTTGCTCGATGAATGGCGTCCGGGAGACCAGCCCCTCGAAGGTTACGACGCATTCATCCGTCTCGAAATCAATCCCCAAAGCGCTTGGCACATGAATATGATCTTGCTCGAGAATGGAGACCAGCTGGTCAATCCGGGGATATTCCCGTCCATAGTTCTTGAAAAGCATCCGGAAGTCCACGGTTTCGAATGTCCTGGTCTTTAAGTTTACGACATCCACCATCTTCGGAGAGTAGCGGATGATCTCATCCAGCGAGACATTCACACGCAGCCCGGGTTGCCCTGGAGCGACCAGGGTCGGGTAATCGTCGCTCAACCGGTCTACAGCTCGGGTTCCCAATCCCGGGACGAGGCGAACCAGCCCATCTTCACGCCGTATGCGGCTTGACCAACGGAATTCATTATTGCTGAAAGCTACCCCAGCGAAGGCAGGCAGGTAATAATCCCCGATTTGAGTTCCCACAACCTCCTGGATCAGAATGCCCATCTCTTCGTGGTAGTCAATCAGGCCATTCTCGTATCGGTATTCGATGGGGTCCGGAGCAAACATCGATGCATAGACCTCAGCGATTGCGTCAATCAGCGCTTCCAGGCGCTCCTCCTTGGTGCCCTTGTTCGCAATGAACAGGCTCTTATACTTTCCAGCAAAAGCGGCCCCAACCTGATCTTCGAGTAAGCTCGAACTGCGTACGATCAAAGGCACGTCCCCGAGATCGTCCAATGCGAGGGAGACACCCTTGATAATCTCGGGAGGTAGAAGTGAATTCTTAAACATGTGCACAATGTAAGGATACTCTTGCCGGACCTGGCTAAAATCTTTGTATTTTTGCTCCAGAATATCCTCCAGGTTGTTATAGCTGATGAGGTAGAACACACCATCTGAGGTCAGATACCAGGTCTTCGGAATTTTGATGTCCTGTAGCAATTCTTTTTTACGTGGCGACTGCTTGAGGATCTGCGCTGCCAGTAAAAGTCCCGCGCTTTTGCCTCCGAGTTTACCGTGGCTACCCGTCGGAAAGATCACCCGGCGGACAAACCCGCTGAAGTCGTCAACATCAATATACTCCTTAGCGATATTTATAAATGAAGGTTGGTCGCTCAATATGCGACGGATTAGAGCGGTTTGGAACCATCTCCTGCGCGGCGCGGTAAGCTCGATACCCTGTGGAGTCAGAAGGTGAAAGCGCTCGATCGCCGCGCTGATTTCGGCCAGGGAAGAACTTGGATTGACTAAAACATCTACCAGAAAATTTGAGCGATCCTCTTTGATCCAGCGCTGGATATTATCCAGGATAGCCGCCTGAGACAGTTGTTGGCTGGCAAGAGTGAACACCTGGTCGCTGATCGCCAGGATGTCTTCGGTAGTCTGTTGCTTATAGGGGCGGTTTTCCTCTAACAATTGGCTGTCTTCGCGATAGATGGGGCTAAAGAGCCTGAGCAGTTCCTCGGCTTCTTTGACGCCATTCCAGTACAAATAGTTGACCATCTTGCTGGAGATACGCGCCAGCAGTCCGGTGTCAGTACGCTTTAGCAGGTCGAGGATCACCCACCACTCGCCTTTTCGTTCTTCCTCAGATTTCAGGCGTTCCTGAAACACCTGACGGAGCTGCAGGTGAAGAATATAAAAACCAAATTGCTCTGCAATCGTATTAATCAGCTTGCGCTCTTCTTTCAGGAAGGGTCCTTCATCGGATGGAGGCCGCTCCTCGGTGTAGCACACGCTGATCTTACCTACATTTTGTTCCTGGACGATGATGTCAGCGCTTTGCACCCAGGGTGTTTCTCTGAACCTGGGAGTCTGGCATGTTGTGCCACGATAGACGAATTGCGCTTCGCACACATCAGGATATTGCCAGCCCGGCGGCAGGGCTTTGATGATACCCTGGCAAATATCGTCGATCGTTATTTCAGGGGTGCTCAAAAGTTCCTGCACTTCGTAAAGGCAGTTGAGTTCTTTTGCGCGTTCCTTGAGATCGTGGATTAATTTATCAAGAGGAGTACTGTAATCGCTCATTTTATAGTCAGGATTTATAGATAACGCCACGGCTTCTGCGCCCATCAACCCGAATCCTTAAAGGCGCTGAAAGCCTCACATGACGGACAAAGCGTGTTTCGTCTACAACTTCCTGCTTTTCCAGCCAAGTCCAATCAATTGTGAACTTTTGTCCGAAAGGCATGGAGAAATATTTGACGCCCAGGTTGATCATATTGTGGAAATAATGCGACCCCTGGCTCAATTCGACTCTCACGTTTTCCTGTGTGGCCTCAACAATCACCTTTGCTCCACACACCTGCCCCCACTGTACCGGGATGCCAAGCCAGGGATCGGCCGTCCCCAACCTGCCAAAAACAATCAACATGTATGGAGTGTTGGTGGCCAATAATCGACTGTTGTGCTGTTCCAGCTCGGGCACAATTGCCTTGGTGTGCTTTAGGTCGAAGCTGCCCGGTTTAACATATACCACATCATGGAGGCTATCCACTGCGCCATTTCCGAGCACATTCTTCGATGAGACCAACACGTTTTCGTCTGTCAGCTCCCTTTCGGAAACCTCTACCACATCCATCGGGACGGCCATTGCCCGAACCTGGACGAATCCAAACCTATGCGGAGTAAACGTCATGGCAAACTCGATTTCTACTGGCGCACCAAATTTTTGCTCGCAGATGGACAGCAGGGACTTGATAAGATCATTAAAGGGTACTTGCTTAAGGATCAGCAATGGAGCGAAAGTCAGCGCCCGTGGTCCCTTAAAGCCAGTCCCAATCGACAACCTGCCTGTCATGGCGTTGTATGTTGAAGCGAGATATTGTAATGAGCCATCTTCTTCTGCTGCCACGATATTCTCATGACGAAGATATTCCACCTCGCTGATCGGATCATAATCGGCTGGCTCACCCATATTCACCACCCAGAACTCGTTTTGGGTGCCGTTGAGCAAGTTCTCAACCGATCCAAAAGGCGGCTCTGCCTGGGGGAAGGCTGGTGAAAACCCCCACGATATCCCTCCATCCACCACCGTCTTACCCAGACCCAACGCCAGGTTCACAACCCCATCTTGAGGTTTGGCAGGTTTGAACGGGTAATAGTTGTAGGATCGTGCAACTCCGGCAAGCTCTGGATAGAACCGGTTTCGGTAGCGTTTTCCTACCAGCTCCTGGATGATCACCGCCATTTTTTCGTCGCTGTCCTGGTATCCGAGGGCCTTTCGGTAATCTTTAGCGCCCCGGAAAAAAGTGGAGGCGTAGATGTATTTGACTGCTTCGCTCAATTGCCGAAAGCGGATATCCGGGTCATATTCGTCGTTAGGGATCATCTTCGTGCGGTAGATCCCGGCAAACGGCGCGTTCATCGTGTCCTCCAACAGGCTGGATGAACGAACGGCTAAGGGAGTGTGCACCTGCTCGACAATCGACCGCAGGTCACCCAGCACCTCAAAGGGCAGCTCTGCCCGCTGAAATTCATGGCCGATGCGCTCATCTGGCATGTCCGAGAGCGGGAGATCGGATAGGTGGTTCTGTTCAAGAAAAGCGCTAAAGACATCTGTGCAAAGGATCGCCATGGAGGGGATTTCAATGCTTATCCCAGGAAATTTCGCCAGCTCAAATTCAGAGTGCAGTACATCACTGACGAACGCCAACCCTTCGGCTTTTCCACCTATTTCACCTCTACCCAGGCAACTCAGCGGTGTATCTGGGTCCAGGAAATTGCGATTGAAATCGATTAGCTGTGAGCGAAACGAACTCCGGGATTTCACGTTCATCCTCTACTTTCCCTCTCGTCAAACCCAGCCACGCTCCTGGCAGGCACGTGTCACTCGCTCGACAGAAATGATGTAAGCTGCCTCGCGTAAGGGCATTTTGCGACTTTGGGAAAATTGAGTGACATCGCGAAACGCCGTGGTCATATGTACATCCAATTTCCCAAACACCTCATCTCGCTTCCAATAATAGTTCATATTGCTTTGCACCTGCTCAAAATAACTACACGTAGCCCCTCCGGCATTCGCCAGGATATCCGGGATGACCAGGATGTCACGCTGGACAAGCAATGGATCGGCTTCTGGGTTTGTCGGTCCGTCTGCGCCTTCGGCGATGATCTTCACTCGGGGGCTGATTATCTCAGCGTTCTCAACGGTTATCTGGTTCTCGAGGGCTGAAGGCACCAGTATGTCGACCTCCTGTTCAAGCCACGCCTCGCCAGGCAGGCACTCATAGCCCATCTCGATCGCTTTCGTTTTGTTGATCTCCCCAAATGCGTTGGTGATCGTCAATAACTCATCCGGGTCGATGCCTTGAGGTTTACGGTAGGCATAAGCAGTCCGTTCCGCCTGATCCCAGCTAGAGACACAAGTAGCCACTCCGCCCATCTTGCGATAGAGCTGGATGGCATGTTGGGCAACATTTCCGAAACCCTGAAAGCTGGCAGTCGTGTCCGTTGGCTTAATATCCAGATCTCTAAGCGCTTCGCGCACTATGATCATTAACCCAAAACCTGTGGCCTCTTTTCTGCCTGCTGAGCCACCCAGACCCACTGGCTTCCCGGTAATGAAGCCGGGGCTCTTGTGGAAATGGATCGCTTCGTATTCATCCAGCATCCACAGCATGTGTTGAGCGGTAGTCATTAAATCCGGCGAGGGCACATCCCAATCGGGGCCAACATTTCGGGCGACCTGCCGTACCCAGCCTCGACACAGGCGTTCTTGTTCCTTGGGGCTAAGATTGTGCGGATCACAAATCACACCACCCATGCTACCGCCCAGGGGTAAATCCGCTACGGCGCATCTCCAGGTGTTCCACATCGCCAGCGCTCGCACCGTATCTACAGTCTCGAGGGGATGAAAGCGGATGCCACCTTTGCAAGGGCCGCGCGCATCGTTGTGCTGGATACGATAACCGCGGAAAACATTTATATTACCGTCATCCATGCAAACCGGGATGCTGAAATGGTATTCGCGTATTGGAACGCGTAACAGATCGCGCGCGGCAGGGCTTAAGGCAAGCAGGTCGGCTGCGCGATCAAATTGCGTTTGAGCAGCCTCATAGGGGTTGTATAGCCTAGGGGTCATGTTGACCGTCTTTCTGCATATCTTCGCGATGTTCTTCGTCAGGTACCACCAACATATATCCCACGCCGGGACTGCTAAGGATCAGGCTGGGATTTGCCGGGTCGGTTTCGAGTTTTTTACGCAGGTAATGGATGTAAGAGCGCAGATAATCCAGATCATCCCGATACTCTGCACCCCACACTCGGGTAAGCAGGTGTTCATGGACGAGCACTTGGTTTGGGTGGATCGCCAACTCGTGTAGCAGGCTATATTCGGTCGGCGTCAGGTAAACCTCGCGCTCACCGATCGTCACTCGACGGCGTGCCAGGTCGATGTGCAGGTCTCCACACACAATATCAGGTGGAGCGACTTGAGCCCGTTCGCTCTGCGAGCGCTTGAGCACAGCGCGAATGCGCGCCAGCAGCTCTTTCGAGCTGAAGGGCTTTGTGATGTAGTCGTCAGCCCCCATTTCAAAACCTTGCAACATATCGCTCTCACGTACTTTGGCGGTCAACATAATAATGGGCACATTCGAGAATTCGCGCAGGCGACCTGCCACCTGGTAACCGTCCATGGTTCCTGGAAGCATAATATCGAGTAAAACCAGGTCAGGCTGTTCCAGCGCGGTTAATTCAATAGCACTCTCACCACTGAAAGCGGCCAACATCTCGAATCCGGTTGCGCCGAGTACTTCCCGGACCAGTTGAACCACCCGGGGTTCGTCATCGACCAGTAATATGCGCGGTTTCTCTCGAGTGGATACCATCAGCCTATATCTCCAGCATCTTCGGAAGAGAGAAGTAGATGCTTGTCCCTTCGCTCAGCTTGCTCTCGGCCCAAATTCTCCCGCCGTGGGCTTCCACAATGGCCCGGGCGATGGGTAACCCCAGGCCGGTGCCAGGAATTTGAAGGTTCGTAGGCGAGCGGACGCGGAAATAGCGCTCGAACAAGGGGATCAGGTCTTCAGGAGAGATACCTATGCCCTGGTCAGCTATGACAACTACCACATCGTTCGGACGCAACTCGCCACGGATGACGATTAACCCCCCTTGCGAAGAGTACTTTACGGCGTTATCCAGGATGTTTCTGAAAACCTGTTTGATCCAGCGAGGATCGGCTTCCAGGATCGGAAATGTGGCTGGGAAGTCAACAATGATATGGTGAGCATCCGTGCGACGCTGGACTTCCTCCGCTACCTGGTGAGCAATGAATGGTATCCGTACCGGTTGTCGTTCCATGATGAGCTGGTCTACCTCTATCATCGAAGAATCGAGGATGTCCGTCAGCATGCTCTGCATGTTATTGCACTCTTGTTCGATCATTCGCAGGAATTCCTGGCGTTTATCGTTGCTCCAATCCACTTCGTCTAAAAGCAAAGCAGACGAAAAACCCTGGATGGCGGTTAGCGGCATACGTAGTTCGTGCGAAAGGGTCGCCAGCACCTCTGAACGTAACCGTTCTGCCCGTCGCTCCGCCCGAATGGCATCCGCCTGAGTTGCCAGACGATCGCGATCGATTGCCAGAGCGATCAAGTCTGCAATTGTTTGAAGAAATGGCATGTCGCCATTTGAGAACATTGCCGGGCCGCGGATGGTCTCTAGTATCAACACCCCTAGCTTGTGCTCGCCCACTGAAATCGGAGCTGCCAGGGTGCAGCACGGCAACGCCTCTGATCCAAGCGCTCGAGCCATCACTGCCCGATTGGAAGGGCGCATATCTTCCATTGCATTGGCAACCTGGTCCGGGGTATGGAAGAGACATACTTTCCCCGCATCAAATACCTTGCCCGTAACCGACTCACCTGCCCTCAGGCCTAACTCACTAAGCACCTCCAGGTTATAGCCGAACCCTGCCGACGGTCTAAATAATCCCGAGTCCTGATCCCATAACATTACTGCACCGGCTTCGGCAGGTTCGATGACGCCGATGATTTTTTGAACAACTGCATTGAGCAATTCTGGCAGTTCCAGCGGCAAAGTCAGGGTCTTGGCGACCTCGGTCAAGGCATACAATTCGCGCTGGAGCCTCTCGACATCGGTCATAATCGGCAGGCGGAGTCAGATTCGTAAAATTCGAAATCCTGGCAAATATTATATATCACAAGCTGCATAAAATGATTAACGCAAATTTGGTCTTCAGCGGCGGAGAAGCAGGAGCACCCCGGCGGCCATCGCAACCAATCCTAGCAAAATTTCTTGGGAAGGCAAGCTCACATTTAATAAAGCCAAAGCTCCCACCAGGATCAGCCAGATAGCGAGCAAGATGCCCCCCAGGTTGCGGGACAGCCTGATTTGCGCTCCGCCGAGCAGCAGCAATACACCTGCGGCGATCGCCAGAGCAGATAATATCAGGGAAGCGGAAGGCAGGCTCACCTTGAAGAGGGTCAACGCGCCAGAAGCAATCAGATAGATAGCCAGGAGAGGAATAGCCCATTTACGCATTGTGTGACTCCGAGACTTGATGATGATGTTTATTTGCCCCACCACGCCAGCAAGGTGCTGCCATCGGTGAAGCCGAGTGGGAGGAAGGCGCCAATACCGAGCACCAACAAGTTATCCAGCATTAAGATGATTAACACCCCTCCAATCAAGTCATTGTTGGGGTAGACAAGCCACGCCAGCAGGCCGGCCAGACCGCCGAACAGGATACTTGCGGCCGGCCCGCCAAGGGCACGGCGGATGTGAACGCGGCCGGGTAGAGACGGCTCGTCGTCCGGATAGAGCGACTGGCCCAAGATGAACCAGAAACGTACGCCTGTCATTGGGTAGCCGGTGCTGCGGGCGGCGGAAGCGTGCCCAAGCTGGTGCACCAGCTCAGAAAGCCAATGCAGCATGGTACAGATCAGACCGAAAAGGAGGGCTGCGCCCGGATCCGCCGACAATAACCAGCCCAGGATGGCAAACAACGCCCAGAGCAACAGCGTGCCATAGATGGCAGTGCGGCGGGCACTCAGATCGAGCCCGGCAATGCGACCCAAGAAAAGGGATTCCAACATGGGTGAGCTCCTTGTGTCTGTACAAGATCGATACAGTCGATCCATCCAAAAGCAATTCTACCGCGGAGTGGGGTAAATTTCGTCCGGGTAGTATAACCGGTTTATAATTCAGAACCAGGATGGATGAGAGTCAGAGGAAAATTGCGCTGGTTACCGGCGCCAATCGTGGCATCGGTTATGAGGTTTGCCGTCAGCTCGCGCGCTCAGGGATGCAGGTGATCCTGACCAGCCGGGATGCAGCGAAGGGCGAGCGCGCGGCAGAATCCTT
The DNA here is from genome assembly GCA_001795165.1 of Chloroflexi bacterium RBG_16_57_11. Taxonomy (GTDB): domain Bacteria; phylum Chloroflexota; class Anaerolineae; order Anaerolineales; family UBA4823; genus RBG-16-57-11. The sequence continues at coordinate 26,636 of MGNS01000165.1, forward strand.
GCGGCGGGAAGGTGGCCAGCTCGAATACCATTTGCTCGATGTGACCGAAGCGAAGCACATAGAGCAGCTGCGGCAATGGATGGCAGAGCGTTACGGGCGGTTAGATGTCCTTGTGAACAATGCCGCTGTGTTGTTGGGCGAAGATCAAAGCGTGCTAAATGTACCAATCGACGTTGTGCGCACGACAATGGAGGTCAATTTTTATGGGCCGCTGAACCTGTGCCGGGCATTCGTGCCGATGATGAAGAAGACTGGTTATGGGCGGGTGGTGAACGTTTCTTCGGAGATGGGCTCGCTGGCGGGGATGGGCAGTGACAGCGCTGGTTACCGGGCTTCAAAGGCGGCCCTGAATGCCCTGACGCGCATCGTGGCCTCCGAAGTGCGAGCCTACAACATCAAAGTGAACTCGGCCTGCCCGGGCTGGGTGCGCAGTCAAATGGGTGGACCGCACGCCTCGCGCAGCCTGGAACAGGGAGCAGCGACGATTGTGTGGCTGGCGACGCTTCCCAATGACGGTCCGAGCGGGGGGTTCTATCGGGATCAGAAGATCGTACCGTGGTGAGTATACGGTTGGTGGCGATTGTAGTTGGCATTTGGCATTTCGCTATAAGCAGATGGTGGATTGCGGTAGACAGTTTCCCAACAGCTAATCTTGATAACTGAACGCAACACAAATTACACAAACATGGAGGATCGTATGGACATCGGCAAATCTATCACATTTGTTGCTGAAGATGAAAAATGGCTGGAGAAGTTGGGGATCGGTGCGCTGATTACCGCAGTACCAATCTTGAACTTTGCCTGGTCGGGATTTATGGTGGACTTGATGCGAAACGTCGCCGCAGGCGAACCAAAGCCATTGCCAGGTTGGTCCGACCTGGGGGATAAATTTATCAAAGGGTTGATCATTACGCTAGCAGGCATGATTTACGCGCTGCCCGCCATCCTGGTGGGTTGTTTTTTGTTTGGACTGTCTTTTGTGCCGCTGATTGCAGTCAGCGGGGAAGGCGACCAGGGGCTAAACCAGGGATTAGCCCTCGGCTCAACCGGGCTGTTGATCGCAGCTGGCTGCTGTATCGGCCTGTATGCATTACTCATCAGCTTTGTCTTTCCAGGAGTTTTCATTAACTACTCCCGGCAAGGCTCCTTTGGTTCTTGCTTTCAATTTGGCGAGATTATGCGATTGATCACAGCGAACCTGGGCGAGTACGTCACCGCCTGGGTGGTGACGTTAGTCGCTGGATTGCTGGTGGGTTTTGTCATGGGTGTGGTCGGAATGTTGGTTGGATGGATCCCGTGCATCGGCTGGCTTTTCGTGTGGGCGATCAGCGCGATCGCCGGGGCGTATCTTGGGTCTGTGTATGCCCATTTATTTGGACAGGTTGGAGTGTCTTTCCTTAATCAATAAATTGAGTTCGGCATGAGCGAAAATAATAAAGAAAATTATCACATGACACCGGATGAATTCCGGGTACATGGCTACGCTGTGGTGGACTGGATCGCCGATTATTACCAACGGATCGAGA
>MGNS01000165.1:28170-44157 GCA_001795165.1 Chloroflexi bacterium RBG_16_57_11
TGTTGTCGCAGGTAAAGCCTGGCGAGATACGCGCCGGACTGCCGTTGGAGCCGCCGGAGCATGGTGAGCCGTTCGAAGCGATCTTAAGTGATGTAGACCGGCTGATCCTGCCGGGCGTCACCCACTGGCAATCCCCCAACTTTTACGCGTTTTTCCCTGCCAATGCTTCTGGCCCGGCGATCCTGGGCGACCTGCTCTCGTCCGGACTGGGTGTTCAGGGGATGCTTTGGATGACCAGCCCGGCCTGCACCGAGCTGGAGACGCATGTCCTGGATTGGATGGCGGATCTGCTCGGGCTGCCGGATAAGTTTAAATCCAGCGGCGCGGGCGGAGGTGTGATCCAGGATACCGCCAGCAGCGCCTCGCTTGCGGCGCTGCTCGCCGGTAGGGAGCGCGCGACTGGCTATACGAGCAATGAGCACGGTTGTGATGGGCGGCTGGTGGTGTATACCTCCACGCAGGCTCACTCGTCGATCGAAAAAGCCGCCTTGATCGCCGGTATTGGTCGACAAAACGTACGACTGATCGAGGTCGATCATCGATTTGCCATGCGTCCGGAGGCCTTGCAACAGGCGATTGACCAGGATCGCCGTGCAGGGCTAGTGCCGTGCTTCGTATGCGCCACGGTGGGAACGACCTCGTCCAACGCTCTCGACCCGTTGGCGGAGATTGGGCGTATCTGCCGGGAGGAGCGCATTTGGCTGCACATAGATGCGGCGATGTCGGGAACGGCGGCGATTTGCCCGGAATATCGCTATATCCTTAACGACGTCGAGCTGGCGGACAGCTTTGCATTCAATCCACATAAATGGATGTTCACCAATTTTGATTGTGATTGTTTCTTCGTAGCTGACCGGGCGGCGCTGATCCAGACGCTGAGCATCCTGCCAGAGTACCTGCGCAACCGGGCTTCTGAAGCCGGGGCAGTTTTTGATTACCGTGACTGGCATATCCAGCTTGGGCGGCGCTTCCGCTCCTTGAAACTCTGGTTCGTCATCCGCCATTATGGTGTCGAAGGACTGCGCTTCCACATCCGTAAACACATCAAGCTGGCGCAAAGCTTTGCCCGCTGGGTACAGGACTCGGATATCTTCGAATTGGCCGCCCCCGCACCGCTAAACCTGGTGTGCTTTCGTCACAAAGCCGGTGACGATGCCAACCAGAAGCTGATGGAAAGGCTGAACAACAGCGGCAAGCTGTACCTGACGCATACCAGGCTGGATGGGCGTATGACCTTGCGGATGAGCATCGGGCAGACCCACACCGAAGCGCGCCACGTTGAAGAGGCCTGGAAGCTGATCCTGGAGCTGGCGAGCGATTTGTGACTGGGGTCGGCGATCCCGGCTTCAAAACGCCGAGGTCGTCGCGCCGCCGGGGATCTGGTGTAGATCGTAAGGGGTGGACTGGTAAACGTAATAATTCAGCCAGTTCGAATACAGCAAGTGGGCATGTCCACGCCAGCGCACCACCGGTTCCCGCCTCGGGTCGTCGCCGGGGAAATAGTTGCGCGGCGGTTGAATGGATAAGCCTTTCTGGCGGTCGCGCTCGTATTCACCTTGCAACGTCAACGGGTCGTATTCCGAGTGCCCGGTGATATAAAAATGTCGCCGGTCATGTGAGGCAACGATATAGATGCCAGCCTCATCCGATTCCGCCAGGATGGCTAGCTCTGGCACAGCCTCGATGTCTTGGCGCCGGATTTCGGTGTGGCGCGAATGCGGGGCGTAGAAAAAGTCATCAAAGCCGCGCAACAGGCGAATGTGATCCGTTAACACCCGATGTGGAAAGACGCCGAACATCTTCTCGGTCAAGGGGTATTTAGGCACTCCATAGCGATGGTACAGGCCTGCCTGCGCTGCCCAACAGATGTGAAAGATCGAGTAAGCGTGGGTCTCGCTCCAATCCAGGATCTCCTGAAGCTCTACCCAATAATCTACCTGCTCGAAGGGCAGGTGCTCCACCGGCGCGCCAGTGATGATCAGCCCGTCGAATTTCTCCTCGCGCACCTCGTCAAAACTGCTATAGTGATTGAGCAGGTGATCCGGCGGTGTGTTCAATGAATCGTGCGAGGACATGTGCAGCAGGGTGATCTCGATTTGTAGTGCTGTATTGCCCAGCAGGCGCAGAAGCTGTGTTTCAGTGGCGATTTTGGTCGGCATCAGGTTGAGAATGGCCAGCTTGAGCGGGCGGATATCTTGATGCAGGGCGCGGCTTTCTCCCATGACGAAGATGTTCTCTTTCTCCAAGATGATCTTGGCGGGCAGTGTTTCGGGTATGACGACGGGCATGATGGCCTCCAACGGTAAATGAGATTGCCATTACTGTAATATGCTTACCAGGTTCGCTGAGTGCAATCGAAGCGAGCCAGTCGATTGTGCAAGACCCGGCTACCTTCGATTACCACTCAGGCAGCCTTCTATTACCACTCAGGCAGCCTTAGCTTAACCTAAAGCTTGCTCCAGATCCCATAGGATGTCTTCGATGTCTTCGATACCGACGCTCAGGCGCACGAAATCAGGTGAGACCCCCGCGCTGATCTGCTGCTCCTCATTCAACTGGCTATGCGTGGTTGTAGCAGGGTGGATCGCCAGGCTTTTTGCATCACCGACGTTGGCCAGATGGCTGAACAGTTTAAGATGATCGATAAACCGCTTGCCAGCAGGAGCTCCACCTTTGATCCCGAATCCAAGGATAGAGCCAGCGCCTTTAGGTAGATACTTTTTTGCCGCTTCGTAATCCGGGCTGTCTTTCAATCCGGGGTACGCCACCCAGGTTACTCTGGGATGATCCTGAAGAAATTCAGCAACTGCACAGGCGTTCTGGACGTGACGCTCGATACGCAAGCTAAGCGTCTCCAGGCCTTGCAGGAAGAGGAACGAATTGAAAGGTGAGAGACATCCACCGATATCGCGCAGGATCTGGACGCGGGTCTTCAATATGAAAGCCGGCGCCCCAAGGGTGGCATATACCAGGCCGTGGTAAGACTCGTCCGGGGTATTGAAGTTGGAGAAGCGCGGGTTGCCGGACCACTCGAAATTACCACCATCCACGATGATGCCACCGATCGAAGTTCCGTGCCCGCCGATGAACTTGGTCGCCGAATGGACGACGATGTTGGCGCCAAAATCAAATGGCCGGGCAAGATATGGTGTGGCGAAAGTGTTGTCGATAACCAGCGGAATGCCATACTCTTGCCCAATTCTGGCCACCTCCTCGAAGGGAAAAACGTTAATCAGTGGATTCCCCAGCGTCTCCCCAAAGAGGAGCTTGGTGTTTGGACGGATTGCGCGACGGAAATTTTCTGGATCCCTGGGATCTACCAGGGTGACCTCGATCCCCAGGCGAGGGAAGGTGTAAACAAACTGGTTGTAAGTGCCACCGTAAAGCGTAGCGGCAGATACGATATGATCACCGGCACCAGCCAGGGTGAAGACAGCCTGCGCCTGAGCTGCGTGTCCCGAGCTTACAGCCAGCGCGCCGATCCCGCCTTCCAGGGATGCGATGCGCTGCTCGAAAACGTCGCTGGTGGGGTTCATGATACGGGTGTAGATGTTTCCGAACTCCTGGAGGGAAAACAGGCGAGCCGCATGCTCGGTATCGTTGAATTGATAGGAAGTGGTTTGGTAAATCGGCACAGCCCGCGAATGGGTGGTTGGATCGGGGGTGTGTCCAGCATGCAGCTGGCGGGTGGTGAAACCGAACTGGCGAGTTATTTCCTGCGTGTGCATAATTCTTCTCCTTGGTAAATTATCGAGATATGGATAAATAAAAACGGCGGACAGTCTTGCGCAATTCCAATGGAATTTGCGGAAGGCTGTCCGCCGCCTGAACGGTCCCTCAAAGAGGTTAACCGGAGAACACCTGGGTGCTCCTTAGCAAGGCGGTGGTCACAGCCCCCGCCCTGCACATGTACATAGAGGAATAAAGCGTCATCATTCGTTCCTGTTGCTCAAGATTTCGGCAATTGTACGGATTGTTTGAATAATTGTCAAGAGTGTAATTAAATTTCATGTCAAAATCAGTTGATCTTTTAACCAGTTGGCATTATGATTTGAATTCAGGAAATATGATCATGAGCGAACTATCCAGCGATAACAGAGGTGATGTCCTCATTGTAGACGATACGCTTTCAAACTTGCGTCTTCTTTCCATTATACTCACCAGCAATGGCTATCATGTGATGGAGGCAAAAGACGGTGCAAGCGCCCTGGCCGAAGCGCGATCCCATCCACCCGATATGATTTTGCTTGACATTCGCATGCCCGGTATGGATGGCTATGAGGTTTGCCAGCAACTGAAGGCAGACGAATCGACGTGTGACATTCCGGTCATTTTTGTTAGCGCTCTGGATGAACAGACCGAGAAAGTCCAGGGTTTCGCCGTTGGAGGGGTAGATTATATTACCAAGCCTTTCCAGGTGAAGGAAGTCTTGGCGCGTCTGGAGACTCACCTGACATTGCGGCGTTTGCAACGCCTCCGTGAGGCTCAGAATACCCAGCTCCAACAAGAGATCGCTGACCGCATCCGTGCTGAGCAAGCACTTCAGGCTGCAAAGGAGGTGCTGGAAGCCCGGGTTAAGGAGCGCACTGCAGAGCTGGCTGCCGCCAACTTGTCTCTAAATACGGAGCTTCAGGAGCGCAAACGCGGTGAAGCCGAGCGAGAACAGTTGCTGGTACAAGTTCGCAAGCAAGCGCAACAGGTCCGTGAGATTATGAATACCGTCCCGGAAGGTGTTGTGCTGCTCGACACAGATGGTCAGATCATCTTAGCAAACCCTGTTGCGCAAGGCCACCTGCTGGCCATGGCAAATGCGAGCGTGGGTGACCGCTTAACCCACCTCGGCGAGCAGAAGATTTCCGAGTTACTCACCACACCCACAAAGGGCTTGTGGCATGAGATCCAGAATGATAGCCGTACTTACGAGGTCATTGCCCGCCCGATGACGGAGGAAGCGGAAGCCCAGCGCTGGGTGATGGTCATGCGAGAGGTAACCAAAGAGCGTGAAATCCAGCGTCGAATGCAACAGCAAGATCGGCTGGCAGCGGTCGGGCAAATGGCGGCTGGAATCGCCCACGACTTCAACAACATCCTGGCTGTGATTTTGTTGTATGCCGAAATGGTGGTGAATCTACCGGATTTAAATCAGCGAGTGCGAGAACGCATGCTCATCATTGCTCAACAATGTCGCCGGGCTTCTGAGCTGATACAGCAGATCCTTGACTTCAGCCGTAAATCGGTGCTCGAGCGACAGCCGATGGATCTTCTTCCATTTCTGAAAGAGCAAGTAAAGATGCTGGAGCGCACGCTGCCGGAAAATATCAAAATTACCCTGGATGCCGATCCCGATCAATACATCGTTGAAGCTGATCCTACCCGTATGCAACAGGCGATTCTGAACTTGGCTGTCAATGCACGTGACGCCATGCCAGATGGTGGGAACCTGCTGATCCGGGCTTCTTCTATAAAAGGTGGGACCGGTTTTCACTGCGTGACATGCGGACAGGTGACCGATGGTGACTGGATCTGCATCGCTGTGCAAGATAGCGGGATGGGTATCCTCCAAAAAGATCTGGCATATATTTTTGAGCCTTTCTATACGACCAAAGAACCTGGCAAGGGCACCGGATTAGGCCTGGCCCAGGTTTATGGTATCGCCAAGTCTCATGACGGGCATGTCAACGTCAATTCTTCTTTTGGAGAGGGGTCCACTTTTGCGATTTACCTGCCAGCGATTCCAAGCCAGCGGCCAAAATTTCCGAGCACCGAGCCGTTTATGTTAGTACGTGGCGCTGGCGAGACCCTGCTGGTCGTAGAAGACGAGATGGCAACCCGCCAGGCGCTGAAGGATGGATTGACATTGATAAACTATCACGTAATCGCCGCCATGAACGGCGTTCAGGCATTAAGCTACCTGGATGAGCACCCCCTCGAGGTGAAACTGGTACTGAGTGATGTGGTCATGCCGGAGATGGGTGGAATCGAATTATTGCGCGCGGTTCGAGGCCAGGGTTCACAGATCCCGGTCATTTTGATGACCGGCCATCCGTTGCAGGAGGAAATATCTGGCTTACAGGATTTAGGGCTGACTGCCTGGATTCAAAAACCCCCTCGACTGAAACACCTCTCCCATGTCATCGCACAGGCGTTAAAATAACTACCTGGGCAACGCGGTCGCGTAATCACCGCAATTTGATCAATGGGCTGAGTCAGTTTCTTCTGCCGGTTAACTGACTTTCGTATCGGTAACCTACGACTGCTCTCTTCCTATCACCAAAGGAGAATAACCAATGGATAGCCCTCAAAATCTGGATGCCTTCCGCCAAGATATGCAACAATGGGAAGCAATCACCCTGCGCGGAGGGTTGGCAGTTTTACCGGAGCTTCAGGAGGCGTTTATCACAGCCTCGTCCGAACCAATCGAGCGCTTGTACACTCCCCTGAACAACCCCGATCATGATTATCTGGTCGACCTGGGATTCCCAGGCCAGTACCCATACACCCGCGGTATCCACCCTTCCCTGTACCGAAGCCGGTTGTGGACAATGCGCATGTTTGCCGGTTTTGGGACTGCAGAGGAGACCAACCAACGCTTCAAGTACCTGCTTGAGCAGGGGCAGACTGGTTTATCCATTGCATTTGATCTACCGACGCTGATGGGCTATGACACGGATTCCCCCGAGGCCCTGGGTGAATTTGGAAAATGCGGTGTAGCGGTGTCGTCGCTAAAAGATATGGAAATTCTGCTGAAGGATATCCCATTAGACAAGGTTTCTACCAGCATGACGATCAATTCACCAGCGGCAGTTATCTGGGCAATGTATATCGCTGCCGCGGAGAAGCAAGGCGTGCGCTCAGATCAACTTCGAGGCACGATCCAGAATGATATCCTTAAAGAATATATTGCTCAGAAGGAATTCATCTTTCCGCCGGAGCCTTCGATGCGCCTGGTTGTGGACACGATTGAGTTTGGCTCACTCCATGTGCCCCAGTGGAACCCGATTAGCATTTCTGGCTACCACATTCGTGAGGCAGGCTCGACAGCGTCACAAGAGCTGGCTTTCACCCTGGCGGATGGCATGGAGTATGTCCGCTGGGCGTTGCAGCGTGGCGTAGATATCGACGAGTTTGCACCGCGTCTGTCGTTCTTCTTTAATGCGCATAACGATTTCTTTGAAGAGATTGCCAAATATCGGGCTGCTCGCCGGATCTGGGCTCGTGAGATGCGCCACACCTTTGGCGCGAAAAATCCGCGCTCCTGGTTGATGCGGTTTCATGCCCAAACGGCAGGGGTGACCCTCACCGCCCAGCAACCTGAAAACAATATTGTGCGTGTCGCAATTCAAGCTCTGGCAGCAGTGCTGGGTGGAACCCAATCGCTGCACACCAACTCCATGGATGAAGCGTTAGCCTTGCCTTCCGAGCAGGCTGTCACAATCGCCCTCCGTACTCAACAGATCATCGCCGAAGAGTCTGGCGTAGTGAATACGGTTGATCCGCTGGGAGGCTCATACTTCCTCGAGGCGCAAACAAACCGCATCGAAGCGCAGGCCTATGAGTATTTCCGCCGGATTGAGATGTTGGGTGGCGTCCTCCCGGCCATCGAAAAAGGCTTCTTCCAGACAGAAATCTCCGATGCGGCGTATCGCTACCAACGCGAGATCGATGAGGGGCGGCGGAGAATCGTTGGAGTGAACGCGTATGCCGATAATAAACCGGTCGCCATCTCTATCCTGGAGATGGACCCACAAGGCTACGAGCGTCAGCGTGACCGCCTTGAACAGGTCCGTGCCCAGCGCGATCCTGGGCGTGTTGGTCAGGCGTTAGATCGATTGCGCCTGGCTTGCCAAGGAGCTGAGAATACGATGCCGTTTTTATTGGATGCAGTTCGAGCCTACGCGACTCTTGGCGAGATGATCGGGGTCATGCGGGAAGTCTTTCAGGTTTATCACGAGTCAAACTGGATTTAATTTATTAGGGGTAAAATATACGCCTGTGGCAAGTTTCAGGGTGAGCGCATTCTGATTAATAAAAAAACAATAAATTTTGGAGGTTTCCGGATGGCTGAAGGTAAGAAGTATAAAGGCACGATCGGGATCTTGACTGGCGGTGGGGATGTACCTGGCTTGAATCCAGCGATCCGTGCAGTGACAATACGCGCTTTGCGCGAGGGCTACAATGTGATCGGGATACGCCGGGGTTGGGCGGGGTTGGTGAACCTGATCCGGGATAACAAGGCGGATAACAGTGAGAATTTCATGCGATTAGAGGAGGAAATTGTCCGCCGGGCAGGCCGTACCGGTGGCACCTTCCTGCACACCTCTCGTACCAATCCGATGAAGATGAGTAAGAGCGAAGTGCCGGAACAATATAAAGAGAAGTACAACGATGATAAAAATAATTTGATCCCGGAGATCTTGAAAAACCTGGAGTTCTTGGGTATCGATTACTTGATCCCGATTGGCGGCGATGACACTTTGAGTGTGGGGGTGCGCCTGTATCGGGAAGGTTTTAAAGTGATTGCCATCCCCAAGACGATGGATAACGATGTTCCGGGAACGGATTATTGTATCGGTTTTAGCACTTGCGTGACCCGGACGATCCAGCTGGCAAATAGCCTGCGCACCTCGGCGGGCTCGCACGAGCGTTTTTTAGTGCTGGAGGTCTTTGGTCGTTATGCCGGGTACACGGCCATGTTGCCTACCATGGCTGGAGCCGCTGACCGCTGTGTGATTCCTGAGCACAGGTTTAATATGGATCGCTTGACCGAGCTGTTGGTGTACGACCGCAATCGCAACCCAAGCAAATATTCGGTTGTCCTGATTTCCGAAGGCGCGATGTTTGAGGGCGGCGAAATGATCTTCCAGGATCGGAGCACCGATGAGTTTGGGCATGCCAAGCTGGGTGGGATTGGCGATCTGGTGGCTGCCGAATTGAAAAATCGATCGGCCCAGTTCAACAATGGAAAATCAGTCAATGTCATAAACCAGAAGCTCGGCTACATGGTGCGCGGCGGTGATCCTGACGCAATCGACTCAATAGTGCCCATGGCCTACGGCAATCTGGCGCTCGATCTCGTAATAAAAGGTGTGCATGGACGGCTGGTTGTGCTGCGAAACGGACGTTATGATAATATGCCGGTGGACGTGGTCACCAGTTCAAAGAAGGTGGTGAACGTCAACAAATATTACAACATCGACCGACTGCGGCCGTACTTCCACAGCTTCGAGATGAACCCATTGTTCATTATGACCAGTGACGGGTGAAAATACCCTTATCGTACGACTGGCTCGGTCTGATCGAAAAAAGTGATCATAGAAATGTGGGTCTGTCCAAGGGCATCGCTTGGATGGCTCAACAGCAGGCCTACCTCCTGCTTACAGTTTTGATGGGATGGACAACCTTACACAATTATTACTGACGAATCTGGATGGACTAATGTATAATCGAATATATTGATCCGCCAATCCAGGAAGGAAGGAGGTGAGCGTTTATGGTTGACGGGACAGCAGCAAAGGGTCAAGGGTTGGTCGAATATGCGCTGATCCTGTTATTGGTAGTTTTGGTTGTGATTATAATGTTGACAATTTTTGGCCCTGCCGTCGGGAATATGTTTAGCACTGTTACCACCAGAATCTGATATTGATTATTCTATCTATCTATTGAATTCCATTTCTCATATTATTGAAAAAGCCGCCCAAAGGCGGCTTTTTCACTTTTTTTCGAATCATAGTATGATGGTCATCGCTTGATCATCATACTATGATTAATTTTTTACGATGATTTGCGCCTGAGTTCTGAGACGATTATCCATGGATGAGGATCGTCAACTTTACGAACAAGCCAGATTATTGGTCCAGCGGTTAGAGCGAATCTCGGTTGATTCGATCTGGGCCCGGCGCTCGAGCGGGCACCGTGGAGCGCTACTACGTTGGATTGAGCAATTCGAAGGGCTGGATGGGCAGGTAGAGCTATTGCCAGAAGAAAAAATACGTTTAAGATCACTTGTTGATACAGGTTTCAGATTGTTAGAACGCGCGGCCCTGGAAAGGCTGCGCTAAGACGCGAGAAAGAGGTCTTCGGTTGTGAAATCCAATCCCGAAGACCTCTTTGTCGATCGAGGGAAGACTTAATAGGTTGTGTTGTTGTAGAACCAGTTATAACTATAGTACCCTGTCGGCCAATTTTGCGTCCGGATCGCGATCTGGCGGCTACCCCACAACTGAGAAGGAATGGAGAAGGTCGCAGTCAGTGATCCACCCGAGCCCGAATACAGGGTGCCGACATTGTACCCATAGACACCGCGAGTGCCCATGGGACCCATTAGAACCTGAAAGTTCACACCCGCCGGCCAGTTACGGGTTGTGATGGTCACCGAATTATCGCGCACAACGCTCGAAATCCAGATGGTCGGAATGACGCCCCAGCAAGGTGGCTGCCCATAGCAGGGGGGTGGATAATAGCTGGGGCCAGGATAGGTCGGGTAACCACCATAACCTCCAGACACATTATAGAAGACCTGGTCTTGGGAGAAGGTCTTGCCGTTCTTCTTGTACTGGATTAGCCGCAAGGCTAACTGATGGGCGCCGGAGAACTCAGCCGGAATGGCAAAATCAGCGCTGAAAGTTCCTCCATTGCCCGAGTCGAGCGGGGGCAGATCGCGCCACTGGTAACCACCGTTGACATTATTCCCCATCTTAACCCTGAATTCTACATTGCTGGGGAAATTGTTGGTACGAATGGTCGCCGTGGTGTTAGGGACTACACTCGTAATCACATAGCTCCAGGTGCGCTGCATGCCAACCCCTGATGTATAACCACCGGTGTAGGTCGGGTAGCCGCCATATGAGCCTCCATAGTAGCCGCCGGCAGGGATGCAAAGCCGCTGCCCTGGATAAATGGTGTAAGGCCGGCCGATGCCGTTCACCGATGCCAGGTAGGGCCAGGATACCCCGTAATAGCGACCAATCCAGGCCAGGGTCTCACCGTAGCGCACCCAATGATAGGAGGCGCAACCCGCTGCTTGTGCAGGCTGGGCGGTTAGACCCATCGCGCTGATCATCAGGACCAGCGTCATCAAAACCATCGCAACTTTCCTGAACTTACTCATTATTGTCCTCCTCACTCACAAAACCCAATGAAGGTCGGCAAAAAAGCCGGTCGGCAGACCACTCTAAAGGGGAACGACCCACATTCGAATGTTTTACAAATGGATTATAGTATGCGACGATTATTTTTTCAATAGTTTTTGGAAAAAAGTAACAAGATTTTGTGAAAATTTTACGCTCTGCATAATGAAGTTGCAGGTTTGATGCCAGTCTGAATTGACAGCCTTGAGTTATGTATAAAAAACATATATGCTTTGTGCAATTATAACCTATAATAATGGCCACCCTCTTCCCGGTACACGATATTAGGAGCGAAGTCATTCAGCATCTCTTGTGGGATGTGTAACGGTTGCTGTGTATCCAGGTTGACCCATACACCTAAGGTATATGCTTGGGCTAACAGCACGCCATCCTGTGCACGGCGGAAGGTGTAATGGCGTCCGGCGCTCGCCCGTTTTACACCGGAGACCCAGGTAGAAATCTCGAGATCGTCGTCCAGAACCGCCGGTTGGAGATATTGAAGGTGTGCCTGGCGCAGAAAGATGGTGAAACCCTGTTCCCGCATGCGCTGCCAGGGCCAATGGAACGCGCTGCATACCCGAAATCCGCATTCATTTATGTAATCCATGTACACTGAATTGTTTACATGCTGCATGGAGTCGATATCCTGCCAGGCTACCCGCCGGTGCATAGAAAACACCCCGGGTGGGGGTGGGGGCGAGCTCGGGAAGGGCGTGCGAGCAGGGAAATGCGACGGAGCGCCTTCAGGAAAAAAGTCATCCACAAGGCTCCGGGGGATGCTGGATGGGCGGTTAGTTGCCGTGTCCAGAAAAACCCAATCGGTAGATGCCCGCGCAGCCAGCTCGCCGGTCTCAGCCAGGCGGAACTCATAGGCGCGCCGCGAGGTCACCCGGCGAAAATCGGCAATCCAGGTGGTTACCTCAACCTGTTGGTTGTATCGCAGGGGGATGAGAAACTCAACTTGTGACTCTCGAATCAGCCAATGGCGTTGCAACTGATCGTACCGGTCCATACCGTAGCCGGCCGCGGCGGAGGCGTCGAAGGCGGTTTCTTGCATGTAGCGCAAGTAGGACGCGCTGTTTAAATGGCCATTGGCGTCGCATTCATAGTAACGGATGCGGAATGTACGGGTGTGAGTAAGCGGCATACTTTCCCTCTGATGCCTGGCATCGAGGTAAGAATTAAAAGGCAAACAGGAATGCCAGGTCTGTCACGTTGGTCTGGGTAGGACCGGTGCGAATCAAGCAGCCCATGCGGTCGAAGAATTGATAGGCGTCATTGCGGGCTAAGAAGTGCGCTGGCTCCAGACCCATTTCTTGGGCAAGCTCGAACGTGCGTCCGGTGACGATCGCCCCGGCTGCGTCGGTAGGGCCGTCTTCGCCATCCGTAGCCAGTGTAATCATGGCCACCCCCTCCAGACCGGCCAGATCGACCACAGCGCCCAAGGCCAGCTCCTGGTTGCGCCCGCCCAGCCCATTGCCGGTCAATGATACGGTCGTTTCTCCACCCGTCACGATGCACGCAGGCCTGGGGATCGGCTCTCCACTGGCAACGACCTGCCGTACAATCGCCGCCAGGAAGCGCCCGGCTTGACGCGCCTCGCCTTGCAGGTAGGTGGTCAGCAACATGCTGTGCAAGCCTTCGGCTTTGGCCTGGTGGAGGGCGGCTACCGCAGCCTGCCGGTTATTGCCGATGATCACGTTCTGTACCTGGTCAAAAAGTGGATCGCCGGGTTTTGGGGTGTCTGGCAGCTCGCCAAGACAGCCCCTTTGGAGATGCTGAATGATTGAGGCAGGGTTTTGATCTAACAGATTGTAACGCTCCAATACACTCCAGGCGTCTCCGAACGTAGTCGGGTCAGGCACAGTGGGACCCGAGGCAATCACGTCCAGGGGGTCGCCGACCACATCAGAGAGGATCAAGGTCACCAGACTGGCGGGTCTGGCGAGTCTTGCCAGACCTCCTCCCTTGAGCTGCTCCAGATGCTTACGCAGTGTGTTGATCTCGTTGATGTTGGCGCCATTGGCCAGCAATGCCGAGGTAAGGGTCTGCAAATCTGTAAGGGAAATGCCTGGGACGGGTGAGACGAGGAGCGACGAACCGCCGCCAGAGATCAAACAAATCACCAGATCGTTTTCGTTAAGGTTTGCCAACAATTGGGCAATTTGCTCCGCTCCAGCCATGCCACGCCTGTCGGGGATCGGATGACCTGCTTCCACCAGGCGGAGTTGATCTGGCAATGCCTGGAGATCACTGTTGTGCCCACCTTTGACGATGACCAGACCACCAGTCAGGCTATTCCCCAACAATTCGGCAGTGCGTTCTGCCATCGGTGCGCCAGCTTTACCTGCACCTACGATCAATACACGCTGGTTTTGTCGTAAATCGTATTCTTTTCCACCTGCCAGCAGGAATTCCCCTTGACGTTGCATGTGCCGTGATATCGCCGCCTTGGGCTCCACAGCATCGAGGGCGGCGGAAAGAATCCGCGCTACTTTTAGTCCCCAGGGGACGGCTTTTAGCGCTTCATGCTGGCTGAATAACGGCAGCCACATCGTTTTCAGGGCGGTTGACCAGGGTGGAGACAGGATAGGCGCTCATTGCTTCTGCTGGATAGGGTTGGATGAGAGCCTGCAGGGAGGTTGGATCTTGCTCACCTGGTTCAAGCCACTGTGTATAGGAGGTTGGTGGCAGGATGACGGGCATACGGTTGTGGATGGGTTCCATCAACGTGTTCGGCGTGGTGGTGATGATCGTGCAGGATAGCACGCTGGAACCATCGGGGGCGTTCCAGTTTTCCCACAACCCGGCGAAAGCGAATGGCTGGCCCGATTTCAGGTGGATGTACATCGGAGTTTTGGTTTTGCTCCCCGGGTTTTGTTTCCACTCAAAAAACCCATCGGCCAGGATCAGGCATCGCCGGCGTCGAAAAGCCGTTCGAAAGGATGGCTTTTCAGCCAGCGTCTCACCCCGGGCGTTGATCATCCGGTTGCCGATGGATGGATCCTTCGCCCAGGACGGTATCAAACCCCAGACAAAATAATCCAGTTTCATCTGCCCATCGTTAGGAACGACTGCCACTGGCTGGCTGGGGGCAATATTGTACCGCGCGGCCATCTTTGCTGTAGGCACATTCAAGCCAGGGATGGCTTGTTGTAATTGTTCGGGAGAGGCTGTCAGGGTAAATCGACCACACAAGGTTCACCTTCCAGACCGGGTATAAACCCAGAAAGTGATTTCTATCTGGAAGGATCATGACGCCTCTTCCAGATAGAATGCTCCTATACCAAGATTATTATCCAGGATGATAACACAATCTGGGCATCAAGGAACGATGTTGAGGCGAGCTAAATCACTCCCCAGGTAAAGCTCAACATCCACGGCGCTATTTGGATCGAATTCGACATAGATATTGCCGGGCGCGATGTGTAGCAGCTCAACCAGGTATTTGACGACATACGGATTGCCGGTGTGATCGACGATGGTCGATCCAGCGTAAGCCCGGTCCGCTGCGCCTGTTTGGGTGACATTGGCGCCCAGGCTGCGCAGATATTCTACCGCTCGCCCCCCTAGATTGGGATCGCTGCTGCCATCGTACACCGCCAGGCGAGCAGCCTCGGCTTTCATTTGTTCTTGTGGGGTACCCGGGAGCTGCGGGCCGATGGCGCCGCCGGTGGCAAAGATTTCATCGCGCAGATTTTGGATGTCGTCTGGAATGGGGATCAAGATGCTCTGACCATCGGGTGTTTCGCCGAAGAACACATTATCTTTGTTGATAATCCCACGCTTAATGCTTTCCTCAGGAACCGATTGCGCCAGCAGTGCCAGCCGGATTACATCATCCAGGGTCAGGTTGGTGCGGATACCAGAAGCCAACTGTTCGTAAAGCGCCGGCGCTTTGCTGATCAGCTTGGGTAATATTTTTACCTGCAAGACTTGATCACGGATGCCCAAAATTACCTGCTGCTGACGGGCGGCGCGGTCGAAATCGCCGTTTTCGGTGTAGCGGTTGCGGGCATAGGCTAAAGCCCATTCACCAGGCAGCACCTGTACGCCGGGTTTGAGCTTTTTCTTCGTCTTGGCGCCCGTGCCGAGTAAATCGATGGTGATCGGGGCAGGCACGTCGATCTGGACACCGCCGATCTCATCGATGAAGCGGACGAAGGCAGCAAAGTCAATTTGCGCATAGTAATTGATCGGCACGCCGATGAATTGTTCCACCGTCTTGACTGCCAGCGCCGGACCGCCGCCCGGTAGTTGATATGCATCGCCCAGATAATAAGCGGTGTTAATCCGGGCGTGTTCAAAGCCGGGTATATTGACCCATAGATCGCGCGGGATGGACATGATGCCAGCGGTCTTGGATTGCGGATCGAGGGTAAGCATGATCATGGTGTCGCTACGGGAGGCCTCTTGATTCGCCTCCCAATCGCGATAGTCCAGACCAAGCAGAAGCACGGTCACCCTTCCGGCGCCATCCCAGGGGGTCAGTTTTGTAGCCGCGATCGAGGAGCCCTCTCCGCCCTCGCCTGGGAGCGGCGGCAGCGGAGTGCCTAGGGCGTTCATGACCGGCGTGCCAGAGCTCTTCACGATTTGTGGACCGAGCAATCCAGTAGAGCCGGACCATTGAATGGTTATCTGCCGGGTGACGTAGAACGCGCCGGCAGAAATCAAACAAGCCGAGAAAAACACCAGCACAGCAAATAACAGGCGTAAGACGAGCCGCTTATTGGAAGGCCGTTTTTTGGGTATAGGTACTACGTGATGTTCCGTCATTTTTTATCTGCTACCCGGAAATCTGCCTACATCATCCGGAGGTTGGCGTGGCGATTGGCTCCGCAGGTGGGGTAGGGGGTGTGTC
>MGNS01000165.1:44197-58262 GCA_001795165.1 Chloroflexi bacterium RBG_16_57_11
GTTGGGGCGTGCTGGAAGGCTCGATAACTGGCGCAGTGTCGGTCGGGGTCGGAAATATGGGGAAAGTGGCGCTGGGTGTGAGGCCTTGAGGCAGGGTTGGGGTGGGCGTCTCGGTTATTTCTGCCTGGGTGGGGGTTGGCGGAGAGCATTTCAAAGCCGCATTGTCTCGCTTCTCTTGGACAGCAGCGTCTGCGCCCATCGACAGGGCTAACTCGTATTGTTCTTGGGCGAGGCACCACTCGCTTTTTCCTGCCAGCTCGTCACCGTACTGTACCAATGCCAGTCGATAGCGCTCGGCTGCCGTAATCCCAGAGCTATCGCGCAGACCGGGAGCAGCTGCTGCTACCTGGCTGAAGTAAAACACAGCTTGCTCGGGAATGACCCCCCAGAAGCTGGAGCCAAACAGATAAAGCCGGGCCAGTTCACGCCAGGAATTTGCCTGTACGTCCAGTGGGGCGAAGCGCTCTGCTAACGCCAGATCGTATGCGCCGCCACCCAGGTTTCCCTGATCCCATATTTTACTGACGCCGCGTTGGCGCAAGGAAATGTAGAGCATCCCATCCACGCGGGCGGTCTGGTGGGCTGGATCAGCCTGGCGTAAGGCGAGCAGCGTATCGATTGCTTGATCCCACTGGCCACCCACAAACAGGCTTTGTGCATGGCTGAAAAGCTCCTGCACCGGACGTGGATCGCGGGTTGGAGTGGCTGTTACAGTGGGCGGGACCTGACTGGGGGTGGCGGTGGCGTATAGAACCGCCAGTGCTTCGGCCAGTCGATCCGTGGCTCCGGAGTAGTTCGGATCGAGGGCCAGCACATATTCTAGACGTTGACGGGCGATCTCATAGCGGCCTTCGGCCAGATCCTGTACTGCCAGGTCGTATTGCTCCTTGGCAGACACCAGGGTCATATCTGAAACAGCCGCCTGGCGAGCTTTCACACCAGAGCGATAACCGGCCAAGGTTCCACCCATGGCAGACAGGCCGAACACCGCGACGACACCAAATGCCAAGAGCAAGAGCTTCCACAATGTGCGGTTATTTTTGGTCACCGGCTGTCGAACGGGTCGACTGTTTTTCTTTTTATTTAGTGCTTTATTAACCCCTGGTTTTTTAGAGGGATGGGATGATTTATCCATGTAATGTAGAGACGATCTTTCGTAGCGCTTGGTTCCCGTTGGGATAAAAAGTGGGGTTATGAGACGGATCAGGCTGTCTCATAACCCCACTGGCTTCCTGAACACGATTATCGATAGTGAACGACCAATCCAGTCCTATTATGTGACACTTAGACCAGTCTTGCATCCAGGGTAATTTCAACCCCTCCCAGGGCAGATGAAACGGGGCAGCCACCCCTGGTCTCTTCAGCGATCGTTGCGAAGGATTCAGGGTCGATACTGTGGACTTCGGCTTCGCAATCCAGGTGGATTTGTGTGATGCGAGCCTTGCCGTCGATATTGCCTAGAGTAACTGAGGCCACCGTATGGATGCGCTGGGGTGTGAAACCGGCTCGGCCTAGGCCGGCGCTGAGCGCCATCGAGAAGCAGCCGGCATGCGCGGCGCCGATCAATTCCTCGGGATTGGTGCCATTACCTTCTTCGAATCGAGAGGCAAAGGAATACGGGCCTTCGAACGATCCAAATTTCATCAGGCCGTGGCCTTCACGTAATGATCCTTCCCATAAAGCCTCTGCTTTACGTACTGCCATACGAAAATCCTCCAAATAAAAGAAATCTTTGATACTAGGGGGATTGTGAGGGGATGGTCGCCATCCCCTCCAGGTTGAATTAATCTGTCAGGCCGAATTCAAAATCCCCCAGGCTCTCGCCGTCGTAAGGGGAGTCAGAGTACATGTTGCCTTCCTGGTGATCCAGAAGCTTTTCATCGGCAAAACGACCACGCACAAAGCCAGTACCGGCAGGGATGAGCTTGCCGATGATCACGTTCTCCTTCAGACCGAACAGCGGGTCTTCCGAAGCAGCAATCGCGGCCCCGGCCAGCACCTTGATGGTGTGCTGGAAGGATGAAGCGGAGAGGAAGGAGTCGGTGCTGAGCGAGGCCTTCGTGATGCCCAGCAGTACCTCGATGAAGCGTGCCGGGCGCTTTCCATCGGCCAATAACTGATCATTGGATCGCTTCAGCTCGATATAATCCACCAGATCGCCAGGCAGGAAATTAGTATTGCCAGGACGGGTGACCTGCACCTTGGAAATCATCTTACGGATGACAACCTCAAAATGCTTGTCGTGGATGTTCTGTCCCTGTGATCGATAAACCTTTTGGACTTCGCTGAGCAGGTAGATCTGGCAGGCATTGCGGCCTTGAATTCGCAAAATGCGATGTGGATTGAGCGAGCCTTCGGTCAACGGTTGGCCCGGCTCGACATGGTCGCCGTCTTTGACCATAATCCGTGCAGTGCTGGGGATATCATAGGTAGCTTCCTGACGGCTCTCATATGAAACGATTACTTTCGCGCCTCCAGTCGAGCCGTTACCCGATTCTTCCGTTTCGATGCGCACACGCCCGGGATTTTGTGCGGTGATTGTGGCCGTCTCGCCCAGATAGGCCAACAGATCGCCCTGGCTTACCTGGTCGCTATCCAAAACGGCAACCTTCCAGTCTCCAGGGATGCTATATTCATCGTTGATCATCTCGCTGTGCTCCACGCGAGCAATGCGCAGATCGCTATACCGGTCAGACTGAGTGATGAAGACCTTACCGCCAATCTCGGAGACCACGGCCTCACCCTTGGGAGCCTTGCGGGCCTCGAACAGTTCTTCCACGCGGGGTAGACCGGTGGTGATATCGCCGCCGGCTGCCACGCCACCGGTGTGGAAGGTGCGCAAGGTAAGCTGCGTTCCCGGCTCGCCGATGGACTGAGCAGCAACGATACCGACAGCTGAGCCGATCTCGACCATCTTACCTCGGCCAAGGTCCATTCCATAGCATCGGGCGCAGATACCGTGATTCAGCTCGCAGGTCAACGGCGAGCGGACTTTTACTTCTTCGATCCCGGCATTGACAATCTTTCGTACGGCGTCATGGTCTAACATATCATCACGCTCTACCAGGATTTCCCCTGTCTGAGGATCGACCAGGTTGGTCGCGGCCAGACGCCCAAAGAGACGTGTCCCCAGGGATTGCCCGGCGATGTCATCGGATTTCCTGATCCAGATGCCCTCGGTTGTATTACAGTCGTCATCGTTGATAATGACATCTTGAGCTACGTCAACCAGACGGCGGGTGAGATAACCGGCGTCGGCGGTTCGAAGGGCAGTGTCAGCCAGGCCTTTACGGGCGCCATGCGTGGAGATGAAGTACTCCAAGGCGTTCAGGCCTTCGCGGAAATTCGAGCGGATCGGCAGCGGGATGATGCGTCCGGAGGGGTCAGCCATCAAGCCTCGCATACCTGCGAGCTGCGAGATCGGACCGAAGCCGCCTTTTGTCGCTCCGGAGATCGCCTGGGCTGCCAAGTTGCCATTTGGATCCATGGTTCGTTTCACTGCATCTGCAACTACATTCGTAGTGCGCTGCCAGATTTCAATCACACGCTCGTTTTTCTCTTGCTCGGTGAGTAAGCCACGGCGGAAATCGCGCTCCACGGTCTCCTGTTCACCCAGGGCTTTATCGATAATCTTGCCTTTTTCCTCGGGCACGGTGATATCGGAAACCGCGAGCGAGTAGCCGGAGCGGGTTGCATACCGGAAGCCGACGTCCTTGATTGCATCGGCGACTTCGGGGGTGCGCTCTTCGCCACAAACTTCGTACAGACCAGCCATCAGGTCTTTCAACCCGCCTTTATCCAGCTCCAAGTTAACGAAGCGAATTTCATCGGGTAGGACACGGTTGAACAGCACCCGACCGGGGGTGGTTGTGATGATTTGTTCTCCGGGCTCGTCAAGGCGGTTGTTATGATCATCGTACCAGGTCATGATTCGTAAGCGGATGTTGGCGTGGATATCCAGCTGCTGTAGGTCGTAACACAGCTCAGCTTCATCCATATCGGCGAAGATACGGCCATCGCCCTTGTGCGGATGAATCGAAGGGTTCTTCGTCAGGTAATAGACGCCGAGCACCATATCTTTCGATGGGCTGATGATTGGCTCGCCATCGGCAGGCTTGAGCAAATTGCGAGCAGACAGCATAAGCTGGCGCGCCTCCCAGACTGCTTTCTGCGATAGCGGTACGTGTACGGCCATTTGATCGCCGTCAAAGTCGGCATTAAACGCAGTGGTTACCAGCGGGTGGAGCTGGATGGCGCTGCCTTCGATCAGCACAGGTTCAAAGGCCTGGATGCCTAAGCGATGCAAGGTTGGGGCGCGGTTGAGTAAGACCGGGCGCTCCTTGATCACCTCCTCCAAAACCTCCCATACCTCGGGGCGGTTGCGCTCAATGAAGCGCTTGGCGCCTTTCACGTTGGCGGCGTAATTGTGCGAAACCAGTCGAGAGATGACAAAGGGGCGGTAAAGCTCCAACGCCATTGACTTGGGCAGACCGCACTGGTAGAGTTTGAGCTTCGGACCGACAACAATTACCGAGCGTCCGGAATAATCGACCCGCTTCCCGAGCAGGTTTCGGCGGAAGCGACCTTTCTTGCCTTTGAGCATATCACTGAGCGATTTAAGCTCTCGCCGGCCACGGCGTGAAAGAGCTTTACCTCGCTGCGAGTTGTCGATGAGCGAATCAACCGCTTCTTGAAGCATGCGCTTCTCATTGCGCACAATCACGTCAGGTGCGCCAAGCTCGAGCAATCGCTTGAGGCGATTGTTGCGATTGATCACGCGGCGGTACAGGTCATTCAGGTCGGAGGTGGCGAAACGCCCACCATCCAGCTGCACCATCGGGCGCAGGTCCGGCGGGATAACCGGTAGCACCGTGAGCACCATCCACTCAGGACGGTTGCCGGAACGTCGGAAGGCTTCGACGACCTTCAAGCGCTTGGTGGCTTTTTTGCGCTTTTGCTTGCTGCGTGACGTGCGCACTTCGTGCCACAACTCCTGAGCCAGCTTGTCCAGGTCCAGGCGGCGGAGGATATCATAGAAAGCTTCGGCGCCCATGTCTGCCCGAAAGACTTGCCCCCAGCGTGATTTCAGCTCGCGGTAGCGTGTCTCGCCATAAAAGGTGAGCGGGCGCAGCTCGAGCAGCTCATCGCGCAGGCGCGCATTTTCATCACGCACCTGGACTGATTGATCGTCCAGCTGGCCACGCAAATCCTCCATGCCCAGGTCGGCCTCGGCACGGATGCGCTTAATTTCCAGCTGCACCTGCTCGTATTCGCGCTGTTTTTGGTCCTTCAGATCGCTTTCGATTTGGTCCAGGCGATCCTTAACCACCCGTTGCACGCTGGTCAGGCTCTGATTGGTCACGGGTTCACCCACCTCGACAATCACGATATCTGTGTCGGGGAAATGGATGGCGGTCTTGGGGGAATCTCCCAGCGTCTCTCGCAGGCTGACTTCCAACCGTTTGCCGCCTTCGATGACTGGCTCCAATTGATCGGAGATCATTTCGATATAACGCTGTTCGATAGCGTTCTGTTGCTGGTTAAGCTCGTTCAATGTCCGGTCTCGCCCGGCTTTGATTTCAGCGATACGAGCGTTGATCTTGGATGCCTGCTCACGCTCTGTCACTGTGATCTTATCTTCTAAGCGTTTCAAAGCTTTCTGGCGGGCTTCTTCATCAACAAAAGTGACGACGTACTGGGCAAAATACATCACGCGGTCAAGGTTGCGGCGCGAAATATCCAGCAACAAGCCCAGGTATGAAGGAATACGACGGGTGTACCATACATGCGCAACTGGAGCGGAGAGCTCGATGTGACCCATGCGCTCGCGGCGCACCGATGAGCGAGTGACTTCAACGCCGCATTTATCACAAACGATCCCTTTGTAGCGGATGTTTTTATACTTACCGCAGTAGCACTGCCAGTCGCGAGTCGGCCCAAAGATGGCTTCGCAAAACAGACCATCTTTTTCTGGACGCAAGCGACGATAATTAATCGTCTCCGGTTTCAGCACCTCACCGTAGGACCAGCTTCGGATGGTTTCTGGTGAGGCTAGGCTGATACGAAGTGCGGTTAATCCCTTGGTTTCCACTATTCAATTGCCTCCTGGTACATAACTGAAAGAAGCGATTTTGATACCCAGCAAAAACCCGTTCTTTGTGGTTAAATCACCACAAAAACGGGTCGATAATACGACAGACATTACATTATAAGCAATGTAGTGCAATCGGTCAAGCCTAAATTTGCATGTTAATAATAATCTTAACTCAAAACCTTTGCTCATCGCCTAGCGTGGCTGGCGCGGGGGGATTGCGATAAAGAATGAGCTGCCTCTGCCTAGCTGGCTCTCGGCCCATACACGGCCCCCATGGCGCTCGGCGATCGATTTGACGATTGCCAGGCCAAGACCAGAGCCGCGTTCGTCTTTGGAGGCCTGCTGCACGCCACGATAGAACTTTTCGAACACCCTGGGTAGGTCCATGGGTGAGATGCCAATGCCGTTATCAATTACCTGGAACACAATACCCAGCGGCTGTGTCTGGACGCGTAACAGCACTTTTCCTTCCGGGCGGTTATATTTGATCGCATTCTCGACCAGGTTGTGTAGCGCCTGCTGGAGCAGAGCCTGGTCAGCCTCGATTAATGGAATGGTTTGAGGTAGGACATCCGCGGTGAGGCGGATGTGTTTTTGCGCAGCCTGTAACTGTAAGCTGTTGACCACTCTTTCGACGATATCCTGCACAGGGACGATCTCGACCTGGAGACCAATCCCGGCTTCAATCCGCCCAAGGTCAAGCAGGTTATTTACCAGCCGCGCCATGCTCTCCACACCGTTAACAATCTTGCGCACGTAAATGGTTTGTTGCTCGTTGAGCTGGCCGACCATCTCCAACATGGTCGCGTAGCCCCGCATCAGGGTGAGCGGTGAGCGCAGGTCGTGGCTCACTGTTGAGACGAATTCCGATTTGAGTGAATCAAGCTGTTTGAAATGCGTGATATCTCGTAAGACGCACACCCGCCCGACCCGTTTTCCTTCCGCCAGTACTGAGGTGGCGGTTGCCAGGAAAATTCGCCCGCCAGGTAGATTTAATTCCGTGGATTGCGTCTCGGCAATATTCGAGCGCAATAACTCGACCAGCTCGGTCTGCTTGATGACCAGGTCAATCGGTTCGCCTTCATCAGTCTCCAGACCCAATCCGAGCACCTGCCAGGCAGCCGGATTCGTGAGCAGTAATCGATCCCGCTGGTCGGTGACGAGCACCGGATCGGGGCTGGATGCCAGGATGGACTCCAGCCTACGGCGGCCGATCTCCGCATTCAGGAACAGGCGGGCGTTCGCAGCGGCCAACGCGGCCTGGCCGCCCAGGGTGACCAGGAAACGGACCTCTTCACCTGAAAACGTATGGTGCTGGTCAAAAGCCACCCACAAAGCGCCGTAGTAATGGCTCTCATGCTTCAGGGCTACAGCAATCAGCGATTCGGGACGCGGTGCTCCCTTGGCTACATTCACCAACCGGGGCCGAAACAGATTCGAAAGCACCAGGCGATCCTGCTGGCGCGTCAAGGCCAGGATTTGCTCATCCAGGTCCCGGTATAGGTTTTGCGACGGTCCATAGCCAAATCGCACTGGCTTATTCGTATCTCCACCCAGCTCAGGCATGACCTGCGGGCTGAGCACGACGCGCGCCGAACAGCCGCCGGATGCCAGGGCCGATTCCAGGATCGGCTGGACAGCCTCCGAGACTTCCAGGCTGGAGGCGACCCCCTGGCTGACCTGCAACAAGCGGTTCAGCTCATCCAGGCGGGTTTTCAGGCTGAGGCGCATTTGTTCGAAGGCCTTCCCCAGCTGACCCACCTCATCGACGCTTTCGACGGTAACCGGCTGATCCAGTTTACCATCCGCCAGGCGACCGGCCTCACCGGTCAGGTTTTGTAGCGATTGGGTGACTGCGCCCAGGCTGATCTGTACCAGTACGATACCCACCAATGAAAGGATGATGATGATGCCCAAAAGGGGAAGTGCAATCCTCATGGCGATTTGTTGGGTCCGGTAAGCTGGAACGGTGAGCACAATTGACCAGGGGTGTCCGTCAACAGGTTGGAAAAATACCATTTGCCGCGTTCCATCCGGGGCTGTATCGCTAAAATAATCCGTCGTGGAGCTCGTCCTGCCGAGGTAGGTATCCATGATCCGCTCCGGGTCGGGGTGGATCAGGATGCCGTTGTTTTCATCGATCAGCATGCCTTGACCATTAATGGTGTTCAGGTTGGCCAATCCTGTCAGTATCGACTTGGCATAAGGATTGGTCGTCATGTCGCTGTGGGCGACCAGCACCCGATCGACAACTCCATCTGGGCCTTCCATAGCAATGATGAAGGATATTTGAGCGCCCGTCTGATCGTCCGATGGTCGAATGGTGTAGATCTGGATCGGTACGCCATTCAAGGCCATTTGAATTCCCATTTGCTCTTCGATAGGAGCTTGGGGGCCGGAATAACTGCCGGATGGATGAGTGGCGATGATTTGCGCGTTGCTGTCGAGCACTGTGAGCTGGTTAAAGAACGGCACCTCCCTGATCTTCTGCTCTAGTGTATCCGTCAAGCTCTGATTGTCGCTTGATCTCAGGCGTGGATCATCAGCAACCTCTAAAGCCAGGTTTTGGCCAATTTCCAGGTAAAACGGCACACCATCGGCGGCTGTATTAGCGGCACTCTCCATTTGAGAACGTAACATATTCTGTGCCGCCTGACCGGCGATGATCCAATCTGCAGCCATCAAGGTGAGCACCAGGATCATCGCCAACGGGGCCAGGCTGACGATGAAGCGGGTTCGCAAGCTTCGCTCTGCGGGTGAGGGCACCAGCTGTTCGGGCTTTCCCCACAGCGTAGGTGAAAGGAGTGCTACGATCTCGGCGATCAGACCAGCAACCAGCAATTCAATTGCGGCTGCCAGGGTGATGAGCTCCAGATTGGATAAAGCATAATCTAACCGGGTGACGAGTAAGCCACGAGTATTGAAGGTGGCAATTATTAAGTGCAGAAATGGGTAAAAAAGCGCCAACAGCAGGGTCGAGGCGAGGGGGTGGCGTAACAGGCGAAAAACGGATGTGCGATAATGCTGGCGTAATGCTGCGCTCAACAATGTGGCAAGCAAGGCGATTTCGAGGGGCGTAAAAATGGTATGCGTCTGCCATAAGGCCGATGAAAACCCACATACCAGGCCAATCACCCCAGCAGCCCACGGCCCCAACAGGCCAGCTGCCAGCACCCAGGGGACCGCTGCGAAGAACATGATCGCCGGGACCGTAGGATCCAGGGGCATGCCTTGTGGCGATAGCGCCCAGAGTCCTGGTGTCTCGACCGCAGAAAGACGCACGCCAATGAACAGGCTGGTGAACGGCGCCATCCCAAGCAAGATGATAAATATTCCCCACTGGACAACGCCAAAGGATCGGTTCATTTTTCGCCACTTCAGCTGCAATAATACAATCAGGCTGAGCAGCGCAAAGAATCCGATCCAGCCAATCAGATCGGGAGGCAGGCTAACAAAGGGCGTCTCCGATAATAAAGAGAGTATGGAGTTCATACCACGAGTTTATGAATTTCTACTCTTGTCCACATCCTGAATTAATTATAACCGTTTTTTAAGATGTTAAGAAGACGTAAAAAAGGGATTAGCAAAATTCGATCGTCTCTTGTGTGGCTTTTGACAGGTCTGCGTAATACCCACGCCTGTAAGGAGGCAGCAACTCTGCCAGAGCATACATGGCTTCGTCTGTCATTTGGCGTAACTGCTCGCGCCCAGCGCGCTGATATTCCGGGCGATAACGGAACGGCCGCCCAATGCGCAGCCTCGCACCCGGCCCTTTCCAGGGTTTGGTAAAGCGGATGGCAGGAAAGCCAATCGTGCCATTGACGGCAACCGGCAGGATTGGTGCTCCACTGCGACTGGCAAGGTACGCAGCGCCTTCTTTTCCCTGCTTAAGCGCCGGTCCGCGCGTGCCTTCCGGGGCAACCAGAATGATTTCACCTGCCCTTAACACCTCCATCGATTGTTGGATTGCTCTTCGATCGACCTCCTCCCGGCGAACCGGAATTACGCCCCACAGACGGGGAAAGATGCCCACGATTGGGTAATCGTAAACCTCGATTTTTGCCAGAGGGACGATGTTGCGAGGCATCACGTGCAAAACAACAATCGGGTCTATGAATGCGATATGATTGATCATCAGGATGGCAGGTCCCTGGTCAGGAACATTCTCCAGACCTTCGACGCGATCGAGTTTTGCCAATAAAGTGAAACCACCCCACTTAACCAAGAAACGTAACACGCGCCGCCGCATCGCATAGCGTGAAGGATTATACCCACCTGTGAGTGAATGATTTTGCTCCAGGCCATCTACGACCATCTCATACCTCCAAATTTACATCTTTTTCATAAACACCACGGTATTCTGGCGGTAGTTGTTCCGCCAGATTACGCATAATTTGTTGTGTACCAACATCCACGGCCTGGCGCCAGCTGCTAGTCTGTTCCAGGTGGAAGGGCTTACCGACAGTTATGGTGATTTCTGCGCGCTGAAGACGCTTCAGTTTTGGGTAAACTCGATGATTTTCCGTACCGGTAAACGTTACTGGCAATATGGATGCTCCCGATTTGAGCGCCAGGTAGGCCGCTCCAGGAGTGCCCTCCTCAAGCTCACCGGTCACGCTCTCACGACCTTCAGGAGCAATCGCAATCATTCGGCCTTCGGCAAGCCCGTCAAGAACGGCACGCAGAGCGCGACGATCTGGCTGGCCTCGATGCACCCAGATTACCCCATAGATTTCCATCAGCCAACCAATCACCGGGAAATCGTAAAAATCAGCTTTCGATACGACATCTACCGGACGGACTGCAAAGGACAGGCCCATGACCAGGTCAGCATCCCCCAGGTGATTTGATACGACCAGCACCGGTCCATCCGGGGGCGTGTTCTCTAGCCCGGTAATGCGCACTCGAGTGAGCAGACGAACAATGAAACGTAACAGGCGCACAATGACCCACCGCGCGATTCTACGCCAGGGCGTCAACCGCGGTAGGCGGGTGATCTCGGGTCGTACCCGTGACGTGATAGGCTTGGGCGAGGCGAGGTCAGGCTTGGGCATCATCTGGTGGATGCAAGTCGAATGCTTGGCTGTCAGGAGCCGGTGGCTCTGCGTGAATCATTTCTCTGGCATATATACCATGATAATCCGGCGGTAGCAACTCAGCGATGTGCTGCATAATTTTATCGGCGTTCTGCTGGCGGGCAAAGCGGCGCGATTCACCACGGCCTGCCACCGGTGGCAGGGTGAAAGGGACGCCAATATGCATCTCGATCGTAGGACGTTTCCATCGTAAGGCCTTCTTCAGGAAGTCATCGGTTGTACCTTGTATCCCCACCGGTACCACCGGCACATGAGTCTGATCGACAAGATAAGCTGCGCCCGGGTTCGCTCGCCGCATACCGATGGTATGTGTGCGCCCACCTTCCGGAGCGATCAGCAGGGGATATCCTGAGGCAAGCACGCCGATCATTTTTTCCACTATACGTCGGTCGTACTCGCCACGGTGTACCGGGATACCGCCATACAGTCGCACCAGGATGTTTTGACCGGGTCGCTCCCAAATCTCAACGGCGCCTACTGCTTCGAGCGCTTTAGGCCAAAAAGCCAGGATTAAGGGTGGTTCGAAAAGTGAGATATGGTTGCTGGCCACCAGATAAGGGCCTTTTGTGGGAATGTTTTCTTTCCCTTGGATGCGCACACGGCTCAGAAGGTGATAAATGGCGCGAAACAGCGGACGCATGATACCGCGAATGAGGCGTCGGTAAAGTGGAATGGCGTACACCGGCCCAGTTGTGCTCATCGGATCATATCAAGAATAGCATCGAAGACCTGGTCGGCGCTCAGCCTATCCGAGTCAAGGATAATGGCATCTGGTGCCGGACGAAGTGGCGCGACGGCACGGGTTGAATCAATCTGGTCTCGACGGCGCATAGCGGAAAGGATTTTGTCGTAACCTGCTTGTTCGCCACGCTCGATTAACTCTTGATAACGACGGCGGGCGCGCTCTTCTGCCGAAGCATCCAGATAGATTTTCAAGTTGGCCTCGGGTAGCACGACCGTACCAATATCTCGGCCAACCATTACTACCCGGCCTCGCCGACCGATCCGGCGTTGCTGGGCGGAGAGCGCTTTCCGTACCCCGGGATAGGCGGAGACCTGTGAGACATGCGCTTCAACCTCCGGCCGGCGAATTTCCCAGGTGATGTCCTGGTCTTCAGCCAGGATGTCGCAGTTCCTACCATCGTCTTGCGAAGGTGGCCGGATATCAATTTCGGTGTCCTCGGCCAGAGCAGTCATGGCTGCCTCGTCGGGGATCAACACCCCACGGTTCAAAGCGATCCAGGTCACGGCACGATACATCACACCGGTATCGAAGAACAGGTAGCCGAGCTCGTCCGCCAGCTTCTTTCCCAGGGTCGACTTGCCCGAGGCGGCTGGTCCATCAATAGCGATGATCGATGGTGGTAGCATGTCTGCTCCTGGCCTTAAGGCGCGGTCTGCTGCTCAAGATTGCTCTCATCCACAGATCCACCTGGGAACAGGTCGCTGCGCGCCCACAGGATGATATAGTCGTATCCCAGGGGCGCCTTCCTGAAGGTCAGCCAGTTGATAAAATCCTCCGGCAGGGGGCCATTCCAGGCCGGGCGGACCCACCAGACGAAATCCTGACCGCGATAAGCAGCAGTCAGTACCGGGGTTTCTGCAGATCGGGGTGTGATGATCACCGAGGGCATTTCGCCCTGCTGAAGCTCGGTTGTAAAGCGGGCAGCGCTGAAATTTCGCAGCGCCCAGCGAAGGGAAGGAGTGTCCACAGTGGAAACGATATCGATCTCATCGGCCAGGCCGGTGTGCCATTCGGAAAGGTTTTTAAGCGTCCCCAACGCCAGTTGGATCTGCCCGGCGCCTGGTGGATTCCCCCACAGCTCGTGGGGCTCGTTTGGGCGTAGCTGAGTTGATCCCCACAGAATTCCGGTACTGTATATGACGAAGGCTGCGGTGAGCCCCCAGACCAGGCCATCCCGGCTGGTCCGCCAGGACCATCCCAAGGCGACCAGAGTGGTTGTCAATACTCCCAAGAGGAGGATACCGAACAAGATGCCAAGCTGGATCACCGGTCTCGGCATATTACCTTGCGGGACGACCTGGCTGGTGGCAATGAGCGTATTCCAGAACAAGACTGCAAGTACCAGCACAAAACCGGCTTGAAGGAACGAGATAACGTGCGGCTTTTCATCCGGCAGGTATTCTGACAAGCCGTCAGCAGCGATTGCCAGTAATGGCACCAGCACCCAGACCAAGTCGTTCACCTGGCGAGATGGGTAGATCAGCGTCAGGAACAGGCTCGTTAGGAACCACAGCACAGGCAGTAGCAAAGCATAACGACCCTCAATTTCGTAGTGCAGCCGGCGCATCAGCCATCGCCCCAGGCTGACCATGGCAAAGATCACCGCCAGCGGCTGAAAGATCAACAGGGTAATAATAAGAGTAATCGGGCTTACACCGGAAAACGTTGTCCACCCGGCCAGGTAGGTGGTAAAAGAGTTCAGGATGGTCGCCAGGCCTTGTGGATAGCGGGTCAGGTAGGTTCCAACCACGAATATGGTCGCAATAAGCGCCGCCAACCAGCACAGGGTATCTACCCGGGTCGGGTAAGCGTTCTTCTGATCGGCTTCATCGAACACTTCGCCAGGCTGTGCTTTCGAGCGAACCAGGAGGCGGTGAGCCAGCCCAGCTAACCCTAACCCCAGGGCGCCTTGCCAGAATGCGGGGCCGGAGAGCAGCGCCAGGCCACCGAAAAGACCGGACCAGGCTGGACGGTGGGTGTGCCATAAACCGATTGCAAGCAAGCTAAAGCTTAATGCCAGCATTGGTCCATTCACCTGGCGGGAGACCGTCACCAAGCCCGGGTCAACAGCCAGCCAAAAAGCCAGGACGAGCGCCGTCTTGCGCCCCAGCTCATGGCGGAAAAAGATCG
>MGNS01000165.1:58321-61407 GCA_001795165.1 Chloroflexi bacterium RBG_16_57_11
CTCCGCGGTGCCGAATATGAAAAAGGCTATGCCGGTCAGGAAAATATACGCCGGATGTGGAGCCGGTACAAACGCGGTTGTGCCGGGTCGGATGGCCTGTAAGGCCTGGAGTGCCAGGCTGGCTTCTCCATCGGTGAGCGGTGATTGGCCCAGGTTGAGCAGACGTAAAACCAAGGCTATCGTGAAGGCCAGCAGGTAAAGGGCGATCTCGAGGGTGAAGTATTCGGTGAGTGAGCGTTGAGATTTAGTCATTGCCCGTCCCGTAGTATGTGTAGATCGTCGCCGGCCCGGCTTTGAATGCCGGCACCAGGTTGCGCAGGAATTTTTCTTCCACCAGGCCGAGCGGGCAGATACCTTCGTCGGGCTTATAGGTTGTACGCTCCAGCCCGCTTATGAAAACGTAACGGATATTATACTGGTCCAATATGGTCTGGGCTTCATCCCAGTCGCGAGAGCAATACAGGCGTGCAAGGTCATCCTGGCGCGTACCAATGGCTGTGCTGGCGGTGTCGCCACGCCATTGATTCTCATGTCCCACCCACCCAAGTACCGAGGGTTTTCCAGAGAGTGTGGATACCCGGGCGGACTCGGTATAGCTACCGCCTGCCTGGGGTACCGCTTCTGCCAGCACGCCTTGAGGCGCTTCCTGCAGCCAGCGGATGGCGCTCATCTCATCCGGCAGGTTGCGTGCGAAATAGGCGGTGCTGTCCAACGTCCATTCTACAGGCTGGAAACCGTTGGTCTTGTTCCACAGGCTGAGCAGTGGGTAAACCAGGCCGGCGGCGATCAGCAACGTCAGCCCTGTGCTGAAGGCAGCCTTCCAGCCACCTCGCAGGCTGGTTAGCAAAGTAACCGAGCCAAATGCGGCGGCAATACTCCAAACCAGCCAGGCTTGAAAATAGAATTTAAAGATGGTATTCATACGCCAGCCGAACAGATCTCGCAAATAAAAAAACTCCGGGACAAGCACCAGCAGGATGCCGAATACCACCAACAATACGGTAAAGATACCCGTTGAGCCGATGCCAGAGCGTGCAGTTGTGTGGTCATCTGATCCAGCTTCCCGGCGTAAAAGACCCTCCCACAGCAACCCGATGGTCAGGGTGAGCAAACCCAGTAATGTAAGCCAGCCTCCTGGGGAGATGAATCGCCGCGTAATTGCCCCGGTGAGCAACTCAACCCGGTCTGGAGCTGCAACCGAGCCCAGGTAGAGATCGGCGTACTGCGGGATGAACGTGATTGCCATGCCCATGACAATAGCCAGCAGCCACAGGAATACGAGCAAGCCTAACGACAGCTTGAACGCACCCCAGAAAGCTGCCCGCCGTCCAAATGACCGCGCCAGGTAGAACAGGTAGGCCAGGATGGGCAGCAAAAGTGGGGCGAACATCACCCACAGGTGTGCTCCACGGGTCGGGTAAATCAGGTTCGGTAGCATGCCGCCAGCCTGTGACGAAAAACCCAGGTAGAACGGCATGTAAAGCAAGCCGCCGCATACGCCAAGTGCAAATCCAAGCCAGGCGAAATCCTTGACAGCCGTGAAGAGGGTGTCTTTTGTGTGGAGAATACGCCCCAAGGAATAGGCTGCGGTGAAGAGAGTCAGGTAAAGCGGAAAATCCCAGGTATTCAGGAAGGATAATCCCCCCAGGGCGATAGCGGCTAACAGGAATAAGGACGGTTGAATCCGTAATGTCGGAGCGAAGAGGCGACGGGTGTCTATGGCTGGCCAGACCGGACGGTCTTTCCCGGTATCCAGGAAGAGACCCAACGCCAGCGTTATGGCCAGTAATGCGAAAGGCATCGCCAACACATGCGGGTGCAGATCGGCGAGCAAGAACGAGAAAAAGGGGAACTCATCAATAATCTCACGCCAACCGCCGGCAAGGTCATAATCCTGGACCACACGCGACGCCCGCCACCACCACCAAAATCGGGTAGGTCCCCAGCTAAATGGCTGGGCAGGTGGCTGGTTCAGGTCGAGGATGCCGAGCCAGCTCCAAAATGTTGAGGTCAGTGCGCCGTTTGCATCCTGACGCCAGAACAATCCCCGAGTGTGTAAAACATGTAGAAATCCTTCCAGGTTACTGACCAGCAACAGAAAGAGTGGGCCAAATAAGGAAGCCAGCGTGAAGCGCGTGGGTGTATCCTTGGCAGCGCCGGTGTCAGGACTTGCTGACTTGTGGCTCGAGTTGAGCAGGTTGAACACCAGGCCATAAATCCCGCAGGCGGAAAGGGCAAACACCAGTACGCCACCCAGGTTGAAAGCGACCCCACCGGTTGTCCCGGCCAGTTTTGCAAGCATGGCCACAAGGATATAACCGAAGTAGTAATACGAAATGCCGTATCCTGAAAGCCAGGGATCGTGCGGAGGGAAGGTGGGTGAAGATAGGATGGCGTTGATAAATGCCAGCTCCATCGGCTTTTCGGTGCCGACCGCTTCAGGGTTGGCGGATCGCACCCCCGCCCATAAGGCATAAGCCAGCAGAAATAGCACCTCTACGGTGAGGATCATGGCGCCTCGTGAGCGCAACCAGGTCAGCAACTCGCCAGGCCAGATGCCGTTGAGTGCCCAGAGACATAAACCGCCAAGGACCAGAGCTGCGAATAACAGCCCGGTCAGCTGGTTGGGCAAGATGCCCAAAGAAGCCATCAACCAGAAAATATAACCCCACAATAGCAGCCCCAGGGCACGGCTTATGGCGTACCCGCGATCGCTCAAGGCAGGTAAGAGCCGGTAAGCCAGTGGAAATGCCAACCAGCCTAGCAAAGTTGTCAGTAGATACCAGATCAAGAAATCAACCAATTTGTTCTTGCCTCAACTTCGCCATGTGCTCAGTTTTCCAGGACCTGATAAATAACCGTGTCGCCGTAGCGATAGACCTCCCGCCACAATGATCCATCTGCGGCCTCAAATTTTTCCAACCCAGGCCCAGGATAGTGGCCGCGTTCCTGCTGTCCAACGATGATATACCGGACGTCGTATTTACGCAAGAAATCTACGGCTCGCTTCAGGTCGGTTGTCTGGTAAAACTCATCTATCTCCATAATTCTTTGGGTTACCCAGGTGCCTGGGTTGACCGCCCGTT
>MGNS01000165.1:61416-67664 GCA_001795165.1 Chloroflexi bacterium RBG_16_57_11
CCCATCCTACGACCCCCGGGAGACCGGTGTAGATCGAGAACCGTGATCCCCAGCGGTAGAGATTCCTTAAATTGGCTTCGAGGATGACAGGCGAGCCCTGAGCATTTTGCTGGAGCCACTGGATGGCTTTGAAATCCTGGCTCAAATCCATCGTGCCCCACTCATCCGGATAGGTCGCATAAGCCATGAAAGCCATCCCATCCAGGGAATAGGGAGCATTAGTGGCCATACGATCTTTGATCTTAGCGGCGGTAGCCCACAGCGGGTAGAGCGCTGCTCCGGCAACCAACACAAACAGTGTGGCATTCCAGGCAATCCGCCAAACTGGCCGCCAATCGGGCAAGGCCGGAATTACCCAACCGAGAGCGGCTGCGGCTGCGATAGAGAAAAAGGTCCACACCTGCAAATAGAACTTGAACACCGTGTTCATCCGCCCGATATCGCCGACAAGAACGATCAGCTCCACCATCAAGGTTAATATCAACCCTGTGCCGACCAGGAAAAGCACGATACGTTTAGCGTCGGGCATATTCGGCATGAACAACAACAGCCCAGCCCACACCGCCAGCGGCAGTACGAACCAGGCGATCGAAATGACCGCCTTTTGCATGCTGGGGTTGAACAGTCCGGCAATGATACCGAAGTAGGTCAGCCCTATGGTGAGTAACACCAGCAGGACCACCAAGGTTTGGATCAGCAGGCGATAAGGCGCCAACCTGCGAAGCTCAGACAGCGGGGTCTTTGCCATCCAATCGCGCGTCTCCCAAACCAGCCACGAGATGATCAGGAACAGGAATACTCCCCAATGAATGAGGTAGGAGTAGAGTGATGTCCGTGTGCCTTCCCAAAGCCGGATCTGGGTGTACCCAAGAGCATACCATTCGGCATAAGGTCGATAGAGGAGGAAAGCCAGCCCGGTCAGCAGCCCTGTTCCTCCCAGGGCAAACAGCAGGCTCTGCGCCCGCTGTGGCAGGTTGCCCAACTCACGGAAGGGAGCTGAACGGAACAGCTGAGGCGTGCGGAAGTACCGAATAGTGGTATAGAGCACGGCGGTGATCCCCAGCGCCAGGTAGGTGGGCATATCCCAGGTGTTGGTGGGGCGCAATGCGCCGATCGCCAGCCCCGCCAGGCCAAACCAGGCGATGCCGCCTGACAGGTTTCGCCAGCGCCCTCTGCCAAGCACGAACCCAATGATCAACGCCAGCGCCAACAGGGTTAGGGGGAGGGCGATCAGATGAGCATGCAGGTCGGCGTATAGCACGCTGAAATAAGGGAACTCGGTAATTGGCTCGATATCGCCCGGAGCGGGGATAGCCCGGCTGGGGAGCCAGTACCAGTCGCCGGCCCCATAAGGCAGGTTTTCGCCAGCCAGTGCTTTACCGAAGCCTTGCAATGTCCAAAGCCAGCGCATAGGCAGTGTGGTGCCTTCCAGAATACCGCCGGGAGCGACCAGGCGCTGAAATCCCTGGTAGATCATGCGCACGGTGCCCAGATTACCGAGCAAAGCCGTGGCAATGGCGCCAAATAACGCGGGAATATAGGGAGAGATTCTGCCAGGCTCGTTGCCGGAAATCCGCCGGGCGGTTGCCACTTGAGACAGATTCCATACCACCGAGAAGGCGCCAAGGGCAATCAGGCTGAAGAGCGTAGGTAAGATGAGGTTATAGGCAATCGATGGGACGATACCCAACAGCTTCACCAGCGTCCCAACCAGGACAAATCCATAATAATAGTAATTCAAGTAGCCGCCGGCATACCAGGGGTCGTATGGCGGGAAGCTGGTGCTTTTCAACACCGCATTGAAGTAGGAAAAATCCATTGGCTTCTCGCCGCCTTTCCACTGGTGCCACAGATCAGGGTTCCCAAGGCGCACCAGCAGGAATGCCAGGAAGAAGGCCAGGCACAGCCCTTCGATGATCA
Source organism: Chloroflexi bacterium RBG_16_57_11 (assembly GCA_001795165.1). GTDB lineage: Bacteria > Chloroflexota > Anaerolineae > Anaerolineales > UBA4823 > RBG-16-57-11. The sequence continues at coordinate 63,337 of MGNS01000165.1, forward strand.
GGAAGTAATTTCCCCGTCGGCGCAGCTCGGCGGCCAATTCGGCACGCTGGCGAAAAGCCAGAAAAGCGCCAAGCAGCATCAAAGATAGCAGGATGATACCAATGGTTGTTCGAGAGAAGGGGATGCGCGCTGAACCGGCCAGCCAGGCCAGGTAGGACAGCAGCAGTATCCCGGCGATGCGCGCCAGTGGGTATCCACGGTCATTCAAACCAGGCAGAGCCAGGCGCAACAGTGGGTAGGTGATCAAACCCAGAAATCCAACGCCGAAATACCACACCAGGATCGAGACGAGTGGATAACGGTTTTGCGGAGCATCGCGGTTGAAAAGCTCAGACCAGGTTCCACCGGCTTGCTGTTCGCTCCAGCGATCCTCGGGCAACAGGAGCGTGCTGGGGTGCGAAGGAGCCCGGAGCGGGGGGACGCGGATCACCTGGCTCAGGTCTACCGCGCCGAGGATATTGCGCGCTTGCTGCGGGTTATAGCCGGAGGTCTTCTTGAACACCAGCACCTTGGGGTGGTCATAAACCGTAAAGGCCTCCTCGGCAAACTGGTCGTTGAGCTTGACCGGCCCAAACCTGGGCTCTGATGTAAAAACCTGTATCAATTCGAATCCCAAAGTCCCCAGAAACATACCCGGCTCTGCCGCCCGGTAGCAATCGACGATATCCATTTCCTCGGGGCAACCCATCAAGTTGCGGTAATATTCGGTGGTCATCGGGAAGCGCTCCGGCAAGCGTGGCAGCGTTCCCCACTGGCGATTGGAGCTAATTACGATGTAATCGGATTCGTCCAGAATGCGCTGGAAGCGCTCCAGCTTTTCCGGGTTATCATCCCAGTACATGTTAAAGTTCAGGTCGGTGGGATAAATGCCGCCGAACGCGTCATATCCGTCCATTCGTAATGGAAGACCATCATCCCATTCGCCTTCGTTTGCGACACCCAAGCCACTCAGCGCCAGTGCACCACCGGACGGCCTCATGCTCAAATTCAACCGGTACGTCTCACCCCGGGTAACCTGGATCGGCGAGGCCAGGCTGAGCAGGATTTCCCCTTCCGGCGAGGCCTCCTGAGGTATCAGCTCGGAGAACATCGGCTGTCCTGTGGAAGTTGGCTCTTCACTGGCGACCGGTTCTACCGTCAAGGCATACGCCTCCGGAAGGTCTGCGCCTGTAGCCAGCGCGGACTCAACACCTGGGGTTAGGCCGATGCGGAGCTGGGTGAGTAAGCCATTCGCTCCAGCTTGAAATTGAAGCCGGAGGGGCGTGTTGGGATAGAGCGCCTCGTTCGAGACACCCAACTCCTGGATGAGGGATGCCTCGCCAGTTTCCGGCTCGATGACTGCCTGTACCTGGCCAATCAGCGGATATGCTGGAGGGCCTTCCACCTCAAGTCTGAGGGAATAACTACCTTGCGGATCGAGCAGGAGTGGCTGGTCGAGCTTCAGCGTGTAACTGTCGCCGCGCGGATCTTCCACTGGGGTGAGATCCTCGACCAGCCTGGCGTGAGTCAGGGGCGACTCCGGGTCGCTGGCGGAGGCGATTGAAAGAGTCATGGTGACAACTTCATGCAATCCCAAATCGTCCCGAACCCGTGGAAGCACCACCTCCGATAGAGTACCAGCCTCACGCGGGACGAACTGGGTGGTGAAAGGCGTGTTGGGCGTGATGCGCGTGTTATACGGGAATGGAATGCTCTGGTTGACCGTCCCGTCTGCGGCCTGGATCGGCAGGCTGATCGGTCCAAGGATGTTCTGGTAGATCCACCGGGAAGCTGCCACCCGGGTGATCGGACGCGAGTATATTTGGGTGAAGGCGTAGGCGTATACGAACGTATAGAGGAGCGCCAGACCGCCCGCCGAGGCAGCCAAAAATTGCATCCAGCGCCCTCTCAGACGGTGATCGGTGGCGACTTCCTTACCCTTATCCCAAAATGCCACGACCGCCCACGCGGCGAAGATCACCAGGGTTGGGTAGATCGGAAGCTGGTAGCGCATCGTCGGGTTGAGCTGGATCGATTGCCAGGCAAAATACAGCGCCGTCCAACCCCAAATCAGGATATGCGAGAACCACTGCTCGCGATCCTTTCTTGCCACGGTCAGCAACCGCCAGGCCACCCACAGGAAACCTGTCCAGGCCAGGATTCCCAATGGGAGGCCTAACCCCCAGACAACCAGGTTCTGGAAGGAAAACCAGATCGGCCGGCGAGCCCACTGCATGGCAGGGGGGAAGTCCACATCGCCGTTCGATTGGGCGCGCTGGGAGCGGAGGTTCTCCACCCAGAGAGGGTTTGGCTTGAGGCCGAAGAAACCAGGCCCGCTGAATGCATAGGGTTGCAAGAGGCGGAAGACCACCAGGCTGATCGCAGCAGCCAGAGCCAGGTAAAGGAAGAGGCGCCAAACGGTCTGCCGGCGCTGACCTGTATCCAGGCGCGCCAGGTAGATCAGCACGGCGCCCGGCAATACCGCTGCTACCGGAGCGGCGTTGATCTTGGAGGCTACCGCCATCCCCAGCGCGACGCCGAAGCCCAGGCATGGCCACAAGACCTGGCGTAGATCGGGGCGCACGCTCTGCCCCTTATCCGGGTGTGTGGTGGCGATGATGACCGCAAAATAAAAGGCCAGGAAGGAAAAAAAGGCCGCAAAAGAGTCCATGGTGAAGAAATGCGATTGCTGGATCTGCAGCACAACCGCCGCACCAAACGCAATCGCCAGCGTCCCAACGCGGCGTCCATACAACCGCCGCCCCACCAGGTAAACCAGGAATACCATCCCCAGATCAGCCAGGGCGGAAAGCCCCCGGCCTACCTGTGTCATCTCCTGCCACCCGGTCTGGCCGAAGATCCACTCAACCGCATAGCGGGCCGCGAACATCGGCAGGGTTCCATACACGTAAAAGCCATGCCCGCGGTTGTGCGGGTTCAGGCTGGAGTTGGCGGTGTCGAAATACTCGGACAGGCTATGGACGGGACTGATGTCTGTGCCTACCCAAATCAAGAAGCGCTCATCTGGATGCAGGTACTGGTATTCACCCCAGAACAATCCATTGAATCGCAACAGAGCCGCCGCAATCAGGATCAAGAGGACCAGAAGATCGTAGATCCACACGCCATCCCGGCGTTTTACCTGTACGCTTTTTCCGCCTTCGGATAGTTGCGCTGGGGTTGATCCATTATCTGGGGTGGCATTGGGGTCGGATGAACCCATGCTTGGTTGATTCATGGTTGGCTCGATGAGGACTCACCCGGCGGCACAAAAAAGACCATAAAATCTTTGGTCGGTGTTTTTGATTCCAGGGTTTCTAGCCAGCCTTGGGGGTAAAGACTGCGTAACGCCTCCACGGCCTGCGTATCTTGCGGGTTAACAATGAAAAGCTTGGCACGTGGATCAGGCAGGGTGTCGTTGAGCTGTTCTGGAAACATCCGATAATCACGGCCTGGGAAGCCGGCGTTGGTTGCCACCAGGCGCGAGTCAATCCAATGTGGAAAGCCCATCACCCAGATCGTGTCGGGGCTGCCGATCGTATCAGCGAATTCGCGCGCTATTGCCCCAATCTCGGAGGTGTTCCAGGCCGAGGTGCGGTATTGCTGGTAATACTTGTCAAAGACCAGGGTGTAATCCTGAAAAGCCGCCAGGAGCACCAGGAAGATGGCCAGCGAGGCAGCTGCCAGCTTACCTGACCTGGCAGGTAGCCAATTCTCGATGGTCGACATCAGCCCATCCAGCGCCAGGGCTATCAGAAGAAATACCGGGATCAATGCACCGCCCGTGCGGTATAGGTTTGGGTTTTCGGCCGGGAAGGCCAGCGACAACGTAGAAGAGAGCTGTAAGATCGGTATCGATAGGACCAGGAACAGATCTGTCCACAGGCGCGTTTTAATATAGCGCACCAGGACCAATCCGACGCCCAGGTAGAACAGCGCTCCAGCCACCATGCCCAGCGCCGGGTAACCGGGGATGGAGATCGGCCAGATTTCACCGGCATCCCAGGAGAACATCGCCAGCGCGCGACCGGTGTTCTGCAGCAGTATCAACCAGGCGGGCGATTCCAGCGGCCTCTCCAGAGATCCCATGCGCGAGAGAGTCCGCAGCAGGAAGGCGTCTGGCTCCGCCAGCATATAGCGTAACATAGGCACGAAGAGTACCAGGCTCAGAACGATGATCGCCAACAACCCGGTCAGGGCGAATTGCCAATGGGGGCGGTTACGCTGGTGCAGAAGGTACAGCCCGATGGCGACCAGGATCAGCAGCGGCAGGAGGCGGGCCGGCGTGTAGCCGTACAGGCCGAGGCCCAGGGTAATGCCAGCCAGGACAAACTGGTTGATGCTGCCGG
>MGNS01000165.1:67679-71411 GCA_001795165.1 Chloroflexi bacterium RBG_16_57_11
GCTGCGGTGAACAGGAATGAAAAGGGCAGGCGCAGACCAAAGCGAGAGACGATATTTGGCCAATAGGCAATCCCGGCAAGGATGAGCGCCAGCAGACCAACCCGGCGGTTACCTAGCTCCAGGCCGACACCGTACAGGAATGGCAACGCGGCCAACCCAATCAGCACCGAGACCAGCTTGAGGCTCATAAAGCCCAACGGGTAGCCGGTCAGCCGGTGCAGCGCTGCGCCCAGGTAAAAGATCAACGCCTCGCGGCCACCGTTGCTGGGGAAAAAGATCAAAGTCTGGCCGTTAAGCACGGACAGGATATCCAACAGCTTTTCAGCGTGGTCGCTGTTCATCTCCGGCGGTACGTCGCCCAGCCGGTAGAAGCGAAAGAAGATGATAAGCACGATCCCGGCCAGCCAGGCCAGGGTCCAGCCGGAGAAATGCAAGGTGAGCTGCGGATGGGCCAGGAAAGCGCCTACGTGAGCTATCCAGCGTGACAGCCAGCCGGTTGGTTTCCAGAAGGCGCGAGCGACGAAATACACCGCTGCAGCCAGGATAGCCGTGTTGATCAGGCCAAATTCCAGCCTGTAGAAGCTCAGGAAAGCAATGATCGCCAGCCCCAGGCCAACCAGCAGGCTGGTCAAATTCAATTTAGGCAGCGGTCCCAGTGGCTGCGACTCTGGAAGCGCAGCAGGCTGCCACTCGCCACGCCAGGCGGCCCATACCAGCAACGCCAGGGCGCTGATGAACAACAGAACCCCGGTCAGCCAGCCCCGTTCCGGGGATGGGCCGAGGCTGTACTGCGCGATCAGAGCCAGGAGCAACGCCAAAAAACTAACCCAGGGTGCCCTGCCCTTTGATTGCTCGCCACCGGGCGTTGGCCTCTGCGCAGGTTCTACCGAGACGATCTGATCCTCACCGGTTTTGCCTTCAGCCTGGCCGGTTTGATCTAAAATATACTGTTCCTCGGGTGGTATCTCCACACGAGGATACCTCCAGGGCATCAACCGGGATTTGAGATAATCAAGTACGCTGGGTTCTTCCATACCAGGCTGGTGTTCCTCGACATGATCTCCCAAGCGTCTCATTATAAAGCATCTGATCTTATTTTCGGCGGGCGATGTAGAAAGTACATACACCGTCTTGGGATTCTTGCGGTCGGTAATACTTGTGTGCCAGCCAGTAGGTTGGCGCCAGGTTCCATTTCGTCGGAGCGATAATCCATCGCCCGGTGAGTTGGTGTGCGACCAGGGATGGCACCCCGAATAAGTGCCCCCACTCGGTGACATGCAGCGCCTGGGGGGAATAATAATGCCAGTATTGCTCCAGCTCGAACCCGGCGTTTTCCAACCGCTTCTGCCACACATCCGGCGAATCGCAGTGCACGTGACGCGCGATACGATTGAAAAAAAGGCGGTAGGCATCTCCGAGAGAGTGCAGGCCAAGCCGATCTAAAGCGTTGCCGACCGACAGGCCGGATGAGAAGCGATGGTTTGGTCCACAAAAGACGAAAGGTGCGCCGGATTTCAATACCCTGCCGATTTCTACCAGGACGTCATCGATTGGGGGAATGTGCTCCAACACGGAGTTGCTGAAGGCGCTGCCGAAATGCCCGCCAGGGAAGGGCATCCGAGCGCCATCGCCCAACACCAGGCCATGGTAGCCGCCTCGCTTGGCTGCCTCGCGCATCGGCGTGCGCCAGGGGTCGATGCCCACCTCGATCCGCCGATCGAAAGCCACCGTGACAAACTGGCCATCGCCGCTGCCCACGTCCAGGACCGGTCCGGGCAGATCGACACGGTTGTAGAAGCTGGCCTCCACAGCGCGCATCAGCCCCCGGAAGTAGGGCAGCTCGCGCAAATTCAGCCACAAATAATCTTTTTCATCTGTCGCCAGGCGATCTGGCTGCGCCTGGTTAATTGGTTCTGGCATATGTTTTTGTTCTTTGATGATGTAGCATATTCCAAAACGCTGGATCTAGGCGGCAGGTTCCTCAGGATTAAGCGCCACATTCAAGCGGGAGTGATCCAGCACCAGATCGAAGATATTTTCGTACGCCTCTGCAACCGCCGCCGGTGTGGAAAGGCGCACCAGCGCCTCCGGATCACCTCGATAGCGCGCCGGGGCTTCCAGCACCTGTAAGATTGCCTCGGCCAGTGCCTTGGCGTCGGCGACCGGCACGATCAGCCCGCTACCGGTGAGCTTCACTGGCACGCGCACGCCTGGCAGGTCTGAGGCGATCACGGGTGTATCACAAAGAAGCGATTCTACCTGCACCATGCCGTAAGACTCGGTGCTGTTCAGGCTGGGAAGAACGATCACTTCGCTTTCCTGGAAAAATACGGTCATTTCGGTTGGCGAGAGCACACCAAGGAATTTCCAGTGTTGGTTGAGGGGCTCGACCAGTAACATTACCCGCTCGGCATAGCGCTCCTCGCCGACCACATTCTGGTATGGGCCTACCACCAGGACGCGCGCCTGTGGTGCGTGCTCCAGCACCTGAGGCAGTGCCTGCGCCAGGTACTCCACGCCCTTTTCAGTCGCCAGGCGCGCTGCCATGCCGATGACCCGGTGTCCAGCTTGGAGTTCAAACTTTTGCCGGAAGGCGAGGCGATCTGCAGGCACGATTGGTGTGAGCTCTACAGGCGGGTAGACCGGGATCAGCTTATCTAAATAGCGCCGTAAAAATGTGGAGTGTTCGGCGTAATCGCGAGTATTGTGCACGACCACACTTGCCACTGTTGCGGCGACATGGTTCGCAATGTTCGAAACGTGATTGGCGACCGAGTGAACAAATCCCTGAGGCAAATGTAAATCACAATGGTAAGTAAGGACGACCGGTTTTCCCATCAGCCGGCTTAGCAGGGCAATCGGCGCCGCGTCGAACTGAGGCACGTGCAAGTTGACCACATCTGCTTGGCGCACAAGCTTCCAGGCCCAAAACGGCATGGCAGGCATGATCACGCCTTTGCTGATATGCAAGCCGACGTTCAAGCGCACGATCCGCACCCCATCATGAACTTCCTCTTTCGGCAGATGCCGATCGAAACGCGAAGTCAGAATAGTCACCTCGTGGCCGCGCGCTGCCAGCGCGCGCGCCTGCCGTTCGACATAGATCGTAAGCCCGGAGTAATGCGGGCGGTAATAAGTCAAGGTGATCAGGATACGCATACCCGGTTTGCCAGCCTCCGGTTATCCGGTCTCTTCAGTAGAGGAGGGAGAAATCTTGCGTACATCTCGAAACACCCCGGTGAGAGACAGTCCATCCTTGAGAAAGGCATAGGCGCCAATCAATCCGGTTACGAGATAGTTAGTCAGGTGGGCGGTCAACGCCGCCGCCAGTGCGGTTGAGGCATCGACGCCAAACACCGACAACGCCCCCATGATGGATATTTCGAGCACACCGACCGCTCCCGGTGAAGAGGGAACTGCGACGCCCATCGCCATCACTCCTAAGGTGAGCATCGCCCAGACCAGCTCGGCCTGTGGAAAGAAGGCGCGCAACAATATATAAAATTGAAGGATCGCGATGCCCCAGTTGAGTATCATCAACAGCAACACCCGTAGGAAACGCCGGCCGTCTACGAGCACCACCAAACCTTCGAATAAGGCCTCCAATTGTCCCGGTTTGAGCAGCTTCCTCATGGCTGGAAGCCGCTGAGACCAGTGCTCGTATTGCAGGTTTGCCCAGCTCTGATTGCGCGCCAGCAGGTGCAACAACAACAATCCAACCAGCACGAACAC
>MGNS01000165.1:71431-73833 GCA_001795165.1 Chloroflexi bacterium RBG_16_57_11
CCCATGACGAAGGGCAGCGAGCTCAGCAGCACCCCGGCCGCCAGTGCAACATCCATGGCGCGCTCGATCAGCACGGTAGAGAAAACCTGCAGGAACCCCAGATGGGCTTTCCGGCTCAATAAAAGGGCGCGACCAATCTCGCCAAGGCGCAATGGAAGGATATTATTCAGCAGATAGCCTTCATTTAGGGTGAGAAAAACCATCCCCAGGGGCGCACGTTCCTGGAGCAAGGTCCGCCAGGCAATACTGCGCACTACGATCCACAGCAGGGTGACTGCGAGGAGTAATATAATGAAGCGATAATCGGCCAATAGCAGGGCATCCAGTAAACGCCTGAGATCAACCAGGTAGAAAATAACCACCAGAGAAAGCGCGCTGACGATGACGCCAGGTACGATTTTGCGCCAGTCCTGGCGGGATAAAGACGGCGATGCCGACATGCCTTGTTCAGTCCTCGTTCAAGCGCAGGACTGCCAGAAAAGCCTCCTGCGGAATTTCTACATTACCCACCATTTTCATTCGCTTCTTGCCGCGTTTCTGTTTTTCCAGCAATTTTTTCTTGCGAGTGATATCGCCGCCGTAACATTTAGCAAGTACGTCTTTGCGCAGGGCCTTGACGTTGGCGCGCGAGATCACCCGCCCGCCGGCGTACGCCTGGATGGCGACATCGAAGAGCTGGCGTGGGATGATGTCTTTAAGCTTGGAGATGGCAGCCTGGCCTTTGTGATAGGCTTCATCTTTGTGCACGATGGTCGCCAGCGCGTCCACCGGATCGCCGTTTACCATCACCTCCAGCTTGATCAGCTCATCGGGTCGGTATTCCGCGAACTGATAGTCCAAAGACGCGTAACCGCGGGTTTTGGATTTGAGCGCATCGAAGAAGTCGACGATCAACTCGGAAAGCGGGATCTCGAAATGTAGAAGCACTCGACCTGCTGCGGGGTACTCCTGGTCTTTGAATAGTCCCCGCCGCTGGGTGGTCATCTCCATCACCACCCCGTAGAAATCGGTGGGGGTGAAGATTTGGATCTTCATCCAAGGCTCGCGCACCTCTTCGATCGTGTCCGGGTCGGGGAGCTCGACCGGTGAGTCGATCAGCACCGTCTCGCCGGTGCGGAGCAGCACTTCATATTCCACCGATGGGGCGGTGAAGACTACATCCAGATCGTACTCTCGCTCGATCCGCTCCTGAATGATCTCCATGTGAAACATGCCCAGGAAGCCGCAGCGAAAACCGAAGCCAAGCGCCTGGGAGGTCTCCAGCTCGAAGACCAGCGAGGCGTCGTTGAGCTGTAGCTTTTCCAGGGCGTCTTTGAGGTCCGCGTAATCATCCGCTTCGGCAGGGTAAACGCCGGCGAAGACCATCGGCTTGACTTTGCGGTAGCCCGACAGCGGCTGGGCGGCTGGGCGCGCCGCCAGGGTGATTGTATCGCCCACGCGGCATTCGCGCACGGTCTTCAGGCCGGTGGCCACGTAACCCACCTCGCCGGCCGAAAGCTGCTGAGTCACGCGCAGGTCGGGGACAAAGATGCCGATCTCGACCGGCTTGACCGTAACGCCGCTCGCCATCATCAGCAAGCTGTCGGAAGGGCAAACTTCGCCATCCATCACCCGTACGTAGGCGACCACACCTTTATATGAGTCGTAATGAGAATCAAAGATCAATGCCTGGAGCGATTCCTTTACATCGCCCTTGGGTGGCGGAAACTGGTGGACAATGGCCTCCAGCACAGCTTCTACATTCAAACCGGCCTTGGCGGAAATGCGGATGATTTTTTCGGCTGGCGTGCCGAGCAAGTTACTAATTTCCTCGGCCACTTCGTTTGGACGCGCCGAGATCAGGTCGATCTTGTTGATCACCGGGATGATCTCCAGGTCTGCTTCCAGCGCCAGGTATAAATTGGCCAGGGTCTGCGCTTCGATGCCTTGCGATGCGTCCACAACCAGCAATGCCCCTTCGCACGCCGCCAGCGCCCGGCTGACCTCGTAGCCGAAATCGACGTGCCCGGGGGTGTCGATCAGGTTGAGCTCGTAGCTCTGCCCGTCCGGAGCGACGTAGCTCATCCGTACTGCCGAGGCCTTGATCGTCACGCCTTTCTCGCGCTCCAGTTCCATGCTGTCCAGCACCTGCTCGGTCATGTCGCGGTCGGAGATCGTGCCGGTAAGCTGCAACATGCGGTCTGCCAGGGTGGATTTGCCGTGGTCGATATGCGCGATGATACAAAAATTGCGGATGTGGTCGGTGTTCATTGACGGGGGGTAGTATACCTTAACTTATGCCAGGCGCAGATACCAGATGAGCATCGTCTCATGGGCTAGGTGTGGTTGCCTGGCGTAAGCATGGCGATGGATCACGCCCAGCTCGCAGCCCTGGCTGGCGTAGAACCGGCAGGCGGGGACGT
>MGNS01000165.1:73858-77736 GCA_001795165.1 Chloroflexi bacterium RBG_16_57_11
CAGCCACGCTGGCGCGCCCAATCCGCCGCCCGGGCAAACAACTGCCCCCCGATCCCTTGGCCGCGAGACTGTGGTTTTACGCGGATATCCCACAAAACCGCCAGGTCATGACGACCTTCAAGCATATTCACCCCGTGGGTGTTCCAGGCAATGGTTGCCCCGCCAAGCGGTTGAGCAGCGGGGTTTTCGCGCGCCAGAAGAAAACCCCAATTGCGCATGTCGAACTGGCGCGGCCAGGCGTTTGGCGGACCGTCTTCGTAGGCGTCATAGTCCTTGATGTAGGGTGGAGAAACCGGCTGCTCGACCAGGTGCAGTCCGCCGAGACCGTTATCGAGCGCTTCAATCTGATAAATCGAGCGCACTTTAAAAGCGATCGGGATGGTAGCATATTCAGAGAGCAGGTTAATGTTGAAAGGATGCGTTTCAATCAACATCGTCGGGCTACTGTGACCAGCTGAAGTTTATAACCAGAAGAAAAGCACCCATGGCGGGGTCTCCTGGCCTGTCAGCGGAGCGCAATCGGATGCGTCTGAAAAGCATGTTCCATATCCCAACTTGCTGACCATGCTTATCTCCACGTCGTTGCCCCTTCTATCGATTCGCGATTTTCCAAAAACGCCCAATGACAACCTTATGTCAATAATTCCATAATCGCCGAAGCAACGCCTGTCAGGTCGTGCAGCCCGTGGGTGAATCGGCGGCGTGACTCCGGTGAGCCGATCACCAGGGCGGGCACCGGGTTGGTGGTATGCCGCCGGGTGCTCAGGTCTTCCAGGTTACCGTGGTCGGAGGTGAGCAGGATCAGCCCGGAGGCATCGTCCCAACCCTCCAGCAGGCCATCCAGGACCTGGTCGAAAGTCTCCAGCAGCCGGCAGGCGGCCTGCATATCCTGGCTGTGCCCGGCGTAGTCGCTCAGCCAATACTCGAATAGCGAAAAATCCTGATTGGCAGCCAGCTCCGCCAGCCGTTGACCGGCCGCGAAAGGCTCGAGCACGGGTGTATCCGGCAATCCCAGCCGGTCGCGCCAGCCATGGGCGGTGAAGTCAGCCGATAGGGCGCGACCCAGGCGCAGATCATCCAGTGTGCCTAAAGGCAGCCTGGCATTGACCGCCGCCTGGGCGATGGCAGCGTATATCCTGCGCCCGGAGTGGATCCCATCGAAATAGCCAGGCGGAAAGGCATTCAGAAAAGCAGCTCGTCGCCCGGCCATGCTCAGGCGGTCGAACAGGTTCCCGTCCGCCAGGAATTCGGCTACTGCTGGATTGGGCTTGGGTCCATAGTGGTAGCCCAACCGCGCCGGGACGTTTTGGCCAGTGAGTAGGACGGTCTGGCCGGTGGCGGATTGCGGCAAGCCTGGCACACCCAGGCAGGCGTCCAGAGCTAGCAGCGTAGCCCGTCGGGTTTCCAGTGGAACAGTGTTGATCAGCATGCGCTTCCCATCCAGTAAATCTTGCAGAACGGGCAGGCGGGCGCGGGCGAAGGGGGTGTGTTGGGGGTCGTCCGCACCCAGGCCGACGCCATCGAGGAATAAAAAGAGGAGCTTCATCGGTTGTAGGTGAGCCAGGCGGAGAGGCGGTCGCCACGATCGGCGCCATCCACGCGATTCGCCAAATGGAGTCGATTGGCAAGCTGGCTCAAGTCGCCTGGTGTCAGGCCTGGATTCTGTGCTGTTCCCTCCGGGGTGAGAAAGGCATATAGCAGGAAAGTTCCCTTCGACGCCAGCAGGTGAGCCAGGTTCGCGATGTACACGGCTTTCAGCTGGCTGGAGAGGCTGTGCAGGCATCCAATATCCAGCACCAGGTCAAACGGGCCGGTCACGTCGCCCAGCCGTGTGACATCATCGATATGAAAATCCACCTGCACGCCAGTTTGATTGGCCTTGCGCCGTGCTACGCGCACCGCTCTACCGACGAAATCCACACCCGTCACCTGCCAGCCGTGCTGGGCCAGGGTGATGGCGTTGGTGCCTGTGCCGCAGCCCAGGTCCAGTGCGCGGCCAGGTGAGTGCGAGTCAATGAAAGCGATCAGCTCCGGTGGGGAGACGCCGGTGTCCCAGGGTGGCTGACGAAAATAGAACAGCTCATAAAATATGCGACGCATCATTTTGGATGATTGTACTCGATTTTGAGCATGCGCAAATATTTTGAGATTTATTAACACCTGCCCGAAGTCAAGAGGTGTTATTATATAATTGTAGAATGAAGGTACAAGCAATCAAAGGAGACATCTGATGAACTGGCGCGAACGGATCATCATTGACCCACAAATCCTGGTTGGTAAACCGGTGATCAAAGGCACACGATTGGCGGTGGAGTTTATCATTGAGCTTCTGGCCCAGGGCTGGTCAGAGGCTGAAATTTTAAGAAATTATCCCGGGTTAACCCGTGAAGATATCCAGGCCTGCCTTGCTTATGCCAGCTATACCCTAAAGTCAGAAAAAGTTTATCTGTTTTCTAATACAGAAGCCTGAGATATGCGCTTGCTTGCTAATGAGAACATTCCAGCTGATGTGGTTACCGCTTTGCAGGTGCAGGGCTATGATGTAATTTGGATACATCTGGTTGCACCAGGAAGCAGCGATCCCAACGTGCTTGCAATCGCCCAGGCAGAAAACCGAATCCTGCTAACATTCGATAAGGATTTTGGCGAGCTGGCTTATCGTTATGGTTTGCCGGCTGATTGCGGCATTATCCTTTTACGAACCCCTGTTTCTTCATCGGAGTGGTTAGCACGTCTGGTCGTTGCGGCTCTGGATAGCCGAGATGATTGGGCGGGCAATTTCAGCGTTGTAGAAGAGCAACATATTCGTATGACGCCGATACCATCAGCAATCTAGTTTATTAATTTTGCAAATCAATCTTTGACATTTATGTCAACATGCCTTACAATGCGATGTTGCGGCAAGCGGCATTGCAGGATCATTCAGGACGCCTGCGCGCGGCTTATTCATCCGCCGGTCAGGTAAAAACATATTAACTCAGGAAGGTTTGCACGATGAAAGAGTACACCACCGATTTTATTCGCAATATCGCCATGGTCTCCCATAGCGGCGCCGGGAAGACGATGCTGGGCGAGGCGTTTTTACATTTTACCGGGGCGACCACCCGCCTGGGGAAGGTCGAAGATGGCAGCACCGCTTCGGACTTCGAGGATGAGGAAATCCGGCGTCGCTTGTCCTTATCGACGGCTGTGCTCCCTGTGGAGCACCGTGATCATAAGATTAACCTGTTGGATACTCCCGGCTACACCGATTTTGTCGGTGAGGTCATTTCGGCCTTGCGAGTGGCCGATGGCGCATTGGTGGTGGTCGACTCTGTCGCTGGTGCAGAAGTAGGCACCGAGATTGCCTGGAACTATTGTGATGAGTTCAAGCTGCCGCGATTCGTGATCATAAACAAAATGAACCGTGACAATGCAAATTTTGCCAAAGCCCTCGAAACGGTGCGGGAGATCTCTGGGATGCGTTTGCTGCCCGTGCAACTCCCATGGGGCGAAAGAGCGGATTTCAAAGGCGTGCTCGATTTACTGACGATGAGAGCCTACCAAGGCGATGGCAAGACCGTGCGTGACATCCCCGCCGAGCATATGGAGGCGGTCGAGATGGCGCGAATGGAGCTGATCGAAGCTGCCGCCGAAGGCGAAGATGCCTTGCTGGAAAAATACCTGGAAGGCGAGGAACTGAGCGCAGATGAGATCATGCGTGGACTGGTAAATGTGGTTCGGACTGGCGGGTTTGCACCGGTTTTTGTCGCTGCCGGCTCGGCCGAGATTGGCCTGGCGCCTCTCTTGGATGGCATAATCGATCTGATGCCCTCCCCAGCGCAGACCCCTCCGGCGACGGCGCAGGGCAAGGATGGCGATGAGCCGCTGACCGCCTC
>MGNS01000165.1:77777-90916 GCA_001795165.1 Chloroflexi bacterium RBG_16_57_11
CCGTTCGTTGGCAAGATCACCTATTTCCGCATATACTCCGGTTTGCTTACCTCCGACAGCCGGGTGTGGAACCAAAATAAGAGCGCCGAAGAGCGCATCGGTACAGTGCATCTGCTGCGCGGCAAAGAGCAGATCGCGGTCAAGGTCGTGCATGCCGGCGATATTGCTACCGTCTCCAAGCTCAGCGCGACGGCTACCCGTGATACCCTGTGCGATCGAGGCCACCCACTAACCCTACCTTCCCCAGCCTACCCACATGCGCTGTACCGCGTGGCTGTTTCGCCCAAGACCCAGGCGGACTCAGCCAAAATCAGTCCTACCCTGACCCGTCTGGCGGAGGAGGACCCGACTCTCTCCTGGCAGCAGGAGATGGCGACCAATCAGACCATCCTGCAAGGCATGGGCGACCAGCACATCGATGTGGCCATCCGCAAGGCCGAGGCCAAATTCCAGACCGGGCTGACCGCCCTAGAGCCGCGGGTACCGTATCAAGAATCGATCACCAAGTCAGGCCAGGCGATGTACCGTCACAAAAAGCAAACCGGTGGCGCAGGCCAATTTGGCGAGGTGTGGATGCGCATCGAGCCGCTGCAGGATGAGGAATACGCCTTCTCTTGGGATGTGTTTGGCGGCGCAGTCTCCTCCAGCTACCAGCCAGCGATTGAAAAAGGCATCAAGAGCGTGATGCGAGACGGCGCGGTAGCCGGCTTTCCGCTCAGTAAAGTAAAAGTTTCGGTGTATGATGGGAAAGAGCACCCGGTAGACTCAAAGCCGGTGGCTTTCGAGATTGCCGCCCGCGAATGCTTCAAGCTGGCGGTGAAAGACGCCTCTCCTATGTTGCTGGAGCCGATCATGAACGTGCGCATCGTGGTGCCCGAGTCGAATATGGGCGACATCCTGGGTGACCTGAACACCCGCCGGGCGCGCGTCCAAGGCATGGATTCGGAGAAAGGTCGCTCGGTGATCACCGCTCAGGTGCCGATGGCAGAGATGTTACGTTACACCACCGATCTTCGCTCGATGACCGGAGGTCGCGGCATATTTACCATGGAGCCCTCACACTATGAGGTCGTCCCCACGCATATCGCAAGTGACATTATTGCCCAGCGACAGAAAGAGCTGGCCACACAGAAGGAAGAGTAGGTTTCACCTTTTAAAAAAAGAGGTGAGCACCAACTGCCCGCCTCTTTTTTTTCATCCATCCAGGACTCGGCGATAATCGATAGCTGATCTTTTTTTGTAGATTTCCAATTCTTCGGGGGTAATTTCATCAGGTGAAACAAGACGATAGTGTTTTTCTTCGAGAACCCTAACACCTTCAGGAACAAGTTCAACTTCAAATAGAGCGATTAATTCGTTATCTATAAACTGAGATGCAATTGGGCGGCAAATCAAATCAGGGAACTTCTGTGCACACATTGCGATATCCTGCTCAACCTGCACAACGCCAATTTTATCTGTTCCGCCTTTAGCCTGGACAGGCATAACATAGTGTGCACCTTTTTTATCCACGCCAATATAAATTTCGTCTGTTTCTACCTGACCCATATTTGCCACAGTCGTTCTTAAATGGTTCTGTAAAGAATAGCATGTCAGGCCAGTAAAAATATCAATCAACCTGTTATATCGTAATTTTGCTAACAGTGCTTGCTCATCATCTAATGAGTACATTAAGATGATTCCAGGTGTTGCCTCCGGGATTTTTATCTCAGCTAATATTGCCGATGGGATTATTTTGGGGACTGTCACGAGGGAGAAGCGATATTGTCCTCTTCCATGAGGGAGGATTACCCAATGCTTACCTTCTGGGGCCTTTTCTTTGATGCTCTCTGGAAGTTCTGTCCGATACCGGAAGGAATAAACAATATCCCCCAAATTTTTAGGCGCTGTTATGCTCAAACTCTCCGCCATTTGAACGAACTCTTCTCGGCTAAAAAGTACTTCTGAATCGCCTTCTATGTAATGCTTTAAAAATAGTGCCTCAATAATTTGGATGTAACGATTGTTACCTTTGCGTGGCTTAGCCATATAAAGATCATCCTCTCCACTTCAATATTACGACTTCTTCGCGTAATTCTTGCTTTGTAGACGTGGCAAATCGAGTGCGAAATAGATCAATTCGAACAACTTCATAGCCAATCTCGGTAGCAATTTCGGCAAGCAACTGACCTGTACGAATTAATATTCTCAGGTATGAAGCTTGATCTCCGACTACATAAGCGAGTTGAGCACCAGGATGAAGGGTTTGCCGAATGTCTTCTAAATGTCGCGCCATCCCGCCGAAATACAGACGAGTAACCCGTCCGTATAATCTCTCAAAACCGGATGTTTTTCCTAACTCAATCCGCCGGTTTTCGATCGCTCGTGCTATCTCATTGATCTGTGGATATTTATGACTCCATTGGTCGTCGTCATCCTCTTTATAGACGCCTCGAGTATTTGAACGAACCAGAGTTTTTTTTAGGTGTCGGAGGTCTTCTTTGTTTTTAACAAAACCTAGTATCACAGATTCGAGCCGAGTGGTGCGTGTATAATCTTTCTCATTAGGGTAAGGCGGTGAGGTAATAACCGCATCTATGGTTAACGAGGCTATTACCTGACTAATATTACGGGCATCAGCTAATAAGACAGTAGAGGTTGGATGCTCTTTGTTGTAGACTTTGCTAATATCTTTGACTATGTGTTGCACTTCACCAAGCCAAGATGCTATGACTGGCGCGTCGGCCTTTGGTTTTTCAACCCCGACTTCAGGGCCAAAATGTAAGTTACTTACACGGAAAACGATCGTCTTCGCTAAAGCTAAGCACAAATGATTGTAGCAGCGTTCTGCTTGTCGGGTTGATAGCACATCACGTAGAACCAGAACTTTATGTAAAGGTAGAGGGCTGATTGAGTCTTGTAAGATTAGACGCTCTTGCTCATCGCTTAGGGTTCTCAACTGCCCTTGTAATAGACTTGGATCGGATTTTTTATTGTCATCAATTCCTTGGGCTGCCAAAATACTCAGTGTCTGATTTGCCACCTCCTGTGCAATCTGGGTAAGGTGCAAAGGATTCACATCCCAATCAACTTTAACTGAGCTTGCAAAATGAGCAATTGGGTTCGCCTCAACTCCGATTGAATTGATACCGTTGCGCTTTGCCTCAACCAGGGTAGTACCTGTACCACAAAACGGATCAAGGACTACTTGTCCCTTCTTGAGGCCAAAATTCGACATATAGTAACTTACCAGATGTGCAGGATATGAAAGTACAAACCGATACCAGTCATGAAAAACCCGGTCTTCGGGCGCTAATCGGTTGCCGAGTCCATTAGTTTCAATGACTTGGCCTTGATAATTTGTTTTCTTGGCCTCGGTTTCTATTAAGGGGAGCTGCACATATTTAACCATAACTTATTTTCATTATATCAGACCCTTGTGGGCCAATTGCATACGGATAAACAGCCACGGCGCTAAGAAAGCAATCCACAGTCCGATCAATGCATAGCGCAGGTAGCGCAAAAGATAAGGGATTGGCCCTTCGCCACTTGGAAAGAACGCTCCCAGCACGCTGTATATAGCCAGCACCCCCACCAACCCGATCAGGTACCGCAATACACGTTGTAAAGCCGGACCGCGGGCGTCGAACCAGCCAATCCGCTTGAGTAGAATGCCGCCAATAGCCAGGCCGAAGAACACTCCAGCTTGCGAGACCAGCCCAGAGAGCTTCAGGGGATCGAGCGCGACAGCATCAGGAGCGCGGGCAGCCAGGCTCGCCCAGGGTCCTGGGACAAACCAGCCGCTCAACGGCAGCTTGGCGAGCATGCCGAGGAAGATCGGCGCAAGCGAGGCAATCAGCGCAGCCATGATTTGACCGCTGACCGGGAATCGGTTCAGCCAGGCCAAAATTGGGCGCTCCAGGCGCAGTATAGCCAACAGGATCAACGCTCCGACCAGCCAGCCGGCCAACACGTCACCCAAAAAGTGCACCCCCAGGTACAGGCGTGACAAACCAATCATCAGCATCAGCAGAATGGCGACAACCCAGGCCCAGGTCTTCCGGATCCAGGCTGCCAGCAGGCCCCATACCACCACCGCGTTCTGGGCGTGTCCGGATGGGATGCCAAAAGAGGTCTCAGCTGCCAGCGCCTGAACGCCCTGGCTGACCCAATATGGCCGGGGCGAGTGTAAGACCAGCTTCAAGATCGAATTAACCGAGCTGCTGATCGCCAATCCTAAGCCCATGCGCAGGCCCAGCCTCGCATCCAGGCACCATAATAACCCCGGGGCGATGAACAGGTAAAATTGTTCCGTTCCCAGGAATGAGAAAAACTGCATCGGTGCGAGCATCCATGTACCAAACCCTTGCAGGATCAGGTTTGTGTCCATTCGGTTCGCTCCTTTTCTTCAAATGCGAGAATATCAGCCCTGCGCACCGGGGAGTAAACCCGGTTAGCAGCCAGGCCTGCCAGGATCAACCCCAGGCTGGCGATATACACCCACTCCGGCTGCAGGGAATACAGGTATCCGGCCAGCGGCGGCCCAACCACGATTGCCAGTGCCATCACAGTTTCCATCAATCCATAACCTGCTCCCATGTTGGCGACTTGCACTAAGGAACGCCCCTGGGCCAGCGCCAGCCCGCGGGCGGTGATGTAGCCGCCCATCAGAAGAAAGGCCAGCATGTAGACCGGGAAACTACTGCCCAGCCAGATGAGCAGGCTGAAGAGCGCTATGCAGCCTTGAGCAACCAACATGCCAAGGCGGGCGTTCATCTGCCCGAGGACCAGGTTCAGCAAGACCACGCCGATGCCGCGCGCCGAAAGAAGCTGCCCAATTTGCAGTAAGCCAACACTGCGCTCGTTTTGTAGGAAGTTGGGAGTTAGCGGCTGTGGCAAATACAGGCCGAGCATGATAAAGAAAACCAGCCCCAGGTAGGTCACATAGCGCCGGTTTAGTAAAGCTCGTACCCCGGAATGATGCCCAGAGGGAGCTATGCTGGTTACCGGCTGCGGGCGGATGAAGAAAATGATCACAGTGGAGACCATAAAAAGCACTGCGGCGAGGCGGAAATTCGTCTCCAAACCGTACCGCTCCCCAATCCAGCCGCCGAGCAACGGGCCGAGGATCGAGCCTAAACTGAAAGTCGCCGATATCAGGGTAATGGTTCGTCCTACGCTCCACCTGCCGCGGGCGGCTGTCGTGTAGCTGTTCAACGGTACGGTCACATAGCCCGTGGCCCCATAAATAATCATCCCGGCAACAAAACCAGCCAGCGACGGCGCAAAGGCCATCAATAAGGTTGAGATCGTGCCCAAGATCCAGGCCAGGCGGATCAAGGGGCGGCGGCCGAAGCGGTCTGAGAGCAGCCCCGCAGGCAAGAAACCAAGCATCATCGCCAGACCGGTTATTCCCAAGATGGTGCCAATTTTGATTGGATCGGCGCCCAGCTTTTCCAGATACAGCGGCTGGAAATAATAAAACATACCTTCGCCAATTCCCCAGGCGATCAGCGAGAGAGCCACCAGGATCAGATCCCGGCTCACACACCCTCCGGTTGGGATGTCACTACCTGGTCGATGAATTGTGATACAGACTGGAAGACGATCGACCGGGCGGCGTCGCTAGTGACCACGTGTCCGCTGCCTTCGATCCAGACAAGGCTTCGATGCGTGCTGCCCAATGCCTGGTAGATCAAGTCGGCATGCCCCTCCTCAGGCTGCACAGCGCCATCTTGCCGTGAGTGGATCAGCAGAGCCGGGGCGGTAACCAGGGGCAGCGTACGGCGCATCTCGAGGAGCAAATCGCGCAGCTCCGCCACGGCGCGTGCCGGATAATCAGGATAATCCACATGCACCTGCTCGGCCTCTGGATCGTGCCAATCGGAAGGACCCTTCGTAATCCTGGGCCGCACCCGGCTGAGCGGTTTGATATACGGCAGACGCCAGTCTGGCGGCAGGTGGTGGGGTGTGGACATGGCGACAACGCCTGTTACTGGGAACTGAGCCGCGAAACGCAGGGACAAGATACCGCCCATGGACAGGCCGATCACAAAAATGCGCCTGGTACAACCGGAGAGGATATGCCAGCCGTCTTCGACCGACGCCAGCCAATCCTGCCAGCGGGCTCGCAGCATGTCCTCAGGGCGTGTGGCATGACCTACCAGCCGGATACCCAGCACAGTGCGACCCTGCCCGGCCAGGTGTTCGCCAAGCCGGCGCATTTCCTTGGGTGTTCCGGTGAACCCGTGGATAAGCAGGCAGCCAGTCTCATCGCCGGGGAAGAAGAACGGCTCGGCGGTTGGAATAATTTGATTTGAAGTCATTTTTTTATACGCCCATGGGGCGATTTTAAGCCGGTAAGCAGATCAGATCGCGCGGCAAATCGCTCAAACACTCGGCTCCACCCGCGGTGATAACCACATTATCCTCGATGCGCACGCCGCCTCTGCCTGGCAGATATATGCCCGGCTCTACCGTAAAAGTCATTCCTTCTAAAAGCGGCAGGGTGTTCCCAGCCCGGATATAGGGCGGCTCGTGAGCTTCCATACCCAGACCATGCCCGGTGCGGTGGAAAAAATAGACCCCATAACCGGCGTGCTGGATCACGGCACGGGCAGCATGGTCCACCTCCTCGGCCGCGATTTCAGGCCCGGCGGTTTCCCTCCCGGCTGCATTGGCCTGGGCTACGATGCGACCAATTTGGGTGAACTCCTCTTCAACCGGACCGATGGAAAAGGTGCGGGTCAGATCTGAAACGTAGCCATCATAAATCGCACCCCAGTCGATCACCAGCAGATCGCCCGGTTGCAGGAATCGATCGGAGGGCGAGGCGTGTGGGTTGGCGCTATTCGGCCCACCCGAAACAATCGGCGCGAAGGCTAATTCCGGCTCCGAGCCAGCCCGCAGCAGTTGGACAGTCAGCTCGGCGGCGATCTGCTTCTCGGTAACCCCGGCGCGAATGGATGGTAGCGTGGCCAGCAGCGCTTTCTGAGCAATGTCCACCGCTTTGCGCATGGCGGCGATCTCGCTAGCCTCCTTGCGCATGCGAAGCTGGGCAAGGCTCTCATCGGCATGCAGGAAGCGCGCCTCCGGTGAAGCGTGTTTCAGATAACGATACTCAAGCAGGCGCATGCGTGTCGGCTCGACGCCCACTTTACGACCATTGATGCCGGACGCCTGGACAGTTTGCGCAATGACTGCCGGCCATGTCGCTGGATCATCTCCGTAGGTGAAGGTCTGTAAATCGAAGGGCAGGCTGGTCAGCTTGGCGGTCTCAAGCTCTGGTAAGACGATCATCGGTGGTTTTTCACGGGTAAATAAAGCGATCACCGGACGCTCCATAAGATGAAAATGCAGGCCTGTCAGGTAGGTCAAGGTTGGACCGGGATTTAGCGCCAGGGCATCCAAATTGTGTTCCTCAAGAATCTCGGCCAGATGTGCGTGGCGGCTTGCAAACGGGGAAGTCGAATCGTTCATGTAAATTTCCTGCTTTCGGTTAATAAGGTCATTTGATTGGAATTAATCTGATTCACATTTTAACCCAAAAGTGTATCTGTTCACACACAGTTGCCTGTTTTATTGACCAGGTTACGAGAAATGCGATTGCCGGTGACCGGCTAATAAAAAATTATTGCAGCCAAAGGAGTCTTCTTTATGCTAGAATCAAGGCGTACATGACCACCGAATTGCCCCTCTTTCCGCTGAATACTGTCTTGTTTCCGGGCGCGCCGATTCATCTGCACATTTTTGAGGAGCGCTATAAGCATATGATTCACATGTGCCTGGACGAGCAGCGTCCATTCGGTGTCGTCCTGATCCGGCGTGGCGCAGAGGCTTCGGGCCCACTGGCAGAGCCGCACACCGTGGGCTGTTCGGCGATGATCATCCACTCACAGCGTTTGGAGCAGGGGCGAATGAACATCGTTGCTATTGGCCAGCAGCGTTTCCGTATCCTTTCGATGGATAGCCGGGCTTTCCCCTACCTGATGGGTGTTGTTCAACCGTTTCCAATTGAACCGGGCGACCCGCTGGAAATCGCCCGGCGTGGCGATCACCTGCGCAGACAGGTGACGCGTTTCGTCCAAACCCAGCTAAAGGCTGTTGGCCAGGTATTAGATGTAACCAATCTACCTGAAGACCCGGTGGAGCTGGCGCATCTGGCCGCTTCGGTGTTGCAAATCAGCGCCGAACAAAAGCAACAGCTCCTGCAGATTGTGCGTGCGGACGATCTGATGGATCGTGTCCAGTCAATCTATCGTCGCGAACAGGCATTGACAGAATCGCTTCTATCACACGGAGAGCGGGAGAGCGGCTTGCCCTTTTCGATCAATTGATCCGGCAGGCTAACCTTGGAACACAATCAATATAGGATCGGATGAGCGAGATTCGGTGCCCGCAGTGTAATGTCGCCAATCCCAGCGACGCCCACTATTGCAGCTGGTGCGGCGCCCTCCTTCCAGGCAGCGCATCATCACCAGATGGCATGGCAAGTATTGATGACGCCCAGGCAGCAGCCGCAGCCGAGCAGCTAACCCGGGTTGAAACGCAACTCAATAAGATCCTGATCGGGCGATATCGCGTTGAATCAGAGCTGGGGCGGGGAGGTTTCGGAGCAGTATATAAAGCCTGGGATATCAACCTCGAACGGCCATGCGCGGTGAAAGAGAATCTGAATACATCCACTGCCGCACAGCGCCAGTTTGCGCGCGAGGCGACGGTGCTGGCGAACCTCACCCACCCAAATCTACCTCGCGTAACTGACCATTTTTCCATCCCCGAACAGGGACAATACCTGGTGATGGATTTTGTCGAAGGCGATGACCTGGCTTCTATGCTACGGAGGCAAAAGACGCTACCGATCGGGCAGTGTCTCAACTGGATCATCCAGATAGCCGACGCACTGGTCTATCTGCACAGCCGCCATCCGGCGGTATTCCATCGCGATATCAAGCCGTCCAACATCCGGGTGACGCCGGATGATCGGGCGATGCTGGTTGATTTCGGGCTGGTAAAAATGTCCGATCCTGTGATGAAGACGACGATGGGGGCTCGTGCCCTCACCCCGGGTTATGCCCCTCCTGAGCAGTATGGCATGGGGCGGACCGATGGGCGATCCGATATTTATGCCCTTGGAGCCACGCTGTATAAGCTGCTAACCACCCGCAATCCGCCTGAGAGCATCCACCGTGCGACCGGAGAGCAGATAACGCCGCCTTCTCAATCGAACCCTCTTATCTCCCCCCGGTTGAGCCAGGTGGTCGAAAAAGCCATGGCGCTCGACCCGCAGCAACGTTACCAGAGCGCAGCCGAGTTCAAGTCGGATCTGCAGGCCTGCCTGCTACCAGCGCAACCGGTACTATTCGCCCGAGACGCCCCGGTGATTTCAGTTTCCGCAGCGAGTGCAGGAACTGCAGTGCGTTCTGTACACGAAACTGCCCCTACCGGTGAGCCGCGGCGCATCCCCTGGCTATGGATTGGTCTCGGCCTCACCGCGTTGGCCTTGATCTTGTGTTTC
The DNA here is from genome assembly GCA_001795165.1 of Chloroflexi bacterium RBG_16_57_11. Lineage (GTDB taxonomy): Bacteria > Chloroflexota > Anaerolineae > Anaerolineales > UBA4823 > RBG-16-57-11. The sequence goes on from MGNS01000165.1 coordinate 87,274, forward strand.
ACCCTGGGTGGCGGGAGTTTGGCATTGCTAGGCATGCGCGGTAGTAGGGCTTCGACACACACGCCGACAATCCAGGGGCTCGGCCTGCAAGCCAGCTCAACGCCCACGCCAGACTTGACCACCCCCTTGCCGGATACCCCCGTGCCTGCCTCCGCAGTTCCAACTCTGTTACCGGTAGTTCATTCAAAAGATCCCTCCACTTATGTTCAGATGGATATATATCAGCCGGACACGCTTGACCCTGCGATGGATTACGAGACCTCCGGACTACAGGTGATCCAAAACCTGTACGATACGCTTATTTTCTACCGCCGGGAGGAGCCATCGGTTTTCATCCCGCAGCTCGCCCTGGAGGTCCCCACCTTGGAAAACGGAGCTATCTCGCAGGATGGGTTGACCTATCTTTTCAAAATACGGCCGGGGGTGCGATTTCATGACGGCACCCTGCTGATTGCGCAAGATGTAGTCTATACTTTTCAACGGAATATATTGCAGGGCGGCTCGTCTTCGCCGATGTGGATGCTCACCGAGCCGGTTTTTGGTGTTGGCGTGTATGACGTGGCTGAGTTGGTCGATCCGGCGCTGGTAGATAACCCGGACGGGTTGAAGGATGCAGACACGGGCAGGCTTCTGGAGATTTGCCAGCGTTTGCAGCAGGCAATCTATACCGATCCAGAGGGTCAGATGGTGATCTTCCACCTGGCACAACCCTGGGCTCCCTTCCTGGCAAGCCTGACGAATGGTTGGGGTAGCATCCGTTCGAAAGCCTGGACGATAGCAAATGGCGGCTGGGATGGTGATTGCCAGACCTGGCAAGATTATTACGGGCGAAGTTTGGATCAGTTGAACGAAACGCCGCTCGGCTCCGGAGCGATGGGCACAGGGCCTTACCGGTTGGAGAGCTGGACAAAAGACGAGCAGATTATCTTGAAAGCCAACCAGGGCTATTGGCGCACCGAGCCTGCCTGGCCTGGCGGGCCAACCGGCGCTCCGGTGTTGCAGACGGTGATTATCCGGTATCAAAGGGATTTCGCTGGCCGTTTGGCGGCGTTACAGAACGGTGAAGCGGACTCAACCCGTATTACCTCGAATGTAGAGTGGCCAGATCTGGATAGCCTGACTGCCCAGGTCTGCAATTTCACCGACCAGGACTGTCAACCCAGCCAGAATCCAGCTGGGCCGCTGGAGATGATCCGTGGCTTCCCGGTCGTCTGCCGGGGCGGCGACATCTTTATGAATTGGAAGATAAACGCTCAGGATGGCAATGACCTGATCGGAAGCGCCCAACTCGATGGTGAAGGGGTGCCACCGGATTTCTTCTCCAATGTTCACGTCCGGCGGGCATTCCAATATTGCTTCAACGATGATACCTACTTGAGAGAGATCATGCAAGGTGAAGGTTTACGCTCGGCTACGGTAATGCTTCCTGAAATGATCGGTTACGACGCCGCCGCTCCTCAATACACCTATGACCTTGCTCGCTGTCAGGATGAATTCCGCCAGGCCATTTTCGGCGGGTCGAGCGTGTGGGAAGCCGGTTTTGCCCTCAAACTACCGTACGCGCAGGACAACCGGCCGGACCAGAAGATCGCCGAGATCTTTGCACATGAGCTGACTTCACTCAATCCGAACTTTAAGATTGCAGCAGTTGGATTGGAATCGGATGACTATAACCAACGTTATCGTGATGGCCGCCTGCCAATTTTCTCCAAAAACTGGCTCGAAGACATTCACGACCCGCACAACTGGGTTGTCCCGTACACGATTGGAAATTTTAGCCGACAGCTTAACCTGCCTGCTGATTTGATCCATCGCTTTGAAGAGATTATCGATCGTGGGGTGACCGAGCCAGACCCGGAAGCGCGCGGGAACATCTACCGTGAGTTCAACCTCCTGTTCTACGACCAGGCTCCAGTCATCCTGATGTACCTGTCGATTGACCGCCAATACCAGCAACGCTGGGTGCGTGGCTGGTACAATAACCCGTTGTATCCGGGGTTGTATTATTATGTTTTGGGTAAAGACTGATAGGATCGAGGTGTCGTATGCCGCATGATGAAGTCGAAGCACGGATGCAGGCGCTGGTCCAAAGCTGGGAAGAGTCATCCGACCAGCGGTCGATCTTTCTAAAATGCTACCTCATGATGACACGCAATATGCACCTGGCTATTCAGCTGGATGAGTTTCGCGATCCAGACTGGGTAGATCATCTGGTGAATCATTTCGCCGGATACTATTTCATGGCGCTCGAAGCCTACGAGCAGGATCCTGCCGCTGCACCACCCGTATGGCAGTTGGCTCACCGGGCTGCACGGGATCCCGATTTGATCGGAATACAAAAATTGCTACTCGGCATTAACGCTCATATCAATTATGACCTGGCGCTCGCAGTGGTCGATATGCTTAAGCCGGAGTGGGGTGAGCTTTCCGACGGCCTGCAAGAAGATCGCTATGTAGATTACTGTCATGTGAATGAGGTGATTGGCTCCACGATCGATGAAGTCCAGGATCAGGTGCTGGAGCAGGTCATGCCCGCGATGGAACTCATCGATACGTTGTTTGGCCCCCTGGACGAGAAGGTGATCTCCAGCCTGTTAGGACACTGGAGAGAAAAAGTCTGGCATTACGCTGAGCAATTGTTAAAGGCGATGGATGTCGAGGATCAAGTACGGTTGAGGCTTGAACTGGAACGGGATGCGATCAAGATTGGTCACACGATCGGATTTACGGACCGGGCGTAAGGTTATACAATCTTACGAAGCATCCAGTGTGCACGGTGAGGCGCGGTTACGATCAATTGGGAATATTCTACGGATACCAGAACTATCCAATTAGCCAGCCAGTTTTATCGTTAAGGAGTAGACCATGGAGGAATTAAAGACCAAACCAAATGAGCAGAGTGTGGTGGAATTTCTGAATGGTGTCAGCGACGAGAAGAAACGCAAGGATTGCTTTACAATCCTGGAGTAAATGAAAGAGGCTACCCAGGCAGAACCCCTGATGTGGGGAGACGCCATCGTTGGCTTTGGCAACTATCATTACCGCTATGCTTCGGGCCGGGAAGGGGACTGGTTTTTGACCGGCTTTTCGCCGCGCAAGCAGAACCTGACGCTGTACATCATATCCGGCTTTGAGCAATACGATACACTGCTGGGGAAGCTGGGTAAGCATACTATAAGCAAGTCATGTCTATATATTAAGCATCTGGATGATATCGACCTGTCCAGCCTGAAGGAGCTGGTGCGGCTATCGGTGGAGCATTTAACAGGTAATAGCCAAGTGCCCTGAGCGAAGCCGCGTTCTATGCGGCGACGTCGAAGGGTGCGCCGCTTGCAATGGCATCTGGCTTGTGCAGTTGCTTGACATTCCTGCTACTCGGGGATAAAATTCAACCCGCTCTTGGAAAGGGCCTGTAGCGCAGTTGGGAGCGCGCCTCAATCGCACTGAGGAGGTCAGGGGTTCGAATCCCCTCAGGTCCACCTTTTTGCCCCCACATGTGGGGGCTTTTCTTTCTAAAAGGCTAGATATGTGGGTCAAGTTATTCATAGGTCAAAATCGGGTGCAGGTGGGTGCAGTTATCGAAATTCCACCGGAGTGATCAACTCGTCGATCATCTGGCCGCCTCTTCTTGTATGCCTGGAAT
>MGNS01000166.1:0-5949 GCA_001795165.1 Chloroflexi bacterium RBG_16_57_11
CAACCATTTAACCACGCTTTTACCAACTTTGGAACGATCACGGTCTAGGGGGAGGTAGGGTATAATTATTAATATGATGTTGGCTTGGTTTATTGGTATCGAGGCACAATAACATGTCTGATGATGCGGATTCCAGACTCAAACCGGATTATGATCGGGCTGAGGATCAGGCTAAAATCGATCAAGACGAGATAGATCAAGACCGAGGCGCCCAGTCATCCGCTCCCCAGGTGGATACTGATCAGGTCATCGAGGACCGGCCGGCGGGATATCCTTATATCAATTTGGCCTGGATTATCAATAACTTACGGCAAAACCTGCCTCCAGATGATCCAACGCCAGCAGAATTGGTCAAGGTATTTCGTTTATTTGTGGACTATCATATACGTCTCAATGACTGGAATGACCTTCATAACCAGCTGAGTGATATCTTGTTCAACTACGGGCAGTTTTCGCGTGAGGTGGAGCGCTTGTCTGACTCGAACGAAGATCCAGAGCCACGCGCTATTGGCATTCACTGGCATCCGGTGGCGCAGAGGGTAACTGCCCTGCTCGATTGGGCGAGTGTCCCGCGCAGCATCTTTCCGGCCGAGCCATTCGCCAGATTGCAAGACCGGATGATTGGGCCTGCCTGGGCGGTAGAATTGTGCAAATCCTCCGACCGGTTGGAAAGTTTGACGCGGCCAGCGGATATTCCTCGTTTATTTCTCCAGCCTCGAGAGCCCTTCGCTTCTCGCTCGCAATATGTTGATATCAACGAGTTGTACGACGCCGGTTCGGAATTTTATGATGTTGCGGAGAGGTGGATGTACCTGGTCGATCGGCACGTCCATAAAATTACTAAAGAATTACTCAATCTCTCCCGGCTGTTGCTAAGCACATTGGTGAATGACCGATGGACGGCGTGACGCTGCCGCCTTCACCAATGCAATCCCTCCAGGCCGAGCACGAGCGCTTGCTGGCCAGGCTGGATGAGATTGGCGGCGCGCCATGCCCCGGTCCGGCGCCGGTATCCCTGGATGCGCTGCCACTCGATACACAGGCGTTAGTCCACGAAGCGCGTTTCTATATCGAAAGATCCCGGATGGAATCGGAGTGGATCGCCGAAGCACGTGACCGAAGCCAGTTGCGTGCCAACCTTCGATTTTGGGCTTCTTTTTTGTTGAATTGCACTGGCACTTACCCCGATACCACGTTGCTTCCGGCGCGCGCCTATCGCTCGCAGCTTTCTGAGTTGCCCGGGACATCTCAGTCTGGCATGGAAACCGTATATCAAACCGGCGAGACCTCTGCAAAAATGAATGGTGAAATACCAGCCGAGACGAGATCTGTATACCAGGGTGAGTATTCAGAGCAAGCCGACTCGGACTTCATCCCGGCTGTACAATCGGAAAAACCTGCCTGGTTCTCGAAGATATCACGCATGATGGGTTTAGTGGCGATCTTGATTGTTGGTGCGATCCCATTGGCGGCGGTCTGCCTGGCGCTGAGTCTGTTTTATAGTCTGGACAACCAAAGCTATTGGGCATGGTCGGGGAATTATGCTACCCAAACGGCGAATGTCGCTTCCAGATCCCCCGTGAATACCCCTGAGTTGCCCGGTATCCAAACACCGTTGCCGACCTTGAGCCTACCGGGTTTCAATCCCGGCACCGAATTGCCGCTCGTGTTTGCTCGTGTCACATTCAAGAAAAGTTCTAATGACGGATCAGGTTGTTTTCCGAAGCTATTATTGAATCTGAACGCACCTGCGGTTATTGATGGGACGGCTATTCCACCTGGCGACGTTATGGTTTCCCTCGCCGGGTCGGATCAGGTAGTTGCCAGTGGGATTCTCGAGCCCGGTTCGGATCCTTTGGCCCTCGAATTGGGAGCTGGTGACTTGCCTCAACGGCCTTTGGATTGGTTAATCCAGGTGGAGCATCCCTGGCTGGATGTGGAAGCGGTCATCATAACCCGGTCAATGCTGACGGATTGTGCCAGCCAACAGGTATTGATCGAATATCAATCTGGAGCAGGACTAGAAACTTGGCGTACCGCCAGGAATAAGCCTGTAGAGGGGGATCTGGGCTTGACCTGGAGTTTGCTCACCTGGGGCCCGGATGCGCTGGAGGGTTTGGACTGGGTGGCTGCCTTCAGATTGCAGGCATCAGGTGGAAATGGAAAGTATGTATACTTCGCCGAAGGCAATCTTGCGGCCCCTTCGGCTGGGCGCGTGATGGGCAGCCTGCTTCCGGGAGATCAAGTTGTCCTGGGACAGAGAAGCTGTATGTCTGGTGTTGCCCGGGTGGGGGTGACCTCTGCCGGGCAGGTACTACGACGTGCACTGGCAGTTCAGTTGGTTACTCCAGAATGCCGATAGTTCCAAGGAGAGAAAAAAATGAGCGAGAGTGTGTACAAAGTCATTGAGCTGGTTGGAACCAGCCCGGAGTCTTGGGAAAAGGCTGCGTCGATCGCTGTAGAGACGGCAGCAAAGAGCTTGCGTGACATGCGTGTAGCAGAGGTTGTTGAGCAAGATCTGGTTATTGAGGATGGGAAGGTGCGCGCCTTCCGCGCAAAGGTGAAGGTCTCTTTCAAGTATCATATAGAAGAGGACTAGGTTGGGTGCGGCGATTTTTGGCCGCATGATGACATTGCATCGTTTCTTCATTTTTGCCCTGATAGCTTGGCTGGCAGCCGGGTGTTCGCTGGCAAGACCGTCGCGGTCGCAAATGGTTACGCCAGGCCAGGCACCTGTGCACACCAACACTCTCGAGCCAACTAAAGTGGATCTGGTCGAGACTGGAACTGCTGGAAAACCTACCAACACAGCCTCCCCTGAGACCCCACATCGCCTGGTCACCGCGAATATCGCGCCTACACCGACCGCTGATCTGCTGGCCTGCTTGCCAGATGACCCGGGTATCACCGGGCTGGTCAGCTGGGTGATCGATGGCGAGACTTTCGTGATCGATATTGCTGGGCGGCAAGAGACTGTGCGCCTGTTTGGGATCGATGCGGTTCCGCTCACTGAGGAGATCACACGAAGTCTGCTCGACCGTCGGGTTGTTCGTCTGGTAGCTGATGAAGGCTCGCGCGACGCACAGGGGCGTTTTCTGCGCTATGTCCTGTATCTGGATGGACGGTTCATAAACGATGAGCTCCTCCGGAGCGGAGCTGCACGGCTGGATCAGGATGCAGCCGGCTTGGCTTGTGGATCCCAATTTCGTTCAGCGGAGGATTTTGCCGTTCAGGCCGGCCTTGGCATCTGGGGGTATCCGGCTGTGGCTGCGCTGCCGACCGAACTCCAGCCAACCGTATCTCCCAGTCCGCCTACGGTTTCCCCCGGCTCAGCTATGACACCCTCAGTATCGCCATCATTCACACCGGGGACTGCGACCACGATTGCCCCTCCAGCGACCCTTGCACCGACCGGTTCACCGGCCAGCCCGACCAATACACTTCCACCCACCGTCACCGCGGGACCAACTTCCGGGGTGACCCCGACGCGAACTGCCACCCAGCCGGTGGCCACCGGTACGGTTGTCGGGACGGTTGTGCAAATTGTACACATTTTCTATAATGGATTACTGGATCCTTACGAATCCGATGAATATATCGAAATCAAAAATTTCGAGAATACTGCCGTAGATTTGACAGACTGGTTTATATTTGAAGATAATAATTCTGAAATTTTTTTCTTCCCTGATTTTAGCTTGCCGGCGGGCCAGTCGTGTCGCATTTATACATATCAGGTCCAGGCCGATAGCTGTGTGCAGGATAGTTTCCGAAGTTATTTTGAAGTTTGGAATAACGACGCCGATTGCGGCTTTCTTTACGATTGGGATTTCGAAGAAAGATCGTCGTTCTGTTACGGGGAGCCGCCATGAGCCAGGCGAAGCGCTGTTGGAAGAGTCTGGTCCTCGGCATGATCATCCTATCGCTGATTACCTTGCCAGGTTGTCGTTCAGCTGAGCCTACACCCCTCGCGACTCAAACAAAACCACCCGACGATACCCGACCTACGGTGACCGTCCGCAAATATGAAACAGCCAGCGTTGAAACGGACACACCGGTACAGATTACCGAAACACCGGTATTGAAAACCGTTACCGCGCCGCCAGGTGTTCCATTCGACGCTTTTATCGAAGAAACCTTTGCACAATTGATGCAGAACGATCCGGAATGGGCCACCGCCGAAGGCCTGGCCGACCGAGTCAAGGCGGATGCGACGCTCCTGACGGATCTCTCACCTGAAGGAATCCGCCAGACCCAGGAGCTGCAACGCACGTTGTTGGATCAGCTCCGCCGCTACCCGCGATCTGCTCTCAGCCGCGAACAGCAGCTCACCTACGATGCTTTTGAGTGGTACCTGGACGATCTGGTGCACGGTCAGCAATTTACAGACTACGGATATCCCATCAACCAGCTCAGAGTGTTGAGTGTGCCCTACTTGACAGAATACTTGTTCAGCGATCAGCACACCATAACTGATGAAGAGGACGCCCAGGCATACTTGAAGCGCCTGGGGCAGGTGGGGGAAAAGCTCGATTATATCCTCGCCAGCCTGGAGCAGCGTGAGGCGCAGGGCCTCATTACCCCGCGGCGTGTGATTGAAGCCAGCCTGGGGGATATCCAGCTCATGGCGAACAGTACGCCCCAGCAAACCTTGTACTATACGGCACTCGTGAATCATCTGGCGCCATTGAGCAGTATTTCACCCGAGATCAAACAGACATTGCTCGATCAAGCTGAAACGGAGATTGGCGCCACAGTGATCCCCGCCTACCAGCAGCTTGCATCCTTTCTGGAAGGCCAGCGCAAGCGCGCCCCACTGGAGGATGGTCTCTGGCAGTATCCGCGGGGCGACGAGTATTATCGTTATGTCTTGCGCCATCACACGACGACCGATTTGACCCCCGATGAGATTCACCAGATGGGAGTTGATGAGCTGAATCGCCTGCAGGAAGAAATGCGCCAGCGCTTCGATCAGCTTGGTTATCCGAAACAGGCCAGTATCAATGACCTGTATACACGCGTGGCTAACGAAAGCGGAATAGTGACAGGCTGGATGGTGAAGCAAACCTATGAGGTGATCATTTCAAAGGCTGAGGATCGGTTGGACGAAGCTTTTAACTTGCAGCCAGCCTCCGAGCTGGAGGTGAGAGAATTCCCTGCCGGTCAGGCATTTTACACCCCCGCGCCTTTGGATGCTTCCAGACCGGGCATTTTTTATGTGCCTGTGGAGGAGGACCAGCTACGCTTCAAGATGGACACGCTGGCGTTTCATGAGGCTCTCCCAGGGCATCATTTTCAGATCTCACTGGCCCGCAAGCAGGATCTGCCGCTCTTCCGTGATGTGGTGGTGTTCGGCGCCTATACCGAGGGGTGGGGCATGTACGCCGAGCACCTGGCTGGAGATCTGGGATGGTACGCCGATGATCCGTATGGCGACCTGGGCCGGTTACAATCCGAGGCATTCCGCGCGGCTCGCATGGTTGTGGATACCGGTCTGCATTCAAAAGGCTGGAATTTTGACCAGGCAGTGAATTTTCTGGTTGAGAACACCGGCTTGCCTTACCAACAGATGGCCAACGAAGTCACCCGCTACATCGCTTGGCCCGGACAGGCTGTCTCCTATGAAGTGGGCTTGCTCAAGCTTCTCGAGCTACGCCAGAAAGCGGAAGAACAATTGGGCGAGCGTTTCGATCTTAAAGCTTTCCATCGGGTAATTCTCGAGGCAGGCAGCGTTCCGCTCGAAGTACTCGAGCGTGTGGTGGATGAGTACCTGACCTTGGCTTCGAGCGATCCATAATCCTACCTCTATTCACCTGGCATGAATTGTAAGGAGCGGTAATTGTCCCAACGCATTAACATTTCCTCCGGAACGGCTTGGGAGCCTGTAGTCGGCTACTCGCGGGCGGTCAAGCTTGGCGCGCACATTTACGTCTCGGGCACCACGGCCACCGG
>MGNS01000166.1:5968-13095 GCA_001795165.1 Chloroflexi bacterium RBG_16_57_11
GGTTTGGGCGATGTCTCCGCCCAAAGCGTGCAGGCGATCCGCAACATTGAAGCGGCGCTTTCCCGTTTGGGTGCCACGCTCCAGGACGTGGTGCGCACCCGCATTTATGTGATCAATATCGATGACTGGCTGGATGTCGGTCGCGCCCATGGTGAATACTTCGGAGAGATCCGACCTGCGACTTCGATGGTAGAGGTTAGGCGGCTGATCATCCCGGAGATCCTGGTGGAGATCGAGGCGGAGGCAGTGGTTGAATAGGGGGTGACCAAAGCCTTAGTTCGATCAAGGCACGATAACGGTGCGCACAGCAGTGCTGAAGCGTTCCAGCGCCTCCAGGGTCTGGTTGATCGCCTCTGCCTCCAGCTGGATGGTGCGGCTGACCTCCGTTGACGGTTATTCGCCCTTGGTGAGCCAGTCACACACGTTGGTCCACAGCCGGGCGTAATCTTTCCAAAACACGAAATTGCACCCCCAATGCGGCGCGGGGTCAGAGGTGTAAGCCAGGGTGCGCCCTCGTCCGAACCGGCCGACGGAAATCGCTGGATGACCATCACCCCGCCAGTTGGTGACGACTGTACACCCAGCCCGTGGGCGCACGATGTTGTATCCCAGAACCGGCGGCATAGAGCCCATGTCCAGCCCGTGGAGGATTGGGTGTTCGACCAGGTTGGCTTGCATGGTGAAACCCTCGGTGTTCTCGTGCAGGTCTTCCACCTGCAGGCATTCGCACGGCAGGATCTCACGTAGCTGCGTGCGACCCCAGCCACCTTTGCCCAGCTCGCCGTTGAAACTCAGCCAGCCGCCCAGGAACATCACGTGTCTGCCGTTCTGCACCGCTTCGACCGTCAGTCGCACCCGGTCGGGGAAGGTCATTACCTTGGTGCCAAACAGGTGGCGGTTGAAGAACTGCGGGTGGAGCTGGAAGTTTTTGGCCTCTACGTCTGAGAACACGATGATGTCGTAATCTTCCAGGATTTTCTCGTACTCGCCGGGAGGCAGGTTGTAGAATTCCCAGGTGGGCACGCTGGTGATGCTGTGCCGCCCGCTGGACTCCACCGCCGCCACCAGCCACTTGCCATAATTGATGAAATCCAGCCCTTTCGGGGAGTGGTTAAACGGAGTTTCGGCGTAGACCGGGCCGACCTGCACTGCCCAATCTCCGATATAGTAGACTTTAGCCATGCAAAACTCCCTTTCGGGTATAAAAAATCAGATGGATCACCGCGGCGTTACTCCCCTCCAGCCCGGGCCTCGTAGGACCCGCCCGGGGGTCGCGCTGTTATGCTCCCCGTCCTTCAACACGAGCGCGCCGTTGACGATGACGTGGGATACGCCGGTTGCATACTGGTGGGGCTGTTCGAAAGTGGCGTGATTGGCGATTGTCGCCGGGTCGAAAACCACCACATCTGCGTAGTAGCCTGCTCTCAGCCGCCCGCGGCGCTTCAATTTCAGGTTATCCGCCGGACGCGATGTCAACCGCCGGATCCCTTCCTGGAGTGTGATGGTCTGCTGTTCCCGGATGTAGCGACCGAGCAAACGGGCGAACGTCCCGTAAGCGCGCGGGTGGGGGTTGGACTTCAGACTTCATCGTTTCATTCAATGGTCCCATCGACCAGCCTTCGCCCATCACTTGCAGCGTCACGGCCTGGCGGATCTCGCTTTGTGATTGGCCGTCCTCGATCAGGCTCTCCGTGGACCAGCTTAGCATGTTAATAAAGCCGGGCGCGACAGCTTTTCCTCCGGCCTCGATCTCGATCCGCCCACGAGCGGTCAGGTGGCCTCCGACCGCCACAATCCGATCACCGGAGATCGCCAGGTCGGCTTGAACTGGCGGTGCTCCGGTCCCGTCGTACAGGCTGCCGTTACGAATCAGGACATCATAGCTTTGTGCCATGGTTGTGCTTATCCTTTGCCCGCCTCTTTATAGTTGATTGCAGACAGGCTGTGGATGAATTCAAGGATGAATGCCAGTTGCTCGTCTGAATAGTCCGAAAGCAGGTGATCCAAAGCCTTTTGGTGAGAGTCGTACAGCTCGGCGGCGGTCTTCTGGTTATCCTGTGGCCCGGGGTGGATAATCACCCGGCGCCTGTCATGCTGATCCGCTTCACGGCGTGCCCAGCCGGCTTTTTCCAGCCGGTCAACGATGCCTGTGATTGCGCCGGTTGTCAGGCCGGTGGCTTGGGCCAACTGCCCGGCGGTCATTGGGCCGTTCCTGACCAGCAGCTCTGCGCACTTGAGGTCGTTGGGACCCATCCCGACCTTTTGCGCAATGGATGTGGCCGCAAGTACGGTCGAGGTGCTCAGCTCCCGCAAGGCCCAATCAATCTGTTTGGTCAGTTCTTTTCGTTTCATGGAGGGGCTTGACTCTTTAGTCATTTTCGTTTATGATCTAAGTATCTTAGTAATAAGATAATTATTCGTGAGATATCAGTTGCTAAGAATTATATCACACTAGGATTAAGTCAATCGGAGGTAGAGATGATTCTGATTAGTGGTGCTACAGGCAATGTTGGCCGGCACCTGGTCGGGGGGTTGCTCGATCAGGGCGAGAAATTTCGAATTTTGGTGCGCGATGAGCGCAAGGTGGCCCACCTGGGCCAGGGTGTGGAGCGGGTCGTGGGGGACCTGAACAAACCGGAGACACTGGCTGCTGCCATGCGGGGCGTGGATCGGTTGTATTTCGTCACACCCGAGCCTCAGCAGGTCCTTAATTTGCTCGAAGCTGCCCGGACGGCTGGAGTGCGGCATGTGGTCAAGCAATCGACTATCGAAGCCGACCGCTCCCTGGGGCCCGGTAGGTGGCATCGTGAGCAGGAAGAGCTGGTCGAGTCTTACGGGTTCGAATGGACCTTCCTGCGCCCAACCATGCTGATGGTCAATGTGATTGAATGGTGGGGAGCCACGATCAAGTCGCACGGTGCGGTATATTTTCCGGGTGGAAAAGGCCGTGTCCCGCCTGTCGACCCGCGGGATGTGGCTGCGGTTGCCGCGCGTGTTTTGACTTCTCCCGGGCATACTGGCCGGATATACGAGCTGACCGGGCTGGAGGCGCTCACCATCGGCGAGATGGTTTCCATTCTTGGCAAGGTGCTAGGGAAGCGCATCCGTTATGTGAATGTGCCTGCCTTCCTGGCTGCTATCTGGATGCGCCGTTTTGGGTTGCCGGCTTATTTGGTGGATGGCTTGATGGAGACTTTAGGCGCTTTGCGCCGAAGTGAGTATGCCTATGTGACTGATGCGGTCTTATCGGTCACCGGTTGCCCGCCTGGCAGCTTTGATGCCTGGTGCCGGGACAATATAGCCGCTTTTTTGTGATCCCAATTAACATCCAGATGCTGCTGCACGGGTGGTTGGAGGGTATAATCGGGGAACGATGGACCTGTTCACCCATGCCATGCACGAGCGGATGAAGAGCGAGGCGCCGCTGGCGGCGCGCATGCGCCCGCGCTCCCTGGATGAGTTCATCGGCCAGGAGGAGATTGTTGGACCGGGCAAGCTGTTGCGCCGTGCGATCGAAGCTGACCGGCTGTTTTCGTCGATCATCCTCTGGGGGCCACCCGGCACGGGCAAGACCACGCTGGCCATGGTGATCGCCAATCTGACACAGAGCCACTTCGATACCCTGTCGGCTGTGTTGGCGGGCAAGGCCGAGCTGCGCGAGGTGATCGACAAGGCGTTAGAGCGTCGCAAGCTATATGGCAAGCGTACGCTTCTGTTCGTGGATGAAGTGCACCGCTGGAACAAAGCGCAACAGGATGCCCTGCTGCCTCACGTCGAGAATGGCACGGTCACATTGATTGGGGCGACGACCGAAAACCCATATTTTGAAGTAATCGGAGCGCTGGTCTCGCGCTCTCGGGTCTTCCAATTACGCCCGCTGCGGGATGAGGACGTATTGCACATCCTGAACGCCGCGCTAATCGATCCAGACCGGGGGTATGGTGGTCGCAAGGTGCAGGTGGACGAGGCCGCCATGGAGCACCTGATCCGTGTGGCCGGTGGCGACGCCCGCAATGCACTCAACGCACTGGAGCTGGCGGTGGAGAGCACCCTACCCGACGCTGGTGGCGTCGCTCACATTACCCTCGAAGTGGCACAAGAATCGATCCAGCGGCGTGCGGTGTTATACGACAAGGATGGCGACGCCCACTACGATACCATCTCAGCCTTTATCAAGTCGGTGCGCGGTTCCGACCCGGATGCGGCATTGTACTGGCTGGCCAAGATGCTTTATGCCGGCGAAGACCCGCGCTTTATTCTGCGTCGGCTGATCATCCTGGCAGGTGAAGACATCGGCTTGGGCGACCCGCTGGGATTGGTGGTCGCCAGCGCAGCCGCCCAGGCCTTCGACTATATTGGCCTGCCGGAGGGCATTTATCCGATCGTTGAAGCCACGCTCTACCTGTCGACGGCGCAGAAGTCCAATTCCGCCGGGGCTTATTTCAAGGCTTTTCAGTTGATCGAAGAGCAAGGCATAACCGGCGTGCCGCAACATTTACAGGATACCAACCGGGATGCGAAAGCCTTGGGACATGGGCGCGGCTACCAGTACCCACATGAAGGCCCAAATCACTTTTTGCCTCAGCAATACCTGCCTGGCCCGCTATTGGGGACCTATTTTTATCGACCCTCGGACCAGGGCTACGAAGCGCAGGTAGTGGATCGGCTGGATCGCTTGCGTCAGGCGCAACGACTGGCGCTGGGTGTGGAGAAGTCTGAAACTCTGCCCGAGCTGGACCAAACCACGATTAACCAGATTAAAGGTAGACACAAACCAGGGGCGTAAAGTCACGATTGATACAGCCGGGATATAGGAGGGTTATGCCAGTTATTCTATTAATTCGGCATGGAGAGAACGACTACGTCAAAATGAACCGCCTGGCGGGGCGTTTACCAGATGTCCATTTGAATAACAATGGGCAGAAGCAAGCCCAGGCGCTGGCCGAAAAGCTGAAGGAGGCTCCGATTAAGGCTGTCTATAGCAGCCCGCTGGAACGGGCGCTGGAGACCGCAGCACCCATTGCACAGCCTCTGGGTCTGGAGGTGCAGTTACGCGAAGGTCTGATCGAGATCGACTACGGTGAATGGCAGGACCAACGGATCAAGGTCTTGAGCCGGACAAAACTTTGGAAGCTGGTTCAAGGGTCACCTTCCCGTATGCGCTTTCCGAACGGTGAGGCGTTTGCCGACGCTCAATATCGTATTATCAAGGATCTGGATGCCATTGCCAGTCAGTATGAGCCAAAGGACCTGCTTGTCTGCGTGTCCCATTCTGATCCGATCAAATTAGCTGTGGCCTATTTCCTGGGAATGCCGATCGATACTTTTCAACGTTTGAGCATCGCACCAGCTTCGATCACTGCACTGTACCTGGGTGACTCCGGGTGCCAGTTGCTCCGGTTGAATTGTGAATCAACTATAAGCTTCCCAAAATCCTGATCTGGTATACTACACATACTACGGGAGACCCTATGGCGGAAGAGATCGATTTGCAACCTGTAAGCCATATCACTACAGATGCAATTGGCCAGCCGGGAAAGCGTGTTTTCTATATACAGGCGTGGCAGGGCACACGCACCATCACGGTGATCGTCGAAAAAATCCAGGTGCAATCGTTAGCGGTTGGCCTGGAGCAATTCCTGGCAGAGCTGCAACAGCGCTACCCGGATCTGCCTGAGGCTCCGGGCGATTATGACGAAGAGCACATGCGCATTCGGCCACCGGTCGATCCATTGTTCCGCGTTGGGGAGCTGGGGCTGGGATATGACACCGATAACGACCGGATTGTGTTAGTGGCCCGAGAAGCCGTTAGCGAGGAGGTGGAGGAGAACGAGGAGCCGGAGGCTGAGGGGGAAAGCGCTGAGGAAGGACGTGTGGTGCGCTTCTGGTGCACCCGCGCTCAGCTTCGCGCAATGTGCCATTGGGGGATGGAGGTGGCTTCCCGAGGCCGGCCCATTTGTCCGCAATGTGGCGAGCCGATGGACCCGGAAGGCCATTTCTGCCCAAAGAAGAATGGTCACAAGCACTGATTCACTGGAAATCTTACAAAACGGCGAAGTCTCGGTCCGCGGTGAATTCCTGTGGGGCTCGAATTACACTTTCCTGGCGGATGCAGTTTATAAGGGTCAAATAGTCGCCTGTGTATACAAGCCGAGCAAGGGTGAGCGCCCATTATGGGATTTTCCGGTGGCTTCCCTTGCAAAACGTGAAGTCGCTGCGTATCTGGTTAGCGAGGCATTGCGCTGGCAGCTTGTTCCTCCCACAGTGTATTGTAAAACTGGTCCGTTAGGCGCGGGCTCGTTACAGCTTTACATCGACCACGACCCCGAGTACCATTACTTCAACTTCACTCCCGAAGACCGCCAGCGGCTCCGCCCAACCGTCCTGTTTGACCTGGTCATCAATAACGCCGATCGCAAAGGCAGCCACGTCTTACGGGACGAATCAGCACACTTTTGGCTGATCGACCATGGGGTGAGTTTTCACATCGAGGATAAGCTGCGTACGGTTATTTGGGATTTCGTCGGTGAGAACATCCCCCAAAATTTGTGCGCCGACCTGGTCGATTTTGCTCAGTGCCTGAAGCCGGTGAATGGGGCGCCATCTCCGCTGGCGATTGAGTTGATGGGATATCTCAGTCGCGGCGAGGTGCGCGCCTTGGGCGGTCGAGCCGAACGGCTGGCCGCCGCCGGTCGTTTCCCTTCTCCAGATCCATACCGGCGAGCGTTCCCCTGGCCCCAAATCTGATCCGATCGTCTGGTCGGGCATATCCCTGAACGAATTTTTACCGAGGAGGAGACAAATGGGTCATCATCGTTTGGCCTTCATGGGTTTTGGAAATGTGGGCAAGGCGCTCGCAAAGCTTCTTCTAAGCAAACAGGCAGAGCTTAAGCAGCGATATGGGATCACTTTTTCCGCCACTGGCATCGCCAGCGGCGGGCATGGCATGGCCATCGATCCAGATGGGATTGATCTCGAGCTTGCCGTACAAGCCGATGACCTTGCTTCCCTCTCAAAACCACCAAGACCGGTCAACTCGCTGGAATTTATTCGCCAGTGCGGGGCAGAGGTCTTGTTTGAAAATACTCCCGTAAACTACGAAACCGGCCAACCTGCTGTAGATCATC
>MGNS01000166.1:13107-13524 GCA_001795165.1 Chloroflexi bacterium RBG_16_57_11
CAGCTCGGCATGCACGGCATCACCGCCAACAAAGGACCGGTGGTGCACGCCTACCACGAATTATCCGACCTGGCAGCTTCCATTGGGAGAAAATTTTATTTTGAATCCACCGTCATGGACGGCGCGCCGATCTTTTCCTTGTTTCGCGAGGCGCTTCCGGGCTCAAACCTGAGCATGTTCCGTGGCGTGTTGAACTCCACCACGAACATGATCCTGACCCGCATGGAACAAGGGGATAGCTTTGAGAACGCCGTCCGCTACTGCCAGGAAATTGGTATCGCCGAAACGGACCCCAGTGGCGATATCGATGGCTGGGATGCGGCAGTGAAAGTTGCTGCGCTGGCCACGGTGCTGATGGGTGTGCCACTCAAACCGGCGGAGGTCGGCCGGACAGGAATCCGGGGGATCGGTCCGGCG